>JAKSNJ010000035.1 GCA_024399965.1 Paludibacteraceae bacterium
TCGCCGAGGCGCGTCCTTGCATTGAGATCGTGAGCGATATTCGTCATGCCGAGCCAATCGGTTTGGTAGGTGATTATCATCCGTTGGCTAAATTGCCCTTGGCTAAACACCCATTTGGTTGGGATGAAAAGCGTTAATATGAAAAAACTGCTTACTATAATTGGAGCGCGACCGCAGATAATCAAAGCAGCTGCATTCTCGCGGGCGGTGGCGCAATGGAATAGCACTCATGAAAAAAAGGATTGTGTGCAAGAGGTTATTTTGCACACAGGGCAACACTACGACGATAAGATGTCTGCCATATTCTTTCGTGAATTAGGTATTCCTGAACCGGATATCAACTTGCATGTAGGTAGTGGCAGCCATGGTACGCAAACTGCCCGTATGATAGAGGGTATTGAACAAGTGCTGACTAATGAATCGTACGATGGTGTTGTCCTATATGGTGACACTAATTCTACATTAGCAGGTGCTGTCGCAGCTGCCAAAATACATGTGCCTGTATTCCATATTGAGGCAGGATTGCGCTCGTGGAATATGGCTATGCCGGAAGAAATCAATCGTATCGTGTGCGATGAACTATCTTCCATCCTATTTACACCTACCACGACAGGATGGAACAACCTACATGCTGCAGGTTTCCAACAAATGGGGGAGAAGCACTCCAAAGTGCATTTCCGCAATGGTAAAGGACAATATGTGGTGCAATCCGGTGATGTGATGTACGATAATTCTATGTTCTTTGCCGAAATGGCGGAGCAAAAGTCGGATATCATTGAGCGACTTGGTCTCGTTTCTAAGCAATTTATATTGGCTACTATTCATCGTCCTGCTAATACCGATTCGGCAGAGAACTTATCTTCGATTATACAAGCATTGTTAGATATTGCCGAAAGCAAACATGTCAAAGTGGTATTGCCGTTGCATCCGCGCACACGTAAGTTGTTACCGGAGAAACTGTCTCAACAATTGATAGACCGAATAGAATGTTGCGGTAATATGCTCATCACAGAACCTGCATCCTTTTTTGAAATCATTCGTTTAGAGAAGCATGCACGCATTGTTATGACCGACTCGGGTGGCGTTCAAAAAGAGGCCTTTTTCTTTGAAACGCCATGCGTTATTTTGCGACCGGAAACAGAATGGGTAGAGATAGTGGAAGCAGGGGCAGGTGTCATTGCCGATGCAAACTATGAGCGCATTATAGCGGCTTATGACGCGCTTTGCCATAAACAAGTACATTTCCCGCCACTCTTTGGAAATAGTCATGCAGCTGAAGAAATCTTGAAGGAGATTATGGCATACTAAATTGGTAGTAGCAACGAATGAATCGCATACAGGAGACATATTTGCAATTACTGCGCCAAGCGATTGGCTGGGCGGTTGACGGTGCTTCCGAGCACTCCGATAAAGGCACGATGCACGATGATATTGAGGCGATTGTGCAATTGGCAATGAGGCAAAGTACAGGGCCATTGGTCTTCACCCAACTCTTAAGGACCCTTCCCCCAACCCCTTCCCTCATAGGGCAGGGGAGTTTGGAAATGCAGATGAAGCAGTTGTGTATGCAGAATATGCTATTGCAAGAGGAGATGAAAACCGTGCTGACAAAAACGATAGATGCTTTATCTAAAGGCGGTGTGCAGACAACGGTAATGAAGGGCTTTTCATTAGCGCAATTATACCCCAATCCACATGTTAGGCAATGGGGAGATATTGATATTTATGTCGGCAATAATGGCTACCACAAGGCAGCTGCGATTTTAAAAAATACGTGGCCTGATTGCCCGTGTTTTGAAACGGAAGAAGATTTTTTCAAACATTGGAATATTAACGTAGGTCATACGGCTATTGAAGCTCATCGAATTAGTTTGGCAATGACTCATCCGAGAGATAAACGAATCTGGACACGTTTAGAAAAGGAGGGGTTAGTAACGCAAAGCAAGGAAATAACTATAGATGGTGTCAGCATAAGAGTGCCCGAAGATAAGTGGAATGTGTTATTGGTGCTGATACATAGTTGGCACCATTATACCGAGTCACGAAGCGCTAATATGAAGCAGGTGTGCGATGTGGCAATGTGTCTAAAGGCACTCGGGGACAGGGGAGAATTGAGTGGTGATAAAAAACGCATTACGGAGGCATATCTAAAAACAAATCTACGTAAGCTACATCTCACGCAAGTGTGGGAGGTGTATGCGTACATTATGGTGAAGTATTTAGGCGTGTCGGAAGAATATGTGGGGTGCAATGTGGATAAAGTTGCAGCGAGAGGTGAATTGTTTTTAGAACGGTTGTTGGTTCCTGTTCGCCCGATACATACTGCGACCGATAAAAAGGTAACAAACGTTATTGTACGTAAATTAGGAACGCTGAAAGCAAAAATAGCCAGCTCAATGACCCTATATGAGATAGCACCGCGATATGTTCTGCATGCTATAGTTGGTCAGGTATTAGAAGGAATGGGGCGGCTACTGCAAGGAGAGATAAATAGAAAGTGGGAGTAATATGACGAATTGGTTTCAGACAGAGGTGGCGGAGAGGTTGTTCAAGCACAAGGTGGTGGTTGGACGAGGAACGGCGTGCTGCTGCGTGGCTGAAATACAAGGTTGTGGTTTAACGAAACGAGCCATTGTACAAGGGGGTATAGCTATACAAGAGCAGGAGAAGGCGTTGCCCAAAGAAAGTGCAGCCAATTCGCAACTGATGCAGCATGTTCGTTCTTGTATGGAGGAGTTGGCACAAGAAGCCAAACGGCAAGGATGCGTCTATGCCGAAGTGCGCTGTTTTGACGACTATAGCGTGTTTCGGCAGATATTGGAGCAAGCAGGTTGGGTGTATCAACCGCATTACGATGTGTTGATATATCCGATGCAGAATATTCCCGAAGCCAAGATGCGCCAAATCAACGCTGCCATTCGCAATGGGTATAGTTGGCACGAGGCACAAAACGAAGACGAGGTAAAGGCGTTCTATAAGTGCTTAAAGCATCTGTATCGTACCAAAGTGCGTCGTCCGTTGCCGAAGGAGTCGTTCTTCTTGAATGCTTGGCAGCAAGGTGTGAAAGTGCTGGTAAGTGTAGATGGCAATGGAGATGTTGTGGGAGGCGTACTGATGCCTGTGATGGGAAACAAGGCATACGAGTGGTATATATGTGGACAGGTAATGAGTACGTGGGCAATGATTGATTATGGTCGGCAACATGCCATAGAGGTAATTGATATGATGGGTGCCGGCGAGCCCGATGTGCCATACGGTGTCAGGGACTTTAAATTGCAAATGGGGGGTGAGTTGCACGAGTGGGGACGGTACGTGTATGTGATGCGCCCATGGGTGTATCAATTAGGTAAATGGATTATTCAAATCAATTCAAAATGAAACAACATACTTGGATGTGGTTGACTATGGTTGGTCTGCTGCTACTTAGTGGCAATGTCTATGGAGCTGTGTGGACGGAGACGTTTGATAACGCAACGAAAGGTAGTGGGTATAGTGGATTTTCTTATACCAATGCCGGACATGAGTGGACTGGAAAATCTGCAAAAGTGGATGATGCAACAGGTAACTTATCCACTGGTGGCAAGTGTGTTGCGTTGAAAACAACATCGACAGCATCGTTTGCCCCATCGCAAGTTGCTTCTTTACAAAGTGATATACTGACCGATATGACGGAGGTGCAGTTTACGATAAAGAACACAGGGGGTAGCAATGTGAGGGTTTATATGGGGACGAAAAAGGAAAGCACTGCATGGGGGAAAGTTTCGCAAGCCCCTGTTTATGTATGGGACACACACAACAAGGTATTTGTTAAGCAAGATTCGTGGGACAGTTGGAATTATGTTATTGAGAATACAGAAGTACGTGTGAAGGTAGTGTTTGAGAAAGGTAATCGACAAATAGGGTGGTTTGCTGTCGAAACAGATGGGCAGAACGGAAAATTAGTATATATTGATGATATAGAGATAACAAGTGGCAGTGCAGAAGTGGCAGAGAGTGAGACACGAAGTGCCGAGGTCGAAGAAATGGGAATTGTGTGCTTGCCACGGGCGGTGGCTGCTAATGCATACCAAGGCGTGGAGTTTTATCAACTTAGTGGACGAGAAGGCAGTGCAGCTGTTCCTACCAATATCTTTGTGGAACAGGTGGAGAATTTGCAAGCCGGTATGCCGTATATTTACTATGCCACCAATTCGACCATGCAATGGACGTATATGGGCGAAACGGTTACAACTGCCTTTAATTATAACGGATTGTATGGCAATTTGGAGCCCATCACGGCAAGTTCTACCTTGGAGAATATGTGGGTGATTTACCATAATGAGTTGATGCAGGTGGGTGCCGACTGTCAGATGGGGGCGAATAAGGGATATATCAAAATGGACGAGGTGCCGGAGGTAGATGGAACGGCTGCTGTGTCAGGACGTAAGATGTTGACGATTGCTGTTCCAAAAGGTATGGCAACTGAGATAAGGAAAGCAAATAAAGATTGCTCAATAAATTGTAAACGGTTGTGTGGCAGTTCGTTGCGGATTGTACGCAATGGGCAGATATATGATATAATGGGCAATCAACGATAAGTGTATGTACATGAAACAAGTATATAAAGTTCCTCAAACAAGGACGCTGAATTGTCACAGTTACCTATTGGCAGGTAGTGGAACAGAATCCGCTAAACGAATGACTATTTCGGTAAATAACAGCAGTAAATTGACAAAGTTATACCTCTGATATGCAGATCTTAACGGACTCATTACATCGAATAGCGTATGCTACGGACGCGTCGGCTTATCGAGAAATGCCGATGGGCGTGGCGTATCCCAAGACAGAGGAAGATATACGCGAATTGATGGACGAGGCACGACGTCGCAAGACCCATCTGATTCCCCGTGCAGGGGGAACCAGCATAGCCGGACAGGTGGTGGGTAGTGGTATCGTGGTAGATGTGAGTCGGTACATGAATCGTATCTTGGAAATCAATGCCGAAGAACGATGGGTGCGTGTGCAACCGGGTGTGGTGCGTGACGAACTGAATATGGCACTCAAGCCCTACGGATTGTTCTTCAGTCCTGAAACGAGTACGAGTAATCGTTGCTGCATAGGTGGTATGGTGGGAAATAACTCCTGCGGTACACATAGTTTGATTTATGGCAGTACACGGCACCATGTGATTGGTATCAAAGGTGTCTTGTCCGATGGAAACACTTTTGAGGTTGACAATGCACAATGCACAACGCACGGTGATTTAGGGGAGCGCATTGTTAAGCAGTTGAGGGAATGGAAAGCAGATGCTAAGGTGCTGGAGTTATTGCGAGAGAACTTTCCTGATAAGAGTTTGCAACGCCGCAGTTGCGGATATGCGATAGATGAAACTTTATCAGTGGACGATGCACAATGCACAATGCACAATGGTGTGGATTTGTGCAAGTTGATCGTGGGGAGTGAGGGAACGCTGTGTTTTGTGACGGAGATAACGCTGAGTTTAGACCCGTTGCCACCTGCACATAAGATGGTGGTATGCGAGATGCTAAGCGACATAGAGGACGCTTGGGACGCTAACTTGAGGGCGCTGAGCCAGCACCCTGTGGCGGTGGAACTGATAGACGGCAAGATATTGGAGTTGGCCAAGGGCAATCTATCGGCAGAGAAGAACATGGAAGTGCTGGGTTTGGACAAGGAACATCTGCCGGCCGGTATCTTGGTGAGTGAGTTCTGGGCAGAGACCAATGACGAGCTTCAAAAAAAAGCGTCAGAATATATCGATAACAGTTCTTCTATGGTTCGGTTCGCCGTCGGTTCGCCGTCGGTTCGCCGTCGGCAAAACCCCAGAGAAACCCCTGTGCAAAATTTGATGCAACGGATAGAACTATTATTTGATGCAGATGTTGAAAAAGTGTGGAATTTGCGCAAGGCAGGATTGGGCGTTTTGACGGGTGCTGAGGGAGATGCCAAACCGGTTGGCGTGATAGAAGATACAGCTGTGGCACCAGAGCGATTGGGGGCATACATGAGCGATTTTAAAGCCATGATGCAACGTTTGGAATTGGATTGCGTGTACTACGGACATATCTCAACAGGCGAATTACACCTGCGTCCCATATTGAACCTAAAAGATGCCGGCGACAGAAAGAAGTTCCGTCAGGTGGCAGAAGAGACCGCCAAATTGGTGAAAAAACATCGTGGCAGTTTGAGTGGCGAGCATGGCGACGGGCGGTTACGTGGCGAGTTCTTGCCATTGATGTACGGCGAACAGGTGTATGAGATGTTTCGCCAACTCAAGAAAACATGGGACCCAGACGGTATTCTCAACATGGGCAAGATAGTTGATACACCGCCTATGGACCAGTGGCTAAGGTATAATGCACAATTGACAGTTGACGATGCACAATGCACAATGCACGGTGATGACTGGAAGGATTTGATGCAGCGGATTGAGCGGTGCAATGGGGCAGGGGATTGTAGAAAAAGCAACCTAATTGGCGGTACGATGTGTCCTGCGTTTAAGGTAAGTGGAGAGGAAATAAAGACCACGCGTGCCCGTGCCAATGTGCTACGTGAGAAACTGACCAACGACCCTAATGCACTGACCAGTAAGGAAGTAGCAGAGGTGCTGGATAGTTGCTTGGCGTGCAAGGGTTGCAAGAGCGAATGCCCCAGTAATGTGGATATGACCCGTCTGCGCAGCGAAGTGCTGCAGATGAAATACGACCAAACGGGTACACCGTTCAGGAGTTGGATGGTGGCACGTATGGCGATGGTGGAACGATTGGGAAGTTTGGTGCCTGATATATATAATTGGTTCGCACGCACGCGATGGACAAGTGCAGTCATTAAACATATCGTGCGCTTTGCAGCAGAACGGCAAATACCAACCTTATGCCGCCACTCGATGCGCTGGCTCATTGCTCACGACTCACCGATTCACCGATTCGCCGATTCATCTTCCAAGGGGAAAGTCTATTTGTTTGCAGACGAGTTTACCAATTATCAGGAGGCCGAATTGGGACTGAAATTTGCTGAGTTGGTGAGAGCATTGGGGTACGAGGTGGAGGTGCCGAAACATGTAGAAAGTGGTCGTGCTGCCATGTCAAAAGGGTGTTTGCACTTGGCTGCCAAATATGCGAAGAAGAACGTGCAACTGTTGGTACCTATCGTGAATGACGAAACACCTCTGGTGGGCATCGAACCGAGTTGCATATTGAGTTTTAGGGACGAATACCCGAGATTAATGGAGAATGGAGAATGGAGAATGGAGAGTGAGAAATTGGCGAAGAATAGTTTGCTATACGACGAGTGGTTGATGCGCGAGGTGGCGAAAGGCAATATATCGGCAGCAGATTTTGCAAGTTTGCAGGGCACCGATATTTGGCTGCACGGACATTGCCACCAAAAAGCGTTGGTAGGCGTAGAGAAAACGGCTGATTGCCTGCGACTGACGGGTGCGACGGTACATGTTATCCCAAGTGGCTGCTGCGGTATGGCCGGCAGTTTTGGCTATGAGAAAGAACACTACCAAACGAGTATGGCAATAGGCGAGATGATACTGTTTCCTACGATACGGCAAGCCGTATCGGTTGACAGTGGACAATGCACAATGCACGATAAAGTCGTTGTTTGTGCGCCGGGAACCAGTTGCAGACAGCAGATAAAAGACGGTACGGGCGTTACCGCTTTACACCCGATAGAGGTGCTGTGGCAGGCGGTTAGGAAAGAGCAATGAGACGTGTGCTATACATAGTTGGGGTACTGCTGATGGTGGTGGAGATGAATGCCAAAACCGTAGTGGTGACACGAGATTCCTACCAAACAGCAAGTTTGAGTGGCGACTATACAGAAACGATGGTGGGCACGTTTTACAATGACACCAAAGACGGGGGACGAGTGGGGAAAGATAAACACGCCACCATTGCCGTAGAGGGTATGCCTGCAGGGGTGGTGCAACAAGTCACGTTGTGGATTAAGTCAAACAAAACCTCCGGCGCAGCCACCGTACGATTACGCATACACGGTCAGCAATGGACGATGGCGAGTGGCAGTTATAACAAGTGGCCGGGTATGGGAAAAGCGTTTTCGCAAGAGTATAAACCGCTGAAGGGATTGAGCCAAGTGTGCGCTGTAGATAAAGGCGATACGGTAAGGATTGATATAGACGGTACAGAGAACTCGGTGACGGTAGATAGAATGGAAGTGACGTATGACATCGCATTGCCGGTGGCGCATAAAGTGGTGCTGAGTTATTGTGACAATCAGGGTAAGTGGTGGCGAGATACGGTAATGGAAGAGGCCCCCTTGTCAGGAATTGTGCTACCTGCTGTTCCCCAAGAAATGGAACGTATATGGGTGGACGAGACTCCTTGGCGTTGGGTAGGGTGGGTTGAAGAACCCTGCGAAAGCAGCATGTCAGAGCCCTTGCATTGGGAGGCAGAGGATTGGTACGGACCGGAGGAAGACAGGATACTACATGCCCTCTATGTGGAAGATAAACAAGTCGATGTGGTGCAAGACACAACAAGTGCGTCCGGGGAGTATGCGATGGTACACCTGTGGTTAGATAGCGCGTACGCGATGGCCGGTATATGGCAAAACAGTCGAATAGCGATGGAGCCGGTGCAAGTGGCAATAGAGAGGGACGGTTTGTGGCATTGGCACACGACGTATGCAAGCAAGGTGATACGGTATGCGTTGCAACGAACGGAAGATAGCGTGACCGTACAGCACGTCGAGAGCCAAACAGGAATAGGTTACTCATTGAGCGGAGTAGCCAATAAAAAAGTACCATGGGCATGGAAACGAGGTGCACAGGGGAGTGTATTCCCTCATAGCACGTGGACACATTTTGAGAATGCGGCAGCCCATTTGGACTATTGGCAGGGGTATAGTTGGGCTATCAATGAGGCAACGGACGGAAGCAAAGAAGTGCGCTATGGGCAAGAGATGTGGCAGGAAGAAAATCCGTATTGGTTGCTCTTCCCAACAGGGGCATTGCCAACTTCATATACCCCCGGTTGGAGCACTTTGCCATATTTCACGGCACTGAAAACTACACGTGAACGTCCGACTATCCGTAAAGAAATGCGAAACGGACATATCCAAATACGGAGTTTGAATCGTTGCTATACACTATTAGGCGAATCGTTATGAGAAAGGTATTGATTATAGGTTTGGGACTGCTGGTCGGTCAGTATGCCTTGGCGTGGGGACCTATGGGTCATCGCATTATTGCGCAGGTGGCTTACCATTATTTGAGTGACTCGGCCATTGCTCAATTAGACAGCGAATTGGGGACACACGGCATGGTGTATTGGTCCACTTGGCCCGATGAAATTAAAAGTAAGCCATCTCTATTTCCAACGTCTTATGATTGGCATTTTCAAGACCTCAAGGGGGGCTTAAACAACGCTCAACTGATTCGTACTCTTACCCACTATCCCAAGCATGGTGGTAATCTGTGGAAGGTTTTAGACTTGCTCTCTGATTCCTTGCAACAACAGCAGAATACCTATGTTATCTTGAACGAGGAAATGTCCTATCACGATGCACTCGTCTTCTTTATTCACCTTCGCGCAGATGCCCTCTGCCCGATGCATGTTGCCCGTGAGGAAGATAAAGGAGGCAATTTAATAGAGATGCAATGGTTCGGACAAGCCACCAATCTGCATACGGTTTGGGATGAGAAACTGATTGAATCACGTGGTTACTCTTACTCCGAATATGCACAAATGTTGGTGGACAAATATGATAAACTAACACCTCTTATGCTCTCCCAATCCCGCGAAGATGATCTGATAAAAGTGTATGCCATCACGCAAGCCATATACGATTATCAGGAAAAAGGCGACACGAACACCTATCATTATATATGGACTTGGAGCGATCTTTGTGACTGGCTCCTCTATACCTCAGGATTACGTATAGCACAATATCTTAACACTTTATATCAATAATCTATGGATTTCACCAGACGTAAATACCGTGAACTGCTTGTGGCGCTACAGCGTAGCGGTCTTTCTTTTCATCTGCGCCATGATGTGGATAAGCGTCCGCAACATAGTTTGGCGTTGGCACAAATAGAACATGAATTGGGCGTACAGGCAGTGTACTATTTCCGCTGTGTCGATGAAAGTAATGACCCTGAGGTAATACGGCAAATTGCTGCCTTAGGACACGAGATAGGGTATCATTACGAAGATATGAGTTTGTGCGACGGTAATGCCGAACAGGCCATTCAGCATTTTGAGAAGTGGTTGGGCTATTTTCGGCAGTTTTATCCTGTTCATCGTATTTGTATGCACGGGGCTCCTACTTCCCAATATGACGGTAAGGACCTTTGGAAACATTACGATTATCGTGATTATGGCATTGATTATGAGCCCTATTTTGATGAAGATTACACCAAAACTTTCTATTTGACAGACACGGGACGCTGCTGGGACGGATATAAAGTGAGTGTGCGTGACAAGGTGTCAGAACAGGAAAAATGGAATCAGGCAGGGCTGGTTTTTCATTCGACAGACGATATTATTCGTTGGCTGCAACAACCTAATCCGCTGGAAAAGAGTGGGTTGCCGTTGCAATCTATTTTGATAACCACTCACCCACAGCGCTGGACGGAAAGCAAGGTGGAATGGTGGCAGGAAAAGTTAACTCAATCGCTTAAGAATTTGATTAAAAGGATTTTGATATGGCTAAGAAAATAATTACCGATTGTATCTTTTGGATATGGGCATCTGTCATTTGTATCCTATGGCGATTGCTGGCACACAAAATGGAGATGGTGCCTTACATAACCTTGTTTGTGCTGATGATGGTGGCTTGGGTCGTGTTGGGACTACTGGTGTGCAAGTACCGCCGTTCGTATATTGAAAACTGGTTGTGGCAAGATGTGCTGACAATGGGTTTGACTGGAGGATTGCTGATGGTGGCCACTCGTTTTACGTTGCCGTTGATGGGGTACCATTTCTCGATGACGGTCAGTTTGTGGACGATTGGTATCGTGATGATTACAGATTTCTTGTTCATTCTGGCACAACACTATTGGAAATTTGCCCTGAATATCAACGTGCCGCCAATGGTGATAGAACAGCGTGCGAATGCAAATGTTACTCGCGAAGATAAACCACGTTCGCAGGCATCATTAGAGACCGTACATCAGGCCGTTTTGTCCCTAACGACCGAAGAAGATTACCAGATGTTGTTGGACAAGGCGCACTTGGACAACCGTCGCACCAAAGTGGTGGCCAATCGTGACAGATTTTCCTTCGTACAAATACCCGATTATCAATACGACACCCTTGTGGACCTGACCTTGCTGAATGACGCAAAGGGAATCAACAAACGTTTCTGTATTGTGAATCAAAAACTGCCTGATGAAGGCAAATACGTGTGCTGTTATCGTCCGCAAGAATATGTAAAGGCCAAATTGCTAAGTTCTTATCCAAAGGGCATTAACTGGATTGTGTTCTTGGGTTGGTTTATCTACCGTCGTGTTATTCCTCGTCTGCTACTGATGAGCCGTTTGTATTATGACCTGACCAAAGGACGTAAACGGACGTTGAGCAAGACAGAGGTGCTGGGACGCTTGTATTACTGCGGATTTGAGGTAGATGAGATTGTGCCGATGGGACATATCGAATATGTGTTTGCTCATCGTCACTCGCAGCCGTACGAACAGGAGAATCTCAAATTGTATGGCCCGTTGATTAAGTTGCCGCGTGTATGCAAAGACAAGGAAATCAAGTATTTCTACAAGTTCCGCACTATGCACCCATATTCGGAATATATTCAAAAATATGTGTTTGACCAGCGTGGCGGCATGAATATAGCCGACAAAAGCGATGACGACTGGCGAATTACAGTGTGGGGACATTTCTTGCGCAAATACTGGTTGGACGAACTGCCGATGCTGATTAACTGGCTCAAACGGGACGTCAAATTGGTGGGTGTACGGCCACTCAGTCGTACTATGTTTGACCAATACCCCAAAGAGTTGCAGGACAAACGTACCTTGTGCAAGCCGGGCTTGATACCGCCATTCTATGTGGACCACCCCAATACATTTGAAGAACTGTATGCCAGCGAGAATAAGTATTTGGACGAATACCTGCAGCACCCCGTCTGGACCGATACAAAGTATTTCTTCCTGACGATGCGTTCTATTCTATTCAAGAAGATGCACTCTGCATAGCCCACAAATTATAAATTATTGCCGAAAAATTTGCATATTTCAAAATTTTTTTGTACCTTTGCACGCTCTTTCGTGTGCGAGGGTACTTTTTATACATAGCATTAAATAGAATAACGATATGAATAGTTCATTAAATTTCGGTTTGATAGGTGCAGCGGGTTACATAGCCCCTCGCCATATTAAGGCAATAGCCGATACAGGTAATAACCTGATGGTGGCTTACGATAAGTTTGACAGCGTAGGTCGCTTGGACAGCAGTTTTCCGGAGTGCTCGTTTTATACGGAGAATGAGCAGTTTGACC
>JAKSNJ010000036.1 GCA_024399965.1 Paludibacteraceae bacterium
TTCGCCGGCGGCGGTCATCTTTTCAGTGACGATAGGTTTGATAATAATTGCCATAATATACCTCCTTATGCGTTAAAAGTTGCCTCAATTGCCTTCACGCTGTCTTGCATAAGCACAATAGCGTTCGAGTTCATGATGGAATAGGTGTTCATTTCGCTAACAGTTGTTACATTTGTGCGTTGAATATTGTTAGCACTCTTGATAACAACCTTGTTAACATCGGGCATAACAAACAGCACTTTCTTACCTGCTATTTTGAGATTATTGAGAACCTCAATCATAGCTTTCGTCTTAGGAGCCTCGAAGTTGAGTGCATCAAGAACGATGATTTCGCCTTGTTTAGCGCGCAGACTAAGGGCAGAACGACGTGCCAACTGTTTTACTTTCTTATTGAGTTTGAAGCTATAGTCGCGTGGAACGGGACCAAAGATAGTACCACCACCAACGCGAACCGGTGATTTCAGGTCACCCGGACGAGCACCTCCACCACCTTTTTGGCGACCGAGTTTGCGAGTTGAGTGAGCGTTTTCACTACGTTGTTTAGCTTTTGCTGTTCCCTGACGGTTATCAGCCAGATATTGCTTAACGTCCAAGTAGATAGCGTGGTCGTTAGGCTCGATACCGAAGACTTCTGCACTGAGCTTGATCTTCTTACCGGTTTCTTGACCGGCTTGATTCATAATACTAAGTTCCATACTTTTTCTTACTTGTTAATCGTTACAATACTGTTTTTTGCACCCGGAATAGAGCCCTTGACCATTAGCAAGTTGTATTCGGGAATTACTTTCAGAATCTGCAAGTTCTGAACGGTTACGCGATCTTGTCCCATGTGACCTGCCATGCGGGTACCCGGGAAGATACGGCTTGGGTAGGCACATGCACCGACAGAACCGGGGGCACGCAGACGGTCGTCCTGACCGTGTGTAGATTGACCTACACCACCAAAACCGTGACGTTTAACCACGCCTTGATAACCTTTACCTTTTGACGTTCCGATAACGTCAACGAACATGTTCTCCTCAAACATGGATACCGTGAGGGTATCTCCCAGTTTAACTTCTTGTTCGAAGTCAAACTCAGCGAGGTAGCGCATTGGTTGCACACCGGCAGCCTTGAAATGACCGGCTTCAGCTTTATTAGTATGTTTCTCGCTCTTGGGCATGAAACCTACCTGTGCAGCTTTATAGCCGTCTTTCTCCACTGTTTTCAGTTGTGTAACAACGCAAGGACCACACTCGATAACGGTGCATGGGATATTTTTACCATCGGCACCGAAAACGGAAGTCATTCCGATTTTTTTACCTAATAATCCTGACATTTTTTTTGTGGATTTTGTTAATTATTAGTTACTTAGATGTTCTCGCCGGCGGGTTCTCCGAATGTCTATCCGCAGGAAACATCCTTTTTATACTATACTTTAATCTCGACCTCAACACCGCTGGCGAGTTCCAGTTTCATCAAAGCCTCGACGGTTTTTTGATTGCTGCTATAGATGTCGATAAGACGTTTGTAGCTTGACAATTCAAATTGCTCACGAGATTTTTTGTTTACGAACGTAGAACGGTTAACGGTAAAGATGCGTTTGTGTGTCGGCAATGGAATAGGACCACTAACCACAGCACCCGTTGCCTTAACGGTCTTCACAATCTTTTCAGCGGATTTGTCCACCAAGTTGTGATCGAATGATTTGAGTTTAATACGAATTTTTTGACTCATTGTTGTTTTTGTTTTGTCTAGTTTTCTAGTTTACTAGTTGACTAGGGATTAATACTATTGTGCTTTGTACGCTGTTCGCAAAGAGTCATTTGCTTGCGCCTTACGCGTACGCGCACGTTTATTATACAAGGTCAGCTCGTCCGCCGCATTCCGTCAGAACGGTTTTGGCGATAGTGCTACTTACTGAATCGTAATGGCTAAATTCCATACTGCTGGTAGCACGACCGCTGGTGATAGTACGCAGGGCGGTTACGTAGCCGAACATCTCGCTCAATGGCACTTTAGCCTTGATGATACGGGCACCGGTACGTGCCGTATCCATACCCTCTACCTGACCACGACGCTTGTTCAAGTCGCCGATGACATCACCCATGTTCTCCTCGGGCGTTACCACCTCGATTTTCATAATAGGTTCCATCAAAATCGGTTTGGCTTTCATGCAAGCATTCTTGAAGGCGATTTGAGCACAAATCTCGAAAGATAATTGGTCAGAATCAACGGGGTGGAACGAACCGTCAATAACAGTTACTTTCAGTTTATCCACGGGGAATCCTGCCAATACACCGGATTTCATAGCCGTTTCAAATCCTTTTTGGATAGCGGGTATGTATTCCTTAGGTATATCACCACCCTTAACAATATCGATAAACTGCAACGTACCATCGAAGTCCTCGTCAGCGGGCTCAACACGCACAATCATATCGGCGAATTTACCACGGCCACCGGTTTGTTTCTTGTATGTCTCGCGCAGTTCGACAGATTGCGAGATAGCCTCACGATAAGCCACTTGAGGACGACCTTGGTTGCACTCAACCTTAAACTCGCGTTTAAGACGATCGATAATGATTTCCAAGTGCAGTTCACCCATACCGGAGATAACGGTTTGACCCGTCTGTTCGTCGGTTTTGACGGTGAACGTAGGATCTTCCTCTGCCAGTTTGCCTAGACCGATACCCAATTTATCCAAGTCGGCTTGCGATTTAGGTTCCACACTGATACCGATAACGGGAGCCGGGAACTCGATAGACTCAAGCGTGATTTGTGCGCCTTCGGAGCAGAGCGTATCACCGGTACGTATATCCTTAAATCCCACTCCGGCACCGATATCACCGGCGCAGATAACATCTACGGGGTTTTGGTGATTGGAGTGCATTTGGAATATACGCGATATACGCTCGCGCTTGCCCGAGCGCGTGTTATATACATAGGTGCCGGCCTCCAGTTTACCGGAGTAAACTCTGAAGTAGCACAGACGTCCTACGTACGGGTCGGTAGCAATCTTGAATGCCAATGCACAGAGCGGTTCTTCCTCGTTGGGGTGACGAACAATAACTTTGTTCTCGTCCTTGGGGTCTTTACCGGTTATTTCCTCTGTATCCAGCGGGCTGGGCAGATAAGCGCATACAGCGTCCAACATCGTTTGCACACCTTTGTTTTTGAAGCTGGAACCGCAGATGACGGGGAAAATAGCCATTTTGAGCGTACCCTTGCGGATAGCGGCACGGATCTCATCTTCGGAGATAGCGTCGAGGTCACCCCCTAAGTATTTCTCCATCAGTTCGTCATCAAATTCAGAAACTGCTTCCAGCATCTTGTCACGCCATTCTTCGGCGTCGGCTTTCAGATTAGCGGGAATCTCTTCCTCCACATATTCAGCGCCCATGGTCTCATCGTGCCAGATGATAGCTTTCATCTTGACCAGATCGACAACACCTTTGAAGTTCTCCTCAGCACCTACAGGAATCTGTATCGGGCAGGGGTTAGCGCCCAATACCTCGCGTATTTGACGTACTACGTCGTAGAAGTTGGCACCGCTACGGTCCATCTTGTTGACGTAGCACAGACGGGGTACGTTGTACTTGTCGGCCTGACGCCAAACGGTCTCAGATTGGGGTTGCACGCCGCCTACCGCACAGAGAGCCATAACGGCACCGTCCAGAATACGCAGCGAGCGCTCCACTTCGACCGTGAAGTCCACGTGACCCGGAGTGTCAATGAGGTTGATTTTGTATTTCTGTCCTGCATAATTCCAGAAGGTCGTAGTGGCAGCGGACGTGATAGTGATACCACGTTCCTGCTCCTGCTCCATCCAGTCCATTGTTGCCGCACCGTCGTGTACCTCACCAATCTTGTGAGTCAGTCCGGTGTAGAACAAGATACGTTCTGAAGTAGTAGTCTTACCGGCATCAATGTGAGCCATGATACCGATATTCCTATTATATTTCAAATCGTGTTTTGCCATTTCCTAAAATTATAACAGACTAATACCTTGAGAATTTAGAAGCGGAAATGTGCAAATGCACGGTTAGCCTCTGCCATACGGTGCATATCTTCCTTACGTTTGAAGGCACCACCTTGGCTATTGAGGGCGTCCATGATTTCGGCAGCAAGTTTCTCAGCCATCGAGTGGCCGCCACGCTTGCGTGCAAACGCAATCATATTCTTCATTGCAATCGACTCCTTGCGGTCAGCACGAATCTCGGTAGGCACTTGGAAAGTAGCACCGCCGATACGTTTCGACTTAACCTCTACCAAAGGAGTGATGTTATCCAGAGCCTCTTTCCAGATATCAAGCGCAGATTTTTCGCTGTCCTTCATCTTCTGGCCAACGGTCTCCAAAGCGGTATAGAACACGCCGTAGGCGATATTCTTCTTACCGTCGAGCATGAGGTGGTTTACAAATTTAGCAACCATTACCTCTCCATAAACGGGATCCGGTATGATCACACGTTTTTTCGGTTTTGCTTTTCTCATTGTTGTTTACTTTTGTTTTTTTGGTTGTCATTGCTTCAGCTCTAACCCGTAGAACTTACTCAACCGATCAACCCAGTTAATCTTCCCAGCGTATGGGATGTTAGTTAAAATGTTTTGCAGAATTACTTTTTAGCAGCTTTCGGGCGTTTGGCACCGTATTTGCTGCGACGTTGCAGGCGGTTAGCCACACCGGCGGTATCGAGTGTACCACGAACGATGTGGTAACGAACACCCGGCAGGTCCTTTACACGGCCACCACGTACCATAACGATACTGTGCTCCTGCAAGTTGTGTCCCTCTCCGGGAATGTAAGCGTTCACTTCCTTTTGGTTCGTCAGACGAACACGAGCCACTTTACGCATTGCGGAATTAGGCTTTTTAGGAGTTGTAGTGTAAACACGTACACATACGCCACGACGTTGCGGGCAGTTGTCCAGTGCGGGACTTTTGCTCTTGTCGATAAGTTCTGCTCTTCCTTTTCTAACTAATTGTTGAATTGTAGGCATTGTAACTTGTTTTGGTTAATTGTTAATTGTTAATTGTTAATGTTCTCGCCCTCGCGTATATATACGTGCGTACACACTCACGAGCCGAAAAAGCGTGCAAAGATACAACTTTTTTTTTATATACGCAAATATTTCGGGAGAAAAATGTATTTTTTTTTGAAAAAGTGCGATTTTGAGAATTGAGAATTAGATTTTGAGTAAGATTTTAAACACCAGTCAAAAGTCTATCCTTTAAACTGTAGCGCCTCTGGCGCGTCCTCTAAACTCTAAACTACCCCCCCTTATTGAGGGGATCAGGGGGGGGGTCCTATATTAAGCAAGGGTGAACGAAGGGTGAACGAAGAGTTAAGCAACCCCTATTTAGCCCATTTGGGTGGTTTTTTCACTATTGAATTAGGCTCCGCTCATGGTTCGTTCAGAGTTCGTTCACCCTTGCTTTAGTTTTTTTTAAATCCAATTGAAAATCTAAAAAATCTAATTCTCAATTCTCAAAAAAAACACACTTTCTTCAAGAAAAAAGTTATTTTTTTGCGAAAAAATTTGTGTATGTCAAAAAAAAGCAGTACCTTTGCACGCTTTTTCGTCGAAACGGCATTTGGTACCTTAGCTCAGGTGGTAGAGCAATGGACTGAAAATCCATGTGTCCTTGGTTCAACTCCAAGAGGTACCACAAGGGAGTCCCGAAAGGAACTCCCTCTTTCGTTCTACAAAGGAAAGCAAGGAACTTCTTTGGGGGTAAAATGGCAGAATTACAAGTCATAGCGTATGCTCACAACGGTTTTACCGACAAATTCGGTATTCCTCGTCAGTCACGCGAAGAAAGCGGCATAGAAACTCGTATTGTCTTTGAACCCGCTTTTCGTCACCCTGACGCTATTCGCGGCATAGAGGGCTTTGATTATTTATGGCTGATTTGGGGTTTTAACCAAGTGCCGGAGTTCAATGACTGTCAATTCGACCGTCGGTCGACCGTCGGTAAACTCACGGTGCGCCCCCCTCGTTTAGGCGGGAATAAACGGATGGGGGTTTTTGCGACACGCAGCCCGTTTCGCCCCAACCATTTAGGGCTGAGCAGCGTGCGATTATTGCGTGTGGAACAAACCGCCAAAGAAGGCACCGTATTGGTGGTAAGCGGGGCGGACATGTTAGACGGCACACCGATATATGACATCAAACCTTATCTGTCTTTTTCCGATTCCCACCCCGATGCAAGGAACGGTTTTGCGGAAGAGAGCAAGGATTATCACTTGCAGGTAATATGGCGTACGCGTGCCGGTTTGCCACCGCAAATACAGTCCGCCATAGAGGAGATTGTCAGCCAAGACCCACGCCCGGCATACCAGGACGATAACCGTATTTACAAAATGGATTATCAGGGGTATAATATTGCTTTTCGGGTGCAGGACCAAGCCGTTTACATAGAAAAAATTGAGCAAAAAGAGTGAAAAGAGTATTTTTCTCTCAAAATTATTTGCAAATGTGAAGATTTTTTTGTACCTTTGCAGGCTTTATTATGAAAGTGCGTATATATGCGCGCATTTCGCATTAGTGAATTTAACAAATCAAATTAAGTATCATGAAAAAATTTCTATTTTTTACGTGTGCGGTGATGCTATGTGGTAGTCTGTTCGCCGCTACTCAGGGTATTTATTGCAAGATGGAGCAGGGTTGGTGGAAAACCGATGGTGCTGCTGTTGGTTGTCACTCTTGGGGGACACCCGGTCCCGGAACATCATGGCCCGGTGTTCGTATGACTCCTGTTGCGGGTCAGACGGATTTATGGTATGTCGAATTAGACGTTGCCAAAGTTCAAAATGTCATCTTTACGCGCGTCAATCCTTCGGGCGCTATTGCCGATTGGGGTGCCAAGACGAAGGACCTGACAATTCCGGCAGATGGTAAGAACTTATTCACCATTACGTCTTCTTCTGCTGTTTGGGGTGACCCGGGTTGCGATGGCACGTGGTCGATGTACGATGGTCCTGCTCCGGAGCCGGAGAAAGTGTGCTTCGGTATTGTGAAAGGCGACGGCACTTATATAGCCGGCAAACTGAATGCCGATTATACAGGAGAGGGAGTGGAATATATGATGTTGAATGTGCCTTTTGAGGCAGGAGAGACCTTTCAGTTGCGCGACAGTTGCAACGATGGCAATTGGGTAGAGCCACTTGATGCAGCCAGCACGCTGTGCGTAGAGTTAGGCGAAAAAGCCTACACCGTTACAGAAGCCGGAACATACGACATCTACCTCAAGATGATAGGTTTTGAAAATAATATCGTTTATGTAGGAGGCGGTTCGTGTTCCAAGCACGGTGCAGTGCCCAGTCAATGTCACGATGTGCTGTTGCAGGGTTTTTACTTTGACTCGTACGAGGTGGATACGGCTCATGCCGGAACGGAGCTGTATGGCGACACCCGTTGGACGACATTGGAGAAACAAGTGGGCGAGATAGGCGCATACTTTGACCTGATCTGGTTGCCGCCTTCCGCCTTGGCAGCAGGAACGGGTTATCACCCCAGACAATTCTCCAACCAAAACTCCGACTGGGGTACACGTGCCGAGTTGCAGAACTTGATTCACTCGTTCCACAATGTAGGAACCAAAGTGGTTGCCGACATTGTGATTAACCATATAGAGGCGATGGCGAGTTGGTGCGATTTCTCCGTACAGAACTTTGGCGAATACGGTCTGTTTGAACCCGACGGTTCATGGATTTGCAAGTACGATGAGATGAACTGGGAGAATGATCCTGACCCCGAAAAGAGACAATGGAAAGATGAGGCAGGCGAGTGCTGGGGAACGGCTACCGGTAATCCGGACGATGGAGAGAACTGGGAAGGCGCACGCGACTGGAGTCATGACATGCCCAAAGTACAGGAGATGTTCAAGGCTTATCTGCGTTGGATGAAAGATGTAATCGGTTACGACGGTTGGCGTTATGACAAGGGAGACGGCTATAATAACTGGCACATGTGGAACTACAACCGTGCTTCTATGCCCGACATCGCCTTTATGGAGTGTTGGAAAGGCAATAATGAACTCAAACAACGTATTGAAGACAGCAAAAGAGACGTGATGGCGTTTGACTTCCAAAACCAATACCTCGTGTTCAAGAACGGCGGTATTCAAGACGGCAACTTTGGCAAATGCGGTGTGAATGACAAAGCCGATTGGGGTGATGGTGCCGGTTTGGTGCAAGAAGGTTATAAGAAATATGCAGTTACCTTTGTTGATAATCACGATATGTTCCTGCGTAATGACCAAGAGTTCTGCGGAAACGGCAACTCAATGAAGCCTGCCAATAAAAATAAACTGCTTCAAGCCAATGCTTACCTACTCTCTATGCCGGGTATGCCGTGTATTTTCTACCCGCACTGGTATCAGTACAAGGCTGAAATCCGCGATATGATTAACGCCCGTCGTGTGGCAGGCGTTCACAGCGAGAGTGAAGTGCGCGAAGAAGAGTTCAGCGATTACGACAACTTCAACGCATCCGGCTATAAGGCTACCGTAGTCGGAACAAACGGTCTGCTGATTATTACGTTAGGCAAGAAAACCATTCAAGAGGCGACAGGCAGCAACATCTGGTTGGCAGAGAATGGTTACAAGAAAATGGCGTACGGAGAAGGCTATGCTATATGGGTCAAAGCCGATAACGACGTGGCTCCGCGTATTATAGCTACTCCGGAGTGCAGTTTTGAAGATTCGGTTGCCGGAATAAAAGTGGGCTTATCTGCCGTTGGCGGTTCAGGAGAAGGCGTTATTTATTACGCCACCGACCCTGCCGTAAGCGAGGAGAACTTTGAGATTTATTCCGATTCGCTGACGTTCACCAAAACGACCGTTTTGAGAACGTACGTCAAATACGGCACGGCGCAATCGCCTGTTTATTCGTTCACCTACACCTACCGTGAGCCGCTGAAACGCGGTATCCAGGTGCATTTCCAAAAACCTGATATTTGGGAAGAAGCCTATTTCTACGCTTGGGTACCGGGTATAGACAGCACCGGTCAACCAACTTCGGAAAATATCATGGGTGCATATCCCGGACAACGTATATACCGTGATATGGACGGTTGGTATTCCTACGAATTTGACCAATCGTTAGACAGTGTACATTTCTGCATCAGTTCAGGCGATAAATGCGGGGCGTTGAACGTGCGAAGCAACGACTTGGTGGTGGATTACGATTCCTATTTCACATGGGAAGCCGGCTTTGAGGAAGACGACAAGCATGAGTTGAAATTGGACGAACCCATAGACCTCGATCCTGATTTCAGTATAGAGATAAGCCCTGCATCGGGTAATTTCCGTGATTTGGCAGAGGGACAAAAAGTAACCCTGTCGGTAGTGGGACGCAAAGGGGCTACTATCTATTATTCCACCGACGGCTCCGATCCTGGCACATGTGCCAATCCTGCCACCGACTCGGTTTCTTTTGTGGTGAACCAGACATGTACCGTACAGGCGTACGCTTTCGATTTGGCAAGCAAAGAATTTACGGACACCGTGGCAGAGACCTACACCTACAAGGCTCCCCAACAAGGTGCTATGACGGTTAAATTCTTCAAACCGAAAGACTGGAAAAATGTTTACCTGTACGCGTTCACGCGCGTTAAAGTAGGTACTAAGTTCAAAGATACCGCTTTCCCGCTGAACGGAGAAAAGAAAAATGCCGTATGGCCCGGTATGAAATGGACTACGTTTGAAACCAAAATGAACGAGAAAACAGGGCTGTTGGATAGTATCTATTCGTTCACTATGCCGGAAGAGATGAAAGAGATTTATGTTATCTTCAACATAGGAAGCAACAAGACACAAACGCAAGATATTTATTTTACCGAGGATATGTGCTATGTGTGGAATCCGGATTGTCGTAAAGCTGTTGAGAACGAGGATTGCACCGGCTATGTGCCCGTTCCAACCGAGTTGCCATTCTTGGAGACAACAGAGGAAACGTTCGTGAATAAATTCATAATGAATAACAACCTCTTCATTCGGGTAAATAATCTTATCTACGATGCATTTGGAAATGCAATATACAAACTCAAAACAATTAACAATAATTATTAACCAAAAACAACATTAAAATGAAAAAACTATTTTCATTCATCATGGTTGCATTACTGAGTGTTATGACTCTTAATGCAGCAACCACGCGCATCTATTGCAAGATGGCGCAAAGTTGGTGGAAAGTTGACAACGCTGCTGTTGGTTGTCACTCTTGGGGAACAGGTGCCGGAACAACATGGCCCGGCGTTCGTATGACCCCCGTGGAGGGCGAGACCGACATGTGGTACATCGACCTTGATGTCACCAAAGTGCAAAACGTTATTTTTACCCGCGTTAATCCTTCCGATCAAGGTAATTTTGATTGGGGAGCAAAGACGAAGGATCAGAAAATTCCGACCGATGACAAAAACTTGTTTACGATTACTTCTTCTGCCGTTTGGGGTGACCCGGGTTGCGATGGCGAGTGGAGCAAATATACTGCTCCTGTTGTTACCGAACCTACCGTGACCGGAATCAATATTACCGGTGACAAGTATGTAGGCACAGAACTGACCTTTGCTGCTACCGTTGCAGGGTTCAGTGCAGATCCTGACATCATC
Source organism: Paludibacteraceae bacterium (assembly GCA_024399965.1). Lineage (GTDB taxonomy): Bacteria > Bacteroidota > Bacteroidia > Bacteroidales > Paludibacteraceae > Colicola. Next base: position 10,590 of record JAKSNJ010000036.1, read on the forward strand.
TACGAAGTGAAAGCAGGAAAAGGTGATTACGAACAAGCACAAGGCGGTAAATATACCCCTGCTGCTGCAGGCGACTACACCGTAAAAGCTACTGCTTCCTATCAACCTGAAGAAGGCGAATTCGAAGAAGCATCTAAAGAAGTTGCCTTTACCGTAACAGAAGTACCTGTTAAAGAATACTACTTGGTAGGTTGGATTAATGGTGCAAATTCCGGTTGCGAAGGAGATGCTGAAAGTTTCCACGAAGAGTATAAATTTGTGGATGGTACATTGACCACCACCTTTACGGAGACTTCCTACGTATTCGTAAAGACGGGTGATAACAATCATTGGTTTTTACCCGAGAGTTATGTGGCACCGGCTGCAAAAGTGACAGCCACTTTAGCAGAAGGTAATACGGAGAAAGTGGCTGTAAATGGTAATGTAGAAGTGACCTTCACACTGACCGAAAACGCAGATGGAACATTGACTCTGTCTTACGAAGAGGCTGCTGCCCCTGTTAAGTACTATGCTAAGAACAACTGGGACGGTGCAGAAGGATGGTCATGGTTAGAAATGACGAGAGACACCGTGAAGGAGACTCTCTATACTTTGG
>JAKSNJ010000037.1 GCA_024399965.1 Paludibacteraceae bacterium
AAACGAGCGAGGGGTATCGAACACCCTGAGCGAGGGGAAAGATAAGAAGGGAGGAAGGACCCTCTCGGTCCCCCTTCAAAGGGGGAAGGAAAGTTTAGAGGACGCGCCGGAGGCGCTACAGATAACAGATATTTCAACAAGAAAAGTACTGATTATGTTACTTTTTACTTAAGATACCGGCAAGGTAAATAGACGTACTCACGGCGACGGCAGCAAGGAACAACAGGAAGCCAACATCACGAATATCTATCACACCACGGCTGATACTGCGATAATGCTCCTGTATGAGTAGCCAATAAAAACTGAAACACGCCACCACACCAGAGATATAGTTCAAAATCTGACTATCGGAAATAGTTGCCATCAACAAACCAAACGCCGTAAAGGTCATGCTCATCAACATCAAGCCCACCAAACTGCCGGCGAACTGACCACCATCGACATTGCCCACCGGTTCTGCCAATTGATACAAGACGACATAATGCACAATGCAGGGCAAGATAGCCAGCAGCGTGAGTGTCCACGCCGCGAAATACTTGCCCAGCACCATTCGCCAAACCGCCACTTTCTTGGCACGTAGCAAGTCCCACATACCAGATTGCCGTTCATCGGCAAACAAGCGCATCGTCAGCGCAGGACACAACAACATAAGCAGCCACGGACTCATCTCGAACATACCTCTCAAGTCGGCATATCCACTGTCGATAATGTTCCACTCGCCGGGAATAACCCACAGCATCAAACTGACTGCCACCAAATACAGCCCTATCACGATATACGCAATGGGCGTTGAAAAATAATATGATAATTCTTTGCGAAACACTTTGAGAATGGAGAATTGAGAATTGAGAATGGAGAATGGAGAATGGAGTATTGAGAATTGAGAATTATTCCTTTACGGGCGTTTTGGGGAACATCAGCCAGAACGCAACAGCCACAACCAACGCAAAGCCGGCGAAGATAAACCATGACATCTTCCAACCAGCCCACAACTCCATCGGAGTAGCACCCATTGCCTGAGGCGTATAAACGAGTTTATTGACTACCACTTGTGCCAACAAAGTGCCGATGGTAGCGCCAAAGCCGTTGGTCATCATCACAAATAAACCTTGCCCACTACTGCGCTGAGCAGGATTGGTCTCCTGATCGACATAGAGCGCACCCGATATATTGAAGAAATCAAAGGCAAAGCCATAGACAATGCAACTGAGCACGAACAGCAACACGCCCGGGAAGCCCGGATTACCCAATCCGAAGAAACCAAAACGCATTACCCACGCCAACATCGCCATGAACATGACATTCTTGATACCGAATTTCTTGAGGAAGAAAGGTATTGTGAGGATACACAGCGCCTCACAAATCTGCGAAATGGAAATCAAGATACCTGAGTGCTGCACACCAAAGGTGGTAGCAAACTCCTCAAAGGCAGCAAACGAGCCCAAGAAAGGATTGGCGTAGCCGTTGGTTACCTGTAGGCACATACCCAAGAGCATCGAGAAGATGAAGAACAGCGCCATCTTTTTCTCCTTGAACAGCGCAAACGCTCTCAATCCGAGTGCATCAACGATGGATTGATTACCGCCTTCGTTCTTTATCTCACACGCAGGCAACGTGAGCGAGTAAAGCGCCAAGACAATGCTCAAACCGCCACTGATAACGAACTGGGCAGGCGTGTCCATAGCACCTAACAAATCGACAATCCACATCGTCACGATAAAGCCCACCGTGCCGAATACACGAATAGGCGGGAAGTCCTTGACGGTGTCCATATTGGCCTTAATTAGCGCATTGAAAGCCACCGAATTGGTCAGTGCCAAAGTGGGCATGAAGAACCCAACCGAGATGGTATATAGGGTGAACAGCGGTGCCAATTGCACTCCGTCACCTGCACGGAACGCGTACAAACCGGCAGCAGCCATAAAGATACCTGCTAAACCGTGGCAGAGCGAAAGCACTTTTTGTGCCTGCATCCAACGGTCCGCCACAATACCCATGATAGCCGGCATAAACAAGCTGACAATACCCTGCACCGAATAAAACCAGCCGATACTGGGACCAAAACCATAGGCGCCCAAATAGCGACCCATAGACGTTAAATACGCTCCCCAAACGGCAAATTCGAGGAAGTTCATCACAATAAGACGAAGTTTGATGTTCTTCATATACGTTCTATTTTATTTATTTGTTTATTTGCACTTGTTCCGGCGCAGCGTCGGCATGGAAAGTGGGATTATACGTGCTTACCACCGAGGCAGCCGGCAACGTATATGCGCCCGCGCGCGATATATAATAAGGTATCTCGATGGTTTGTGTTCCCGTACGGAAGTGGTTGATATACACCTCCACATAGTCATCGTGCTGTGCCACAAAGCCCCACACGTTACCTACCCTACGGTAACCGCTCAATTGCTCCACCGGCTCTACACAAGCAGGCAAAGGAATAGTTACTTTCAGGAAATCCATGTCGCGGTCAGCCGTAACGTTTACCGACATAGTGGCCGTTTGCCCCACCTGCATATTGTCTGCCTTCAGTTGGCGAACTATCTTCAGCGCACCTTGTGCATAGGTGTCTGCCGAACGGTCTAACAGCAGTTGCCATTTTTCCCCAACCGGCGTATCTTGCGTACGCTCCACCAACTCGGCTGCCGACAATATATTCACGGGGTTCTGCCACTGCTGACTCTGCGTCTGGCGCAGTACCCACAGCAGCATTTCTGCCGTATATTGCTGATAATCATTGCCCTTTTCATCGGCGTGCAGCAAGGCGCTGATTGCTGCCAATTGCGTAGGCAGTTTATAGTCCATCCACGAATATTGCGCCAAATCGGTGGCGTAATACCGACCAAAGCCCTCTCGATAGACGGAGTAATGCACCAGATGGTTGAGGCACGCTTTTGCCTCTTTCTTGGCTGCTTGGTCAAGGTACATATCTGCCATTTGCGCCACGCCGTACATCGAATAAGGTGTGCGCCGTGCTTCACGGCGGTTATTCAGCAACAAGGCCAACCTACTCAACTCTTTGAGATAAACGACCTGCATCTGCGTTACCTCTGCCGATGGATGACCTGCCTTGGCAGAAAGCAACAGATACTGAATGGTGTGTTCCTCAATGGGGAAATCTTTTTTCTTGTTCACCTGCTTACGATACAGTGCCAACTCATATTGATCCAACCATTTCAGGGCTTTTTGCACCTCTTTGTTCATCACGCCCGGCATACGCAGCAGCATATCCGTTACCGCCAACGTGATGTACTCATTGCCCTCCATGCCACGGCACCAACTGAAACTGCCGTCTTTCTGCTGCAACGCCCGCAATTGGGTTTCGGCCTTCGCGGTACTCTTGCCTGTACGGCGACCGATAAAGATAGCGAGGGCACAATCCTGTGCGCAGTTCAGGGACGGCATCTTCACGTCGCTCACGGCTTTCTTTATCAATGCCACAGGCGACTGCATCGTCTCCACCACCGTATCTTTCGGCACGGCTACCACAGCCGGCAGCACGGGAATACTGATTTGCTCGCCATCGCTGTACCGCGTGCTTGCGAATATCATAGTGGCGATTATCTTTTCACCCCATTCGTCAACAGGGGCGGCAAAAGTCACAGGCAAAGTGGTGCTTGCAGGAATAGTCATCTCCTGCTGTTGCGTAGCCAGCACGTGTGTCGAGTCGGCACTGCGTATTTCCAAACGCACTACCCCCTGCAAGGTCTCTGTACTGTTGTTGCGCACCGAGGCAGCCCATGCAGGTGCATCGCCTTGACGCACGAAACGTGGCCACATAGGTGTTACAGCCACGGTCTTAGAGACGCGAAGCGTCGTATCTTGCGTAGCACATTGCATCGTCTTGGTATGTGCCAACAGCAGCAGTCGCCACTCGGTCAGCGCATCCGGCATCGTCACGTTCAGCGTGATACAACCGTTCTTGTCACTGACAGCATGAGGCAGCCACAAGGGGTCTTCCCTAAAGTCCGTACGCAAACGCACAGGCGCCATCGGTGCTGCACCACCGGCGTAGAGGGCGTCCGCTGCCATAGCAGCGTTCGTTACCATAGCGGCCTCCTCTTCTACAGCCATTGCGTCCAGCATCATGGCCGAACTCTTCATCATCTTGCCACCTATGTGTACCATTGGGCGACGAGGCGTTAAGTCAAAGCCCGTCCACGACTTATAATCCGGCACGATGGACACATAGTCCAGCCGATGCTCAAAGGTATGTATTACCGAGCGATAGGACGAGTGCCATACCATATAGTTGGAGAAATACGGACGATTAAACATCGGCTGCAACGTCCAACTATGTGCCCCTGCTATGCGGTCCAAAGCAGCATCATAGAGCGTTGCCACCATTTCAGCATTTACTGCACGGCCTAAGGTATCCGTCAAGCGAACGGTCCACTGCTCTTGGGCACCCGGGGTAGATTGGTTACGGAAAGTCGTGAGTGCCAACTGCAGGTTGGTCTTCGGCTGAGGTGCCACCCACTTGGTCTTATACGACCACGAGTGACCGTTGCGCATATACGCCATGTCAACTTGGTACGACTGTCCATAAGCACTCTTATACGGCACATGCACACACTGCATACCCTCCGGCAGTACGATGTGGAAACTGTCTAACAGGCCTTTTTGGTTGCTGACCAACACAAACAGATAGCAGTCCTTCTCCTGCAACGAGGTATAGATATCCGTCGCGTTGGACGCAGATGGCAGATGATAGGCGAAATCGGTCGTATAGCACGTAGTTCCCGAAGCAGTCTGCTTGTTAAAGATACGCAAGGGCTGCTCCAACGTATCGTGCGGAGCCATTATCTGCAAGGTATAATCGCCGCAAAATAAGGTCTTGGGGAAGGCAATCGGCAGATTGACTTGGAAGGGCTGTTCGATGGCTATACCCTTGGCAGTCAGTCGCATAACGCCAGCAACAGGTTGTGCGGTTTGCACATCGTTGTCCGACGCATCTACGGCACGCACCATAAAGGACGGCTGCCGTTGCACGTCCACCACGTCCGTCTCGGCCGATAATAAAGTGGTAGTCAATTGATAAGGTTTATACAGCACGCGCGTGTAGGCGGTCTGTTCTTGCGTCTCGCCATTAGGTGCCGTAATGGTGGCGGTCAGCGTAATCTGCATATAGTCGCACGCCGATTGCAGCAGTTTACGGATAGAGTCACTTACGATGAAACGCCCTTCCTCGTCGGTCATGCACGTGCCCTCTATTTTCTTGCCTGTGGTAGCGGCACGGCGGAAATAGCGGTAAGACGCTTGCATCGTATAGCGCACCGGCACTTGGGTCATGGGGTCACCCGACAGGGCTTTTGCCTCGCCTTGGAAAGTAACCAAACTGTCTGCCGTAGTGCCACTGAGCGTAATATCAAAACTTGGGCGTTTGTATTCAGCCACTTGAATAGATGTGTAGGCATCTGCCGGCTGCACTCCTTTGGCACCTTTGCGACGGCATATCAACGAGTAATAGCCCAACTCGGCATCTGCCGGCAGCGTAAACGTAGCATCTGCCGAGCCAAACGCATTGGTCACAACCGACACAACACGTTCATTGCCTTTAGGACTGCTCAACACGATTTCCATATTCGTCTTGGCCTGCACGGTAGCCGTATTGCGCACATTATTCTGCTGCCAGCATTGCAGTGCCACCTGAATGGTCTGCCCGGGGCGGAACAGATTACGATTGGTGAACAACGCAGCATGGGTGGTCGTGGTTGATGAAGATGACGCGTATGTTTGGTCGTACGACCATATCCAATCGGTGAAATCGTTTTTGGACAGCACTGCACGCACTTGCCGGCTCTTGTTTTCCAGTTTGGCCTGCGGTTCGGGACGACCCGTTTGTGTATTCACAATGATCATCTTATCCTTGGCGCCGTCCAACTGCATCGTCAGTACCGATAACGAAGTCAAATGGACTTTCTGTGATTGCGATATGCCTTGTCCTGTCAGTGTGAACACATAGTCTCCGGCGGGCAGATTGACAATACCCTTTACCGTGTCGTTGTTGGCACGCTTGTCTCGCCCGTTCCAGTTCGCACGGAACACTTGTTGGCGCTCCACCCCACCAGTTATGGTCAGGGTCACTTCGTCTATGTTCTTCATCACAACCGACACCTCATTATCGTAGTTCACCATATTGGTGACCCAATACATCGCCACTTGGGGTTCGGTCAGATACTCCAACTGTGCTTGCAACAGTCCGCGAGCCGCAGCCGGCACATTGCCTGCCAATAAGCGGTCCAACGTATCTACTTTGTGCTGTAGCGACACTTGGTAGCTGTCCAAATACCGCTGCAAATTGGGCAGACGCATCATAAAAGCCGAGTCGGGCAGATTGGCATGTTCGTACGCCTGTGCCGCCAATTCATATATACTGTCGGGACGGTTGCTGTTATTGACCACCCACGGCGTTATGCTGTGCAATAAATCGCCTGTCAGGGTCGTATCTACTTCGTTGGCAGGTGTACGCATCAGGGCCGACATGTCGTCCAACACGTGCTGCCAATGTCCGCTGTTATAGTTGCCTGAACGGCGGTTCATCTGCTCCAACAGGGCATGTAGCACGCTGCGATAAGCAGGATTGGTTTCGGCAGCTAACCATTGTTCTACAGGGGTCCAATCGGCTTGCGATGGGTCCAAGGTAACCACCTCCTCCAAACTATCTTGCATAGCAAACAGCCGTTGAGCAAACGTGGGTTTCTGTACGCGTGCCGACAGGGTGAGCGCACTCAGTAACAGGGATAAGATTAGCAACCGTTTTTTCATTTTAGAACTCGCTGGTAAAGTGGAACTTAATATGCGGATAATCGTTTTGTGCCATATTCAGGATATAGGCGCTATCTGCCATAAAGACATCACGGCCCTCTTTGTCCGTGGCCATGTATTGTGCCTTGCGGGTCTTGAATACGCGCAACTCTTCTTCGTCGGTGGGGTTACCGGGTTCTGCCGGAGCAATCCAACAGGCCTTGTACATAGACATATTTTCCCAACGGCATTTGGCATTGTACTCGTGCTCAAGGCGGTACTGAATCACCTCAAACTGCAACTGCCCTACCGTACCGATGATTTTGCGTCCATTCAGTTGGCTGGTAAAGAGTTGGGCCACGCCCTCGTCCATAAGTTGGTGCACGCCTTTGTCCAGTTGTTTCTGCTTCATAGGGTCGGCGTTCTCTATGTATTTGAACATCTCCGGCGAGAAACTGGGCAGACCCTTGAAGTGCAGGTTTTCTCCAGCGGTCAGGGTGTCGCCTATCTTGAAGTTACCCGTATCGGGCAATCCGACTATATCGCCGGCAAAGGCCTCATCTACGGTCTCTTTCTTCTGCGCCATAAAGCAAGTCGGCGCCGAGAAACGCATTTGCTGGTCCTTGCGCACGTGCTTGTAATAAACATTGCGCTCGAACTTACCGCTGCATATCTTGAAGAAGGCGATACAACTGCGGTGGTTGGGGTCCATATTGGCGTGTATCTTAAAGCAAAAGCCCGTAAAGGCGTCCTCCATCGGATCAACACGACGCTCTATGGCATCAATAGGACGGGGCGAAGGGGCGTTCTCCACAAAGAAGTCCAACAATTCCTGCACGCCTACCGTCTTGTAAGCACTGCCGTAAAAGACAGGAGCCAAGTCGCCTGCCAAATAAGCGTCCTTGTCAAACTCGGGGTAAATAGATATCAGGTCCTTTGTTTCGGGGGACAAGTTGTCGGCATCGGCGCTGTCTAAACGGAAGGATTTATTAAATTTAATGCCCTGTCCGTCCGTCCACGTGATAGGTGTAACGGCTATACCGAGTTCCTGCTCTACATCGTCCATCAGATCAAAGGGGTCTTTGCCCTCGCGGTCCATCTTGTTCATAAACACCATCACGGGTGTTTTGCGCATACGGCACACTTCCATCAGGCGGCGTGTCTGCGTCTCTACACCTTTGGCACTGTCTATCACGATGATGACACTATCTACTGCGGTCAGCGTACGGAACGTATCTTCGGCAAAGTCTTGGTGACCCGGGGTATCCAAGATATTGATGTGGTAATCCTTGTAGTCAAACCCCATTACAGATGTAGCAACAGATATGCCACGCTGTTTCTCTATCTCCATCCAGTCGCTGGTGGCTGTTTTCTTTATCTTGTTGGACTTGACAGCACCTGCCACGTGAATGGCTCCGCCGTAGAGCAGCAGTTTTTCCGTCAGCGTCGTCTTACCGGCATCAGGGTGACTGATGATGGCGAATGTACGCCGTTTTAATATCTCATCAACGTAGTTTGGCATTGAATTTCTCCTCAAAGGTCTTTTGTAACCTACTCATTATGTTTTCTATCTGTTTATCTTTCAGCGTATCTTCCTTGTCTTGCAGTATGAAGCGCAGGGCATAACTCTTTTTACCTTCTTCGAGGTTCTTGCCCTCATATACGTCAAACAGCGACACGCCTTTCAGCAATTTGCGTTCCACCTCTTTGGCTGCTTTCTCAAGGTCGGCAAACAGCACTTGCTTATCTACCAGCAGGGCAAAGTCGCGCTCCACCTCGGGGAACTTGGGCAGGTCTTCAATGACCGGTTTGTACTGTTTATTGGCTTTGAGCAGTTGCTCCCAGTACAGGTCGGCATAGTAAACCGGCGTGGTAATATCAAACTGCTTACATAATTTGCTATCTACTATAGCCATATATCCAAGAATCGTGCCATTGGGCTGCTTGATGACTAATCCGTCGCTAAAACATTTCACTATTCCGCAACAAGTTTCGCCTTCAGGCATCACGGCGGGCTCCAGCACCAACTTGTTGATATTCACGCCCAAGCGACGCAAGATATTGTTCACGTATGCGTGTAGCTGGTAGAACGAAGTCGTTTCGGGTTTACCTACCCAACTCAGCGACGTCTTATTGCCCGTCACCCATATACCCAAGTGCTGTTCCTCCGAATATTGCTGAATCGGCTCAAACTCGTCGTGCATGGTGCATTGTGCATTGTCCACCTTATTAAAATGGTAGCAATGCCCGAACTCGTACATCTTCAAGTCGCCACGTTTGCGGTTTACATTGCGCTGAATGCTCTCCAGTCCGCCAAAGAGCAGGGTCTGACGCATCACGCCTAAGTCCTGACTCAGCGGATTAAGTATCTTGACGCAACTGTCTAACCAAGCGTCTTTGTAGTAACTCACTTTGGTCAAACTGTTATTCAGTATCTCGTTGAAGCCCTGTGCAGTCAGTTGCTCACTCACTTTCACTTGCAGTTTGACGGGGTCGGGCTTGAGGCCGTAACTGAGACCCGTATTCAGTTTCTCGGGGAATTCGATATTGTTGTAGCCGTATATGCGCAGTATATCTTCCACCACATCGCAGGGGCGCTGCACATCTACGCGGTAGGCGGGAACCATCACGTGCCACCCACCTTCGATGGGCGTATATTGCATCTCCAATGCCCCCAAGATGGTTTCTATCTTGTCGTGCCCGATGGCTTTGCCGATCAAGTTGTTCACATAATCCTCTTGCAGTTCCACCTCAAATCCGGGGAAAGAGGACTGCCCTTTGTCTATTATGTCCATCGCGATTTCGCCACCGGCTATTTCCTGTATGAGCAGGGCGCAGCGTTGGAGTACGTACAGCGTATTGTTGGGGTCGCAACCGCGCTCGTAGCGGAACGAGGCATCGGTGCTGAGTTGGTGACGACGCGCCGTCTTGCGTATGCACACGGGGTCGAAGTACGCGCTCTCCAAAAAGACGTTCTTCGTCTGCTCGGTCACGCCGCTATCTTGACCACCAAACACACCTGCTATGCACATGGGCTCTTCGACATTCCAAATCATCAGGTCAGCGGCTGACATCGTGCGCTCTATGCCGTCCAAGGTCGTAAATTTCTGTCCGTCAAGGGCATTCTTCACAATGACCTGTTGCCCTTTTATCTTGTCTGCGTCAAAGGCGTGCAGGGCTTGACCCATCTCGTGCAACACGAAGTTGGTCGCATCTACGATGTTGTTGATTGGACGCAAACCGATGGTCTGCAACGCTGTTTTGAGCCAATCGGGAGATTCCTTTACGGTCACACCTTTTATGCTAACGCCCGTGTAACGTGGGCACGCTTGCGTGTTCTCCACTTTTATCTCAATGGGCAAGGCATGACTCTGCACCTTAAAGCCGGACACATCGGGTTTCGTCAACTTAACCTCTAAACTCTCCCCTCCAAGCTCTAAACTTTTGTAGTGTGCATACAGGTCACGTGCCACGCCGTAGTGGCTGGCGCCGTCGCTACGGTTGGGGGTAATATCTACTTCGATGACAGTATCGTCCTCCACGTGGAAATACTCGCGTGCCGACATACCGACAGGCGTATCGGCCGGCAATACCATTATGCCGTCGTGGCTATTGCCTACGCCTATTTCGTCTTCGGCACAAATCATGCCCAAACTCTCTTCGCCACGTATCTTGCCGCGTTTGATGGTAAAGCACTCGTCGCCGGAATAGAGTTTAGTGCCTATTGTGGCAACGATAACTTTCTGTCCGGCAGCCACGTTGGGGGCACCGCACACGATTTGGATAGGGTCTTCGTTGGGGGCAACGCGTGTGGTGGTAATGTGCAGATGGTCGCTATTGGGGTGAGGTATGCACGTCATCACTTCGCCTACCACCAGACCTTCTAATCCGCCACGGATAGACTCTACTTTTTCTACTGTTCCCACTTCCAGTCCCATACTGGTGAGAATCTTTGCTACTGTCTCGGCATCATCTGTCAAATTGATGTACCGTTTAAGCCATTTATACGATATATTCATAATTAAACCTTATTTATCCAAATTAGCGTACAAAGGTACTAAAAATTTTTGGAATACGCAATACCACAGGGCAATAAAGTGATATATTTATATCACGATGGGGTGTTTTTGTGTGCAAAATCCTTGGTTTTGGCACTGATTGAGTGGTCGCGATGTGGTCACGAAATACACAGGCGCTTTACTCGCCCCTATCTTTCCCCGTAGCACCACCGTAGCACTATTAAGGATGACTATACAATTAAGGAACCGACTGCTGACGCAAATCGGTCCCTTAACGGTATTGATATTCCTCGACTATGTTATGTTGATGTTATGTTGCAAACAGGGAGAATGAGTGG
>JAKSNJ010000038.1 GCA_024399965.1 Paludibacteraceae bacterium
TCATCGAGGTGACTCGTTCAAACATCCATACATCAATACTATTTGCAAACAAGACCATGGAGGGTCGGCTGGAAATATTTCCCTGACTGCATTAGTTGATTCTTTGCTGATAGAGGTTTGGTATTGTTTTGATGAATGCGAGATAGATTATGCTTGTAGTTTTGCTGTGGTTGATAAAAATCTTCCTCAAGATGAGTTGGATACCTATCCGGCAGATAGTGTTGTTGAGATGACTCCTGTTTATCTGCGTGATGTTGTAAAGTGGTGGTAAGGTCAAAAACTGAAAAAGATAAATCTTACAAATCGTCAGTTCTCATCGTGCATTGCGCGTTGTCAATTGCCAACTGCAATAAGTATACGATGAGTATAAGATGAGTATAGAATTAGGGAACCGATTTGCGTCAGCATTTCGGTTCCTTAATCTTAAAAATAGTAAGTTAGATGTAATGTTTGCCTCAAAAGTTCGTAATCAAAATAATAGGGGGGATAAGTTTAGAGGACGGCACAGAGTGCCTACAGCTTGGAGTTTAGAGGACGCTGCGCTACGGTTTAGAGGAGGGGAAGGAGGATGGGCCAGACAGTGTCGAATGACCGTCGAATGACCCTCGACTAAAAAAAGGCGAGTAAAGTGCCTGTGTATTTCGTGACCAAATCGCGACCACTCAATCACTGCCAAAACCAAAGGATTGACAATGTAAAAAAGTACACAAAATAAACGGACGGAAGAGAGTTCTATTTATACAAGTTCTAATTTATTTCTAAGGGTACTATTTTGCTAACCACCTGAAATATGCATGGTTAGCAAATTTTGTTTCACACGATACTTGTGGAACACATAGGGGTATCTACTATGAATATCAGCCGTTTAGGTGTTGAAAACTCTTGTAATACGCTGATTATTAAATGTGTATGTGTAAGTCGTTGAAAATCCAACATATACAAAACCCTTGAAAATACCTATCTTAATTAGATTTGCTCATGTCAAAAAAAAGCAGTACCTTTGCACTGTTTTTCGTGATGATTTACTCCTAATTGGTACGTTGTCTTGGAACAAAATGTGAACATATTGTGGAAACAATGCGCTACTATTTTGCGCGATAACCTCAAACCGAGTGTGTACAACACTTGGTTCGCCTCACTGGAACCCATCGAGTTCAGCGATAAGCGGTTGGTTTTGCGTGTTCGCAGTCAGTTCGTGGCAGAGTACATTGAGGAGAATTACATTGACCTCTTAGGCAAGACTATTCGTCGTGTGTTTGGAAACGAAACTTGCTTGGAGTACCGTGTGCTGGTTGATTCCACTTCGGGAGCGGTGACAACATATCCTTCCGATGGGGGCATTACTTCCGCTACGCAAACATCGTTGCCGGGTATGCCGTTAGTGTCCGCACAGCAGTGGGATACACAACTCAATCCGACATACACCTTCCAAACCTTCATTCAGGGTGAGACCAATAAATTGGCACGCACTGCGGGTGTGGCTATTGCCAAAGACCCGGGAAAAACAGTATTTAACCCCTTATTCATATATGGTGGCAGTGGAGTAGGTAAGACGCACCTTGCTAATGCAATCGGCAACCAAATCGTGCGCTCATATCCGCACCTGCGCGTGCTATGCGTGAACGCCAACACGTTCAAACTCCAATTCCAAGAGGCATTTAACCAAAACAAAATAGCCGAGTTCCTGCTATTCTACCAGAGTGTAGATGTGCTGATTGTAGATGATATACAGTTCTTCTCGGGTTTGAAAGGAACGCAAGACACTTTCTTCCACATCTTCAACTACTTGCACCAAATGCGTAAGCAACTCATTTTGACCTCCGACCGTTCTCCTTTGCAACTCAAAGACGTGGAGGAGCGGTTGCTCACACGCTTCAAATGGGGATTGCAAGTGGAGATACAGCGTCCGGACTTGACCTTGCGTAAGTTAATCTTGAAGGATAAAATGCACCGTGACGGCATTCAATTAGATGACCAAATAGTTGATTATATCGCCACCAACACGTGCAACAACATCCGTGATATAGAGGGTATCTTGGCTTCGCTGATGGCCTATTCCACACTGATGGACACGGACATTACGATGGATTTAGCCAAGCAGGTAGTCAGCCGTTTGGTCAGTGTTGTGCCCAAGAACGTACAAATGTCCGATGTCATGGGAGCAGTCTGCGAGCATACCGGCGTATCCGAGAAAGCGTTAGTGTCTAAGTCGCGCCAAAAGGAAGTGCTGCAAGCCAGACAGATGTTCATCTATCTGACCAAGAACTTGACGGAATGTTCGTTGAGTGAGATAGGTAACCAGATGGGGCACCGCAGTCATGCCACCATATTGCACGCCCTGAGTGCCATCAAACAACAACTGGAATACGACAAGGTACTCCAGCACGAGTTGCAACTATTGGAATATGAACTAAAACAATAGATGGTTACGAATTGATAAGTAACCGGCGGAAACGTTTCTGCCGTTGTTGCCAACGCTCACGGGCATACTGCTGCAGGTCAGCAAACTGGTCATTTTCATCAATTATTTCCAAACCGAAAATCGTTTCTATCACATCTTCTAAGGTTAAGATACCTTGGAAACAACCGTATTCGTCTATCACAACGCTGATTTGCGATTTCTCCTTCAGCATACGGTCAAAGATGTCACTAATCGACATCAGTTTGTTGAATTGGGGCAGGGAACGTTTGATTTCGCCCAATGTCTTGTTAAAATGGTCATCGGCCAAGTTCTCCAAGGCATCATCACGCATAACATATCCTGTAATATACTCCGGCGAGTCGCTATAAACGGGAATACGCGAGAAGGGGTCGTACTCGTGGTTTTCGTAATACTCCTTCAGAGTCATTCCCTCCGGCGCAATAGCGGCTACCACACGGGGAGTCATCACGTCATACGCCTTTACATCGCCCAAACGCATCACGTTGCGTATGATTTTATTCTCGTCTTCCTCAATCACACCTTCTTCCTCACCGACCGAAGCCATCGCGATTACTTCCTCCCGACTGACGGTCGTTTCCTCTTTCGTCGGGAATAAATGTGAAATACCCTCTATCATCTTCACCACAGGGTACATAATGATAATCAGCACACGAATAGTGCCGGCGGTAAAACCCATCAAGTTCTTCCAATAGGTGGTGCCTAAGGTTTTAGGAATAATCTCCGAAACAATTAAAATCAATAGGGTAGTGATGGCGCTAATCACTCCAAACCACTCACTTCCAAATAATATATTGGCCTGTTGACCTACACCGGCAGCACCTACGGTATTGGCAATCGTATTAAGCGACAGAATAGCAGCTAAGGGTTTTTCCGGCTCGGTCTTGTATGCTTTCATGCGTTTGGCAGGAGCATAGCCCTCTTCCTCACGCATCGTGATATACGACAATGTGGTGGTCATTAAAACCGATTCCAGTGTGGAACACAGAAACGAAATAACGAGCGCCAATAAAAGGAAAGTAAATAATAAAATCATAATAAAGCAAAATCAATAACTTCCTGTATATCTTGCACATAGTGGAAAGTTAGCCCCTTTAGATATTTCTCGGCTATCTCCTCTACGTCCTTACGGTTGTCCTCACATAGTACTAAATCGGTAATACCGGCACGTTTGGCAGCCAATATCTTCTCTTTCACGCCACCGATAGGCAAGACTTTGCCTCGCAAGGTCATTTCACCTGTCATAGCAATACGTGGACGCACTTTGCGTTTGGTGAAAGCGGACACTAAGGCAGTGGTCATCGTAATGCCGGCACTGGGACCGTCTTTGGGTATGGCTCCTTCGGGCACGTGTAAGTGAACAGACTGTGTATCAATGTCTTTGCGCTTAATGCCTAACTGCTCAGCGTGTGATTTGATATAACCCAAGGCAATGGTGGCACTTTCCTTCATGACATCACCTAAATTGCCGGTAATGGTGAGGGTAGGTTGCTTGGCTGGGGAAAGAGAGGTCTCAATAAAGAGTATTTCACCGCCTACTTGTGTCCAAGCTAAACCGGTAACTACACCTATATATTTATTGTTCTCATACTGGTCACGTGAGTAGCGCTTTTTACCCAAATAGGTAACCAAGTCCTCTGCCGTCACCGCTATGTTATAGGACTCGTCCATGGCCATCTTGGTCACAACCTTACGGCACACGGTTGCTATCTGGCGATCCAATGAACGGACACCCGACTCACGGGTATAGTCCTCAATCAGTTGCGTAAGAATGTCCTTGTTAAACTTGAGTTGAGAGCCGGTTAAACCGTTTTCTGTCAATTCCTTAGGTACCAAGTGGTGCTTGGCTATCTCGACTTTCTCCTCCATCAAATACCCGGTCATCTCAATGAGTTCCATTCGGTCGAGTAGGGGACGCGGAATAGTGTCCAAGGAATTGGCAGTAGCAATAAAGAGCACCTTGCTCAGGTCAAAATCCACGTTCAGGAAATTGTCGTGGAAGGTTTTGTTCTGCTCAGGGTCTAACACTTCCAACAGGGCAGAAGTAGGGTCGCCCTTGTAATCAGCGCCTATCTTGTCTATCTCATCAAGTACAAAGACCGGATTGGAGGATTGCACTTTTTGAATGTTCTCAATGATACGTCCGGGCATAGCACCGATGTAAGTACGTCTGTGACCACGAATTTCTGCCTCGTCATGCAAACCACCTAAACTGATACGGGCGTATTTGCGTCCTAAAGCAGTGGCAACAGACTTACCCAAACTGGTTTTGCCCACACCCGGAGGGCCATAAAGGCACAAAATAGGAGTGCGACTATGAGCAGTACCGGCTTTCTGCAGCTGCTTTTGCACTGCTAAATATTCCAAGATACGCTCCTTGACTTTGTCTAAGCCGTAGTGGTCCTTATCTAATATCGCGCGCGCGTGCTTGATATCAAAGTTGTCCTCGGTATATTCGTTCCACGGCAGGGCAAGCATTACTTCTAAGTAGTTTTGTTGGGTGGAGTAGTCCGGCGTATGCGAGGACATACGTTGCAGTTTCTGAAGTTCCTCATCAAACACTTTACGTACTTCCTTGCTCCACTTTTTCTTAGCTGCCTTCTCCTGCATCTCCTTCACCATCTGTGCGCTGGTGTCACCCAGCTCCTTGCGAATAGTGTCCATCTGCTTTTGTAGGAAGTATTCGCGCTGCTCTTTATCGACATCTTCTTTGGTCTTGGACTGAATGTCCGCCACCATATTGAGCATTTCAACTTCTTTATTCAGCAGTCCCAATAGTTGGATAGCACGTTCGTTGATTGAATTTAAGGCAAGGAGTTGCTGCTTGTCCTCGATTTTGAAACCGAAGTTCACACAGATATAATTGATGAGCATTACCGGATTGTCGATATTGCTCATAGTTATGCCCACTTCCGGTGGAATATGGTCTGCCCGGCGAATAACCTCCATCGCCAAATCATGAATGGTACGTGAGTTGGCAAGGAAGTTGCGGTCGTTCTTTTCGGGCAAGGTCTCCAACATCTCTATAACCTCTGCTTCAATAGTGTCAGCAGCATCAGTAGAGTCGGCCTTGGCGGAGGTAAAGGATTCAATGCGCACACGCGCTAAACCTTCTAATACAACCATCAGGTTGTTTTCCATCTCCACCAGTCGCACAATGCGTGCCACCGTTCCAATCGTGTATAAATCTTTTGGAGCTGGGTTTTCGATATTCTTATCTTTCTGCGCTACAACCACCAATGGTTCTTTGGCTTTGTATGCAGCACGGATAAGATTCTGGAATTTATGCCTTGACACCGTAACCGGCAGCATTGCCACCGGAAAGAGTACCATATTACGCAACGGAAGAATTACCATTTTACATAACAACAATTATCAGTAAGTCATTTATTTGGTTTGCGTAGGTCAATCATCAGTTCATCGAGTTGTATTTGGTCGATGACACCGGGTGCGCCAAGCATGACATCTTTACCTTGATTATTCTTCGGGAAAGCGATGCAGTCACGAATGCTGTCTAATCCGGCGAAGATGCTGACAAGACGATCCAAACCGTAAGCCAAGCCACCATGAGGCGGTGCTCCGTACTTGAAGGCGTTCATCAGGAAGCCAAACTTGGTTTGTGCCTGTTCGGGCGTAAAACCAAGAATCTCAAATATTTTCTCCTGCAGTTTGGCATCGTGAATACGGATTGAACCACCGCCAACTTCACAACCGTTAATAACGCAGTCGTAGGCGTTTGCGCGTACAGATGCGGGATCGGTGTCCAGCAAAGGTATATCTTCAGGTTTGGGGCTGGTAAACGGATGGTGCATAGCCATGAGACGTTGCTCTTCGTCAGACCACTCATACATGGGGAAATCGATTACCCACAGACAGGAGAATTTCTTGGGGTCACGCAAACCGAGTTGTCTGCCCATTTCGAGACGCAGTTCGCTCAGTTGCTTGCGCGTTTTCATAGCGTCCTCGCCACACAGAATAAGGATTAAGTCGCCTTCTTCGGCCTGCATGGCCTGTTTGAGGGACTGCAGAACGTCTTGTGAGTAGAATTTATCAACGCTGGATTTGACATTACCACCCTCCTCTACTCTGGCGTAAATCAGTCCTTTTGCGCCTATTTGTGAGCGTTTTACGTAGTCCGTAAGGGCATCTAACTGTTTGCGAGTATAGGTAGCGCACCCCTTGGCGCAAATACCGCCGATGTAGTTGGCATCAGCAAATACGCCAAAGCGTTCTGCTTCGGGTTTGGCTGCTTCTACGGCATGGAACAGGTCGTGCAGTTCAACGAAGGTCATGCCAAAACGTGTATCGGGCTTGTCCGAACCGTAGTATTTCATAGCGTCTGCCCAAGTCATACGAGGCAGTTGAGGCAGTTCGATATTCAGAATCGTCTTGAAGAGGTGCTTAATCATACCCTCAAACATGTTGAGAATATCCTCCTGCTCGATGAAGGACATTTCGCAATCTATCTGTGTAAATTCGGGCTGACGGTCGGCACGCAGGTCTTCGTCACGGAAGCACTTAACGATTTGGAAATAACGGTCAAAACCGCTGACCATGAGGAGTTGTTTGAGCGTTTGCGGGCTTTGTGGGAGCGCGTAGAAAGTACCCGGATTCATACGGCTGGGCACAACAAAGTCGCGTGCTCCTTCAGGCGTTGAATTAACCAAAACGGGTGTCTCCACCTCCAAGAATCCCTGTTCGTCGAGGTAACGGCGTGTTTCAAATGCCATTTTGTGGCGCAACTCAAGGTTTTTGCGCACGATCGGGCGACGCAAGTCAAGGTAGCGGTATTTCATGCGTAAATCATCTCCGCCATCACTCTCGTCTTCAATGGTGAAAGGAGGCGTGAGTGCAGGATTGAGGACATTGACGGACTGCACATCAATCTCTATTTCGCCTGTCGGCAGTTGTGCATTTTTGGCTTGCCGTTCGATAACGTTACCGGTGACTTGGAGTACAAATTCACGTCCAAGTCCTTCGGCCAGTGCGAGTTTATCGCCATTGAAAGCCAATTGCGTGATGCCATAACGGTCGCGCAAGTCAATAAACGTTAGTCCACCCATTTTGCGGATACGCTGTACCCAGCCGGCGAGTGTGACCGTTTTTCCTGCATCGGCGAGACGAAGCTCACCGCAAGTAACTGTTCTGTACATTTCTATAATTGATAATTGAGAATTGATAATTGAGAATTGATATTAGCCCACTTGTACCTCGGTATCTATTTTGCGAATCAGTCCTTTGAGGACGTCTCCGGGGCCATATTCATAGAACTCGGTGGCACCGTCGCAAATCATATTCTTGATAGTTTGTGTCCAGCGCACAGGTGCTGTGAGTTGCAGCAGAAGGTTTTGGCGAATCTCCTCCGGATTGCGTTGTGGATAGGCGTTCACGTTCTGATAGATAGGACACATGGGCTCGTGGAACTCAGTAGCCAAAATGGCTTCCTTCAGTTCTTCGGCAGCCGGTTGCATAAGAGGCGAGTGGAAGGCACCGCCTACCTGCAGCCGTATAGCACGTTTAGCACCGTTTTCGCGCAAGAGTTCACATGCCCGCTCTACCCCACTGACGGTACCGCTGATAACAACTTGTCCCGGGCAGTTGAAATTAGCAGCCACTACCACATCTCCTGCCACCTGCTGGCAAATCTCATCTACTCGCTCGTCCGGCATACCGAGTACGGCAGCCATCGTTGACTCCTGCAACTCGCATGCTTTCTGCATGGCTGCAGCACGTTTGCTGACAAGAATAAGCGCGTCTTCAAAGCGAAGGGCACCACAGGCAACCAGTGCAGAATATTCGCCCAAGCTATGTCCTGCCACCATATCAGGGTGAGCAATCGTCATAACTTGGTTCATAACTATCGAATGAAGGAAGACGGCAGGTTGAGTTACCTGAGTCTGTTTGAGGTCGTCCGGTTCCCCATTGAACATAAGGTCCGTGATACGGAATTGTAGAATGTCGTTGGCGGTTTCAAACATATCTTTTGCAACGGGATAAGCGTCATATAGGTCCTTACCCATGCCAACAAATTGTGCTCCTTGTCCAGGAAAAACAAAAGCTTTCATACCAAATATAATCAAAAAACGTACAAATATACAACAAAAATTTGGCATACGCAAATAATTAGGGCACTAAATAGATTT
>JAKSNJ010000039.1 GCA_024399965.1 Paludibacteraceae bacterium
ACCAACCCCTATTACAATGCCGAACTGAACTACATATTCGATTGGAACAACGGCGAGGATTATGTGATGACCAATGTGGGTGCCAAGTATGTGTATGCGCAGCGTGCTGACGGATATATGGGACTGATAGCCGGCAATGCACAACTCATGTACCGTCATGGTATTTTCTCTATGGCGTTTGCCGGCAATCTGTATGTGAAGGAAGAAATACTCTATGCCGGTAATATCAGGGACAAATGGCGCTTCTTCTATAACTTGAGTTTGACCCCCGTGTTGTCGTTCCGTAAGAACTGGACACTGTCTGCCAAATTGCTCTATAATTCGGAGGTCATCATGTCCGACGCCGTCTATGGTGACTGCTTCTATGCGCAGATTCGTGTGTCGAAGGACATTAAGAACTGGAATGTACATTTGCAACTGAACGATATATTTGACTACGATACCTACAACGTCGCTCATGAAAACGACTGGACCGTTAGCACCCTGACGGACATGTATCCCCGTAGTGTACAAATTGGATTCGGATATAAATTTTAATGATATGAAAAACCTTCAAACAAAGAAAGAAGTTCAATTCTCGCTGGTGTACCGCGATATGTGGCAATCCAGCGGTAAGTATGTCCCCCGTAAGGACCAATTAGCCAAAGTGGCTCCCGTCATCATCGACATGGAGTGCTTTGACCGTGTAGAGACCAATGGCGGTGCCAGTGAACAGGTCAACTTGCTGTACGGTGAGAACCCCAATGTGGCTGTTCGCACTTTCACCAAACCGTTCCACGAGGCAGGAATAAAAACGCACATGTTGGACCGTGGACTGAATGCCTTGCGCATGAATCCCGTGCCTGCTGATGTGCGCCAGCTCATGTATAAGGTAAAGCACGCTCAAGGCACTGACATTACGCGTATTTTCTGCGGACTGAATGACCCGAGAAATATTATTCCGTCCATCAAGTGGGCCAAGAAGGCCGGCATGACTGCACAGGCCACCATGTGTATCACCTATTCCAAAGTGCATACGGTGGACTATTACATCAACCTTGCCGAACAACTCATAGAGGGTGGCGCACAGGAGATTTGCCTGAAGGATATGGCAGGCATTGGTCGTCCTGCCATGCTGGGCACGATTGTGGCTGCCATCAAGGAGAAACATCCTGATATTATTATCCAATACCACGGTCATACGGGTCCCGGCTTCTCGGTAGCCAGTATGTTGGAGGTGGCAAAAGCCGGTTGCGACGTGTTGGACGTAGCTATGGAACCGCTTAGTTGGGGTAAGGTTCACCCCGATGTAATCACCATTCAAGCCATGTTGCGTGATGCCGGTTTCCTCGTGAAAGATATCAATATGAAGGCATATATGGAGTGCCGTTCACTCACACAATCCTTTATGGACGATTTCTTGGGTTACTGGATTGACCCCAAGAACTCGCTCATGACTTCTTTGCTCGTGGGTTGTGGTTTACCCGGCGGCATGATGGGCTCGCTTATGGCAGACCTCAAAGGTATGCACGCTGCCATCAATGCCAACCTGCGCAAGAAAGGGCAGAAAGAACTCAGCGAAGACGAGTTGCTGGTGGAACTCTTTGACGAGGTACAGCGTATTTGGCCGATGTTGGGTACTCCGTGCTTGGTAACGCCGTTCAGCCAATATGTGAAGAACGCTGCCCTGATGAACTTGTTCAGCAAGTCAATGGGCGAAAAGCCGTTCACCAGAATGGATCCTGCCATGTGGGGTATGATTTTGGGCAAGAGCGGTAAGTTGCCCGGTGAATTGGCACCTGAGATTATCGAACTCGCCAAGGAGAAGGGCTTTGAGTTCTACACCGGCGACCCGCAAGCGCTCTATCCGGACGAACTGCCCAAGTTCGAGAAGATGATGAAAGAAGAGGGTTGGGAGCGCGGTAAGGACGATGAAGAACTGTTTGAGTTCGCTATGCACGAGAAACAGTACCGCGAGTATAAGTCCGGACAAGCTAAAGACCAGTTTATCAAGGACTTGACGGAACGTATGCAAAAAGCCGGCAAAGATATGTCCAAAGTACACGTTACGTGGCAAGGTGGTTTAAGAACAAACATAGAATATTAATACCGATATGAAAAAGTACAATTTCAATGCAGGACCCAGTATCCTGCCACAAGAGGTCATCAAACAAACGGCAGAGGCCATAATGGATTTTGAGGGTCAAGGTCTTAGTGTGCTGGAGATTTCTCACCGTGCCAAGTATTTTCAACCCGTCATGGACGAGGTAGAGGCATTGATGAAAGAACTGCTTAATGTACCTGACGGGTATCGCGTTCTTTTCCTCGGTGGCGGTGCCAGTATGCAATTCTGTATGGTGCCGTTCAACCTCTTAGAGAAGAAAGCCGCCTATCTCAATACGGGTGTGTGGAGCAAAAAAGCCATCAAGGAAGCCAAGGCCTTTGGTGAGGTGGTGGAGTTAGCCGCTTCTACCAACTCGATTCCTATTGACTGGGAAGTGCCGCAAGATTGCGACTATATGCACATCACAACCAATAACACCATCTTCGGTACGGAAATCAGCGATGCCAAGTTGCAGGAGATTTACCGCAAGAAAGGCAACGTACGTCTGGTGGCAGATATGTCGTCTGATATATTGAGCCGTCCCATTGACGTGAGTCAGTTTGATATCATCTACGGTGGTGCGCAGAAGAACCTCGCCCCTGCCGGCGTAACCTTCGTGATTGTGAAGGAAGAGTGCTTGGGCAAAGTGAGCCGTTATATACCGACCATGTTGGACTACCGTACGCATATTGAAGGTGGCTCAATGTTCAATACTCCGCCTGTATTGCCTATCTATACGGCCTTGCTGACGCTCCGTTGGCTCAAGAAAAACGGTGGCGTAGAGTGGGTGATGAAGCGCAATATCGAGAAAGCCAACCTCTTGTATAACTGCATTGATAACAGCAAGATTTTCATGCCCACGATTACGGATAAGGAGGACCGCAGTCGCATGAACATCTGTTTTGTGCCGAAACCCGAGTATGAAGGTCTCTTTGATGAATTCTTTGCATTTGCTACCGCACGTGGCATGGTGGGCGTCAAGGGACACCGTCTCGTGGGTGGTTTCCGTGCATCTTGCTACAACGCAATGGATGTGGCAGGTGTGCAAGCACTGGTAGATTGTATTCACGACTTTGAAAAAATGCACTAATATGAAAGTTCTTGTAGCAACAGAGAAGCCCTTCGCGAAAGTGGCAGTTGATGGTATTCGCGAGGTGGTCGAGCAGGCCGGTTATACGCTGGAACTGCTTGAAAAATATACGGAGAAAAGTCAGTTACTCAACGCGGTGGCTGATGCTGATGCGCTTATCATTCGTTCCGATGTGGTCGATGACGAAGTGCTGGCAGCCGCTAAACAACTCAAAATAGTTGTTCGTGCAGGGGCCGGTTATGACAATATCGACTTGGCTGCGGCTACAGCGCACAACGTGGTGGCTATGAATACCCCGGGGCAGAACTCCAACGCCGTGGCTGAATTGGCGCTTGGGCTGATGGTAATGGCTGTGCGTAATCTCTACAATGGCACCAGCGGTACCGAACTCAAAGGCAAAAAACTCGGTATTCATGCCTTTGGTAATGTGGGGCGCAATGTGGCGCGTATTGCCCAAGGGTTTGGCATGGAGGTATTGGCGTATGATGCCTATTGCCCCGATGAGGCAATGACGGCAGCCGATGTAACGCCTGCTCATAGTGCTGCAGAACTCTATCAACAGAGCGACATTGTCAGTTTGCATATTCCGGCAACGGCTGAAACCAAGGGCAGCATCAACTATGCCCTGCTTAACCAAATGTCCAAAGGCGCTTTGTTGGTAAATACGGCCCGTAAGGAGGTTATCAACGAGCCCGAACTGATTCAACTCATGCAGGAACGTCCGGATTTCCGTTATGTAACAGACATTATGCCTGCTGCGGATGCTGATTTCCGTCAGTTTGAAGGCCGCTACTTTGCTACGCCTAAGAAAATGGGCGCGCAGACGGCCGAGGCCAACATCAACGCCGGCATCGCCGCTGCCAAGCAGATTGTTGATTTCTTGGAAAACGGAGTGACCAAATTCCAAGTCAATAAATTCTAAGTGACCCAAGTCCAAGATAAATAGGTCTTGGCAGGGGTCTGGAACATAACATCAACATAACATGACCGATGGGTATTGCATCCATTACAAACATTGTAACGATTTTGAAGAAACTATTTTTTATACCGTTAATTCTCGTATCTATAGGGTGGTGTAGTGCCGCTTCGTTGGTACGTGCGGTCAGCATATCTGGCACCTATTACGAGGCGCAGGGCATAGGTGCTGACCATATCTATATCTTCAAGAATGCGAACGATGCCTCGTTTGAAACGGTCAGTGGTGGAATGGCTACGTGGACTGAGTTGGCAACGGGCAACAAGGCGCAAGGCATGAGCACGTTCATAGATGTAGAGGATGGTAAGTGCTATATGGTCGAAGACGGGGGCAAAACGGAGACGTTTGTCTTTGTGGACTATAGCCTACATCGCTTGTCGGATTGTGTGCCGGATATAGAGATGGGCTGCTCCAAGACCTTGATTCAGTTGAAGGGCTGGACTCCTATGATCTACTACACCGACAGCATGAACGAGGCAACCGGCCAATACGATGTCAAGGCAACGCTGCCAATGACTGTGGCCGTGGGCTATTCCAACCAGCAGTGGGGAGAGGACGATTGGCAAACCGTGTCTATAGAGGATACGGTGGCACTGACTGCTCCACAGGTTGAGTTAGATTCCATCTTGTGCGACACTCGTTTCTCGCTTTCGGAGTCGGACATTGCTGTATCTCTCTACAGCGAAGCCGATTCTATCTCCACTGAGATAATGGAGGCAGTTGCCGTGGCACATCACCAGCAGTATTATATTGCCAAACGGGGTAAAACGCTGGAGAACGAGAAAGAAGGTCCCTACGAAGACCAGACCATTGCGCACTCGGCCCCGCTGAATGTGCTGTTCGAGAGTCATCCTTCTGCCAAGGCCGATGTCTATACGTGGACGGTCAGTCGTGGTAAGGACGTGCGCACGATGCGTAATGACAAGGATATACGTTACACTTTTGACGAGGCGTCCGAGTCGGGTCCTGTTACGTTTATGGTGGACCTGCAGGTGCTTAATTCATCTCATCCCGAGTGTGTGGCTACGGCGCAAGATACGATTACGATAAATTCCAGCTTGATTTTGGTGCCCAATGTCTTTACGCCCAATGGTGACGGCGCAAACGACGAGTTTAGAGTGGTGTATCGCTCAATATGTGAGTTCCACTGCTGGGTATATAATCGTTGGCAGCACTTAGTCTATTCATGGGACGACCCTGCAAAGGGGTGGGACGGTACGGTCAATGGCCGTAAAATGCCGGATTCGGCGTATCTGTATATCATTGATGCTACCGGCTGCGATGGGCAGCGTTTCAAACTAAAAGGAACAGTTAATCTATTAAGAGGAGAATAAAAAATTATTACTATGCAATACGATAACGAGATTTTTGACCTGATTCGCCGTGAGCGCGAACGTCAAACAAGAGGTATTGAACTGATTGCCAGTGAAAACTATGTCAGCGACCAAGTCATGGAAGCCATGGGCTCTGTCATGACCAATAAATATGCCGAGGGCTACCCGGGTAAGCGCTATTACGGTGGTTGTGAGGTGGTGGACGAAAGCGAAGATATTGCTCGCAATCGTCTCAAACAGCTCTTCGGCGCTGAGTATGTGAATGTGCAACCGCACTCCGGCGCACAAGCCAATATGGCGGTCTTTATGGCATGTCTGAAAGCCGGTGATACGTTTATGGGACTGAACCTTAGCCACGGTGGTCACCTTAGTCATGGTTCTGCAGTCAATTTCTCCGGACTCATGTTTCATGCGATTGATTACTCGCTGAACGAGGAAACAGGTCGTGTGGACTATGACGAATTGGAGTCCAAAGCCCGTGCCGAGCGTCCTAAACTCATTATTGCCGGTGCTTCTGCCTATAGTCGTGAGTGGGACTATGCCCGTATTCGTAAGGTGGCGGATGAGATTGGTGCTATCTTCATGGTTGATATGGCGCACCCTGCCGGACTGATTGCTGCCGGCTTGTTGAATAACCCTGTTCAATATGCACATATTGTTACCTCTACTACCCACAAGACCTTGCGTGGTCCGCGTGGTGGTGTTATTTTGATGGGTAAGGACTTCCCCAATCCATGGGGCAAGACCACACCCAAAGGGGAGATTAAGATGATGTCTGCCCTTTTGGATAGTGCTGTCTTCCCGGGGACACAAGGTGGTCCGCTGGAGCATGTCATTGCTGCTAAAGCCGTTTGCTTTGGCGAAGCCCTTCTGCCCGCATTTAAGACTTACCAACAGCAGGTCAAGAAAAATGCCGCTGTCATGGCACAGGCGTTTATGGACAAGGGGTATAAGATTATTTCCGGTGGTACGGACAACCACTCCATGTTGGTGGACTTGCGTACCAAATATCCCGATTTGACGGGTAAAGTGGCAGAGAAAGCCCTTGTGGCTGCTGACATCACCACCAACAAGAACATGGTGCCCTTCGATACCCGTAGTGCCTTCCAAACCAGTGGTTTGCGTTTTGGCACTCCGGCTATTACTACGCGTGGATTAAAGGAGGAACAGATGGCTTGGATTGTGGATCTAATTGATACCGTCTTGGCCAACCCGGAGGACGAAAGCAATATCAGCAAAGTACGTGCAACGGTAAATGCCGAGATGGTCAACTATCCGCTGTTCGCGTGGTAAAGTAGCAAAAGGTCATCGTAAATGAGACAGATAGCAACCAAACAATCGTGGTTACTGATACTGACGGGCACGTATTGCGTCATATCGGTGATGATGAACTACCTGTGCATGAAGCCGTTGAACTTCGGTACGGGGATTGTTTGGATGGACGGCGGTTTGCTTATCTCGTGGATTGTGTTCTTGATTTCCAACGTCATTGTGGAGGCGTATGACAAGAAAACAGCCATCTTGGTATCCGGCATAGCCACGGTGCTGACGTTGGCTATTTCGTTCTTGGGCGTAGCCGAAGTGAAGATGCCTACGCTGCCGCAGTACGCTGCTCAGGCCGAGCATTTTGCGCATATCTTCAGTAACGGTCCGCGTACCATTCTCTCGTCTGCGATTGCTTTCTTCGCGGGCAACTGGGTGAATGTGAGTGTCATCGCTCGTCTCAAGCAATCGGCCCACCGATTCACCGATTCACCACTTCCACAGTTTCCCAATTCGTTTTGGTTGCGTGCGGTGATATCAACGATTATCGGGCAGATAGTGGACAACTCACTCTTCCAAGTTTTGGCATTTGCGCCTGTCGGTTTATCCGTTTATGAAATGTTTTGGCACGATATTTGGACGGCAGTAGGTGTGTCCTCCTTGTTTGAAACGGTGGTCGAGGCGTTGTTTGTGCCTTTGATTACGCTTCCGCTGACCAAGTATATTCAGAACTTAGAATATAGCAACTAATTTATTAACTCTTTAACACTCAAACGATTATGGAAAAGAAATTAACCAAGTCTTTAGACAAGAAAATCTGGGGTATTTGTGGCGGTTTGGCACAGTATTTCGGCCTTGAGATTACCGTAGCACGTGCTGCGTATGCCATTTTGACCCTGCTCTGCGGATTCTTCCCGGGCATTATCATTTATTTGGTTTTGTACTTCATTATGCCTGAGGCAGAAGCGAAGTAATTACTGAAAAAACGAGAAATGGACGCTGCCGTATTGGCGCGTCTCTACCCAATGCGGGTGGTTAGTGAAGTCGTGGTCTTTGCCATGTTCCAGCACGAACCACCCGTCGCTTTTTAATAGCGGAATTACCAACTCGGGCAACTCCGGCAATTTGTCCAACG
>JAKSNJ010000004.1 GCA_024399965.1 Paludibacteraceae bacterium
TACATAGCAACAATTAGAACCTCTACAATATCTTCATAAATTCGGTATACTAATCTATGTTCTTTGGTTATACGCCGTGACCATGTTTCTTCTTCGTAATACTTCAGTTGCTCAACTCGTCCTGTGCCTGTTCGCGGGTGTTCCTGCAACTCTTGTAGCAGTTTCTCCACCTTCGCCGCAGCCGTTGGTGCGTGCTTCAACAACAATACATATTGCCTTGAAGCATCCTCTGTAAACCTTATTCGGTACATGCTACACGTGCTAAAAACTGTGAGACACTTTCACCGTCCTTCATCGCAATAGTTTTCCCCTGACGGGCTTGCATAATCGAATGGTCTAACATAGCATAATACTCACGCTCAGTCATTGCCGACTTAGGAGCCACATCCTTAACAGACACAACACCCTTCATCATCAACAACGCCCTTTTGATGCTATTTACCATCGCGCTGTCATCTATCGTTATTGCCCATTGCAATTGCGCCGGATTAGTCACTATAGTTTCCATATTTTTTTATTTAGGTTGCAAAGATACAAAAAGTTTTTGATATTTGCAAATAATTTTTAATTATTTTGGAAAATTTAGGAAAATAACGGAATAATTAACAAGTAAAAGACAAAATAAACAAAAACCAAGATAAACCCCTTGGGGGAGTTGATGCTATGTCTTTTCAAGCCATTGACGTTGTCGCTGTCTAAAAATCTTCGTAAACAAGCTTCCTAATCTTTTCAGCCATCTACACCATTACCCTAATGGGTTAGCATCAACCCCAAGGCGATAAACAGAAATAAAAGAGTTTAGAGGGTGAAGTTTAGAGTTTAGAGGACGGCGCAGAGCGCCTACAGGACGCGCCAAAGGCGCTACAGTTTAGAGAGGAGAGAGGAGGGAATATTCGGTGGCGGCGAGGAGGAAAGCACCAAGGACCTTGCCTTCTGTATAAGTAGTTACACAAGTGACATCCTTGCCACACAGATAATACGCTGCATCACCCTTGCGCGTATCACTCAACCCCGCCGAAGCACAGCTATAAACCAATGCCAACGCATTGCCGTCACCCACTTCCGGCACCAAAAACTGCTCTACCAAGCCCCTGAAAGCCCGTTCTGCCACAGGACGATAGTTTTCACCCAGCAAATGCAGACGCAATGCCTTGAGGTAACCAGCCGTGAACAAAGCCGAGCCACTCGCCTCCAAATAATTGGCCTTGTCACAGCCCTCCGGCCGGTAGCCAACAGGATACTGCAACAGTTGCGCCCAACAGCCCGTGGCACTATCTTGCCGAGCAGCGACACCTGCTGCCAACTGACGCAAATAGAACGATAAACGTTGGTGCGAGAGCGTCAAAGGAAGTTGCAGAGAATCAGGCGATTGCCCCATCGCCTCCAGCACATCGACCAACGCCAACATATACCACCCCACTGCCCTACTCCAATACTCGGCACTGACGCCATAATGCCACGTGGCAGTGTCCTGATCCGCCCAAACAGGGTCCATCTGAGGCGATGCCGAAAAAGCATGATAGAGAAGGCGGTCCTGCGGATTCCAAAGTTGAAACCACGTGATGTCAAACTGCTTAACCAAGAGTTGCCACCACTGCGTGACCGTTCGCCCCTCCGGCACATAACCATGTGCCAAGAGTTGCGCCAAAAGAGCCGGTCCCATATACAAGCCATCACACCACATCTCGTTGATATACTTGCTCTTATGCCACCAGCCACCACTATAGAAAAGCGTGCCCGAATAAGCCAAAGAAACAGAGTCGGAGATATGATAGGTGCGGTCGTAATAAGCAAAAGCCGCAGCCGCCCGCTGCAACGCCGTATCACAATGCGCAACCGTGAGCGCGTCCTCTCCAAAACGCCCCAACGACGCCATATCACGCAAGCCGAAATAGAGTTTGCACGCATTGAGGATATCCAAGTCCTTCGGTTGGTCAGGGAAGCCCGTGGCATAGTAACGATTACCAAAATCACGGACTGACTGATACCACATCTCTGCGTCCTGACTATCCGGCTGCGCCGCCACCGCCTCAATGGTCGCCTTCGCCACCAAACCGGAGACATAATCAAAGCCCACCGAGGAGGAGGGTTTGGTGTTGCAACGGTAATTGGCGAGGCAACTGGTCAGCACCTGAGACGTGTAGTCGGCGGTGGGGAGGAAAAGGGCCAAAATAATGAATGTCAGTATCATAATCGTATGTTTTTACGGTGCCGGTGGCACAAGTTCGGTAAAATACAGCCGCAGTCTAATCGACTACTATGCTAAGTTGCTCTGCTTATTTGCTGTGAGCAAGCTCCCACAACCAAGCAGAACACCTTATCCCACCAACAAAGTTGGATAGCTATATTTTACAAAAGTTCCAGCGCTACGCGCAAAATCGACCGCCTTGCGGTAATTAGCGTTCAATAGAATCGTATCACCTCGTTCTTTTGTTGGTCTAAATAGTATTTCTCAGGCACTACCTTGGCAGCATTGAAATTGATTAATACGCCTATCGGCATTTTGGTAAGTCGCATATAATTGAACAACTGTTCGCGGTGCCCCGCCACTAACTGCTCAACAGATTTCAACTCCAAAATAATATCCTCATCACAAACAATGTCCATTCGATAGGTTTTATCCAATTTCTGCCCCTTATAGTAGCAAGGTAGATTCCGCTCAGCATCGTTTTTCACCCCAGCTTTGGTCAATTCGATGCACAATGCCTCACTATAAATAGCTTCCTCTAATCCCCTGCCTAAGGTTTTGTGCACCTCATATACACACCCAAAAATAGGATATAAACGCTTATTTATTTCTTCCAACAATGGTACAGGAAGTAGTGAGTTTGTCATTGTATTTTGCTTTTTTATACCCTACATACGATTGGGGAGCTCAATGCCGAGGAGGGACATGGCAGAAGAGAGGACTTTCGCTACCTGCGTGGAAAGCAGAAGACGGAAAGCACGAACCGACGTATCTTCCTCATTCAGAATAGAATAGTCATGGTAGAACGAATTGAAATCCTGCGCCAAAGCATACGCATAATTACATATCACCGCCGGAGAAAACTCATCTCCTGCCTGACGAACTACAGAGGGATATTCCGCCAAACGTTGAATGAGCGACAACTCTTTAGAGTTGAGACCGCTGACGCTGTTGGAGGTTGGACCACTGACGTTGTTGGAGGTTGGACTTTTGCGGAGGACGGACTGAATACGGGCATAGGTATATTGTATGAAGGGTCCCGTATTGCCGTTGAAGTCAATCGACTCGGCCGGATTGAAGAGCATATTCTTGCGCGGATCGACCTTCAAAATGAAATACTTAAGCGCAGCCAGACCGACCATACGAGCAATCTCGTCTGCCTCGTCAGGCGTGATGTCCGGCAAGGTATTGACCTTGTCTTTGCTAATCTCTTTGGCATCGTTAATCATGGCTACCATCAGGTCGTCAGCGTCCACCACCGTACCCTCACGGGACTTCATCTTACCATTGGGGAGTTCGACCATACCATAGGAGAAATGCACAAGTTCCTTGCCAAACGGGAAGCCCAAACGGTCGAGCAAGATAGACAACACCTTGAAGTGGTATTCCTGCTCATTACCAACGACATAGACCATCTTGTCGATGGGGTAATCCTGAAAACGCAGTTTGGCCGTACCGATGTCCTGCGTCATATAAACAGAGGTGCCGTCGGAACGGAGAAGGAGTTTTTCGTCCAAGCCGTCCTTGGTCAAATCTGCCCACACCGAATTATCTTCGCGACGATAGAAAGCACCTGATTGTAAGCCCTTTTCGACCTCGGATTTGCCCTCAAGGTAAGTATTGGACTCGTAGTAAATCTTATCAAAGCTGACACCCATTTGACGATAGGTCTCGTCAAATCCGGCATACACCCAACTATTCATTTTCTGCCACAGGGCACGCACTTCGGGGTCGCCTTGCTCCCAACGGAGCAGCATGGCTTGTGCCTCCTTCATCAGCGGTGCCTCACGTTTGGCGGTGTCCTCATCCATACCGGTGGCTATGAGTTCAGCCACCTGCTGCTTATACTCCTTGTCGAAACGGACATAGTAGTCACCAATGAGATGGTCGCCCTTCTTGCCGGACGACTCGGGCGTCTCGCCATTACCGAACTTGAGCCAAGCCAACATAGATTTGCAGATATGTATGCCACGGTCGTTGACTATATTGGTCTTGACCACTTGCCAGCCGTTCGCCTCCTGAATACGGGCGATGGAATAGCCCAAGAGGTTGTTACGCACATGCCCCAAATGGAGAGGTTTATTGGTATTGGGAGAGGAATACTCCACCATCATCAA
The DNA here is from genome assembly GCA_024399965.1 of Paludibacteraceae bacterium. GTDB lineage: Bacteria > Bacteroidota > Bacteroidia > Bacteroidales > Paludibacteraceae > Colicola. Next base: position 4,306 of record JAKSNJ010000004.1, read on the forward strand.
GCCCCGTTTGTCGTGCGCGATGCCATAATGGTCGTCTTGGGCAATGTCATCTAAAATGCCTAACCAATAACTATCGGCAATGGAGAGGTTGAGGAAGCCCTGAACGGCGTTATATCGGTTGACGATTGACGGTGCACAATGCACGATGTAGTTGCCTGTTTCCTCTGCCACTTGTTGTGGGGCCTTGCGGGCAATTTTGACAAAGGAAAAAACAACCAACGTAATGTGCCCCTCAAATTCAGGACGCGTCTTTTGCAACTGAATCATTGCATCCGTGGCTTCGAATTGGTAGAGGTTTTTGACTGCCTCTTTAATCTGTTGTTTTAATATTTCTTCTAATTTCATTACTTTACGGCTTTAAAGGACATATCCAGCGATTTAACACTATGAGTAAGGGCTCCAACAGAAACAAAATCAACACCACAAACAGCATAATCACGCAAGGTATCAATGGTGATACCACCGCTGGACTCAATTTCTATATACTTGTCACTCATCCAATTACGAATAAAGTCCACCGCCTGTGCCGTACGCTCGGGCGTGAAATTATCCAACATGATACGGTCAGGAATACCGGTACGAAGGGCCTCCTCTATTTCATTGAGGTTGCGCGTTTCTATCTCAATGCGCAAGTCCTTCTTATTCCTTATACAATAATCGCGCGCACGTGTGAGGGCAGCAGTAATGCCACCTGCAAAGTCCACGTGATTGTCCTTGAGCAATATCATATCAAACAATCCGATACGGTGGTTCATACCGCCCCCGATGAGGACCGCCTCTTTCTCCAAATAACGCAAGCCCGGGGTGGTTTTGCGGGTATCCAAGACGTGGCATTGGGTGTCAGCAATGAGCGACTGATAACGGTGGGTGGTGGTGGCTATACCGGACATGCGCTGCATGATATTAAGCATCGTGCGCTCAACCTGCAAGAGCGACAGTTCTTTACCGGAGACACGGAAGGCGATGTCGCCCTTGTGCACCTCGGCACCGTCGTTGATAAAGCCCTCAAACTGCAGTTCGGGGTCAAAGCGGTGAATAATCTGTTTAGCCACCTCAACACCGGCTAAGATGCCATCGGCCTTAATAATGAGTTGCTGCGTACCCATTTGGGTATCAGGGATACAACTGAGCGAGGTGTGGTCACCATCGCGAATATCCTCTTCAAACCAGAGGTCAATCAATTTGTTTAATTCGGTAGTATTCATTGGTTAATCGGTTAAATGGGTAAACATTTGGTATGCAGATATGCTGCTTCGGAAGTAGCGAGCAAGGGGGTTATTTCCTTTTCTACCCAAGCATGATACGTATTTATCCACGCCACCTCGTCGGCTGTCAGCATCTTGCGGTCGATGAGGCGTGTATCGTAGAAGCAGAGCGTAAGGGTCTCGAACTCAAAGTAGGTTTCACCCGTGGTATGAGCAGTAGCAGCTGCCTGACGCGTGGCAACCAAGTTCTCGATACGAATACCATATTTGCCGGCACGGTAAATACCCGGTTCATCGGAGAACACGTTGCCAAGGCGAATAGGATTGGGGTTGTTGTCTGTACGTATATTGGCAGGTCCCTCGTGGCAGCCCATGAAATGCCCTACCCCATGACCGGTGCCATGACCGTAAGTGATACCTTCTGCCCACATGAACTGGTGCGCCAAGACATCTAACTGATTGCCTCGTGTGCCCTTTGGGAAACGTGCTTTGGCAAGAGCGATATGCCCCTTAAGCACCAAGGTAAAGTCGTGCTTGAGTTGAGCAGGAATGGCAGACGGGTCACCCACCCAAACGGTACGCGTGATATCGGTAGTACCGTCTAAATACTGGCCTCCCGAATCCAAAAGCAGGACACCATTGCCCTCAATAGGGGCGCAGGAATCCGGTTTGGCAGCATAGTGCACGATGGCGCCATTGGCATTCCAACCGGCAATCGTGCCAAAACTCTCGTCCGTAAACGACTGACCCATCGCCCGATACGCATGTAACTGATTAGCCAGCGTTACCTCCGTTTGGGGCGACTGCAACGCCTCTGTTTCCAACCAACGGAAGAAACGCGTCAATGCCACAGCGTCCCGACGCATAGCAGCACGCAGACCGTCCAACTGAACCTCGTTCTTAACCGACATCATAACCTGCAAGGGCGATGGCGTAACAACCAACACCTTGCGGTCAGGCACCTGCATATAGGCCTCGTACAACGCCTCGTTGACCCGATTTCCGTCCATCAGCACTTTTTGTGCCTGCAACGTAGGCAGGTAGGTATAGATGGCCTCGTACGGCTGGAGTTCAACACCTTGATTATGCAAGATGTCGGCATCGGTAGCCGATACTTTATGCGGATTGATGAACAGGGTACAACGCTGCATTTCCACCACACAATATGCCACTACGCACGGAGTATAATCCACATCTGTGCCCCGTATATTGAGCAGCCAGCCAATCTCGTCTAACTCCGCCACCACCAGTGCATCGCAACGTTTTTCGCGCAGGGCCTCACGTAAACGAGCCAACTTAGAAGGCACGGATGCCCCCGCGAACTGGTCACTATACGTGTAAAGCGGATTCATAGGAATCGGTGGGCGATTCTCCGTCCAAATAGGTTGAATCAAGTCCTTGGAAACCAACTGTATGCCACTCTCTGCCAATTCGTCGCGCATATCGCGATAACCATTGATGGAATACATCTCGGGGTTGACACCAATCTGAATTGAGAGTGGAGAATTGAGAGTGGAGAGTTGAGAATTGAGCCACTCGGTGATAGAGGGGCAATCCACATCCGACTCGCGCATAAGTTCAAAGGTACTGCCTTGCAACTCCGCTTCGGCCTGCAGATAATAACGGCTATCGGTCCACAAAAGGGCCTTGTCCATCGTGATGACTGCCGTACCCGACTCGCCTAAGAAACCACTAATCCACGACATCTCCATCCAATGAGGAGCCATGTACTCGCTGGCATGAGGGTCCGTTCCCGGAACGATATACGCAGTTAATTCATACTGCTGCATCAGCGCACGTAGCGCCGCTAAACGCTCTAAAACTGTCATTTTTGAAATTTATCTCGAATAGATTCATACGTAACTTGCAGGAAATGGAACCACGACTTAAAGTCCTCCCACGTGAGATAGACCGGTTCCTTATGTTCCTCTAAATCAATATTAACCGCCTCCTGTTGGTAGCGATATACACTCACCCGCCCCGTCGAATCGGAGTCCAACGGCTGAATCATCGGCATATTCTCCTGAACGGAATCAAATGGCAAAACCGAAGGGGGTGCGTTCTTACGCAAATCACGGCGTGCGATGGTGCTGTCCACCTGCGCGGTTACGTAAGCTTGTTTTTTGGGCAGGGGATGAAAGATAATCGAACGGCCATTTTCGTCCGTCAGCAAAATCCACACATAGACCAATATGCCTATTACCAAAAATGCCACTAACCATTGAATTGTCTTGTGTTCAAACATCAGTTCTTACTTTTTATAGATTGTAAATAATACTTTATTTGCTCAAATAAATCGATTTGCGAGGCCTCTGCAGCCACACGCACCACCATATCGTAGAGGGCAGTATTTTCCTGCGCACCTATCTTGCAGCCGGCATCGGCATACAGTGCCACATACTGCAAGGGCAAAACAGGTTGCAGCGACAAGTCTATCAGCACATCAAACTTGCGTTTACCCAAGTCCTGAACCACTTCCGTCTTCGGCATCAGCCACAGGTTGGTATGCGCCTTGCCCAGCATACGGCTATCCTGCAAGTTGGGCGACTGAACAGGGTTTTTATCGCAATACCCCCAAAAAGTAACCTGCTTGCCATCAGCCCGCAACTGATTCACGATGGTCCGTACATCGGTGTTGCGCTCCAACCAATCGGACTCATACAAGAGCAGCACCGAAGAGATGTGTTCATAGTCCTTGTAGGCAGGGGTGCGACGCGGTTGACGTGCGCAGCGTGCGTTCCAAATCCATTGTCGTATATTCATATCAGTTTTCCGTTAGCATAGTTAAAAAATCATCTTCGTTCATCAGGGGTATGCCCAAACTCTCGGCTTTTTTCCGTTTCTCAGGCCCCATATTCTCTCCTGCCAAGATGAACGACGTTTTGGACGATACCGAACCGGCATTGCGACCGCCGTACTGCTCTATCATATCCTTGTATTCATCGCGCGAATGCTTGGCAAAAGTGCCGGAGATAACAATCGTTTTGCCGGCAAGGACAGACTGCTGCTCCGCATTGATAGCGTCTTCGGGTGCAGCTATCAGTTGCACTCCGGCTGCTCGCAAACGCAGCAAAATATCCAAATTATGTTCGTCCAAAAAGTATGCCATTACATTTTGGGCTATCTGTTCACCCACGTCCTCAATGGCTGTCAGTTCCTCCAACGTAGCCCACTGCAGGGAGTCAATAGACGTAAACCGGCGGGCTATTTTCTTGGCAGTCGTTTCACCTACCATACGAATACCCAACGCAAAGAGCACCCGTGCCCACGGCACCTGTTTGGACGCCTCTATACCTGCCAAAATCTTCTCTGCCGACTTGTCGCCAAAGCCCTCTTGAGTGGCGATATCGTCCTTTTGCAACGCATAAATATCGGCAATATCGTGCAATAAGCCCTGCTCAAAGAGCAAATCAATTGTCTCTGCCCCCAATCCGTCTATGTTCATCGCCTTACGCGAAACGAAATGCTCCAGTTTGCCTTTCAGTTGAGGCGGGCAGGTGGCACTATTCGGGCACCGCCAAGCGGCTTCTCCCTCCACACGCACCAACTTTGTCCCACACTCCGGGCAGGTCTCTATAAAGTGGAAATCATCGTGTATCGTGCATTGTGCGTCGTCAACCTTTCCTATGATCTTGGGGATAATCTCCCCACCCTTTTCGACCCAGACATGGTCACCTTCGCATATATTCAGTTGCCGAACAAAGTCCTCGTTGTGCAACGTCGCCCGCTGTACCATCGTACCACTCAACTGAACGGGGTCGAGGTTCGCCACAGGGGTTACCACGCCCGTCCGTCCCACTTGGAAAGTTATCTTGCGCAAGGTCGTCAGTTGCTTTTCTGCAGGGAACTTATACGCAATGGCCCAACGGGGGGACTTGGCGGTATAGCCCAAGGACTTCTGCTGCTGCAAGTTATTCACTTTCAGCACTATGCCATCGGTTGCCACAGGCAGATTGCGTCGCTCGGTGTCCCAAAAATTGATAAAGTCCATCACCTCGTCCACCGACCGACAGACGCGAACGGCATCAGAGATGGGGAAGCCCCAGTCGCGTGCCAGTTGCAAGCGCTCATAGTGGGTTGTCTCGGGCAGGTTGTCGCCCAGCAAATAATAGAGGTAGGTAATCAGTCCACGGCGACGCACCTCCTCGGGGTCCAGCAGTTTGAGGGTGCCCGACGCCGCATTACGCGGATTGGCAAAAAGCGGTTCCTCGGCGGCCTCGCGTTCCCTATTCAGCCGTTCAAAGTTCGCCCACGGAAGTAGCACTTCTCCTCGCAGTTCCAAGAAATCAGGCACCTGACGCATCATGCCGATAGGGGCTATCGTTTGCAACGAAGCAATCGAAGAAATGGTCAATATATTGCGCAGCACATCATCGCCTTGCACTCCGTCGCCGCGCGTGAGGGCACGGGTAAGGTGCCCATGCTCGTACCAAAGAGATATACTCAGTCCGTCGTATTTGAGTTCGCACACAATCTCCACCCCCGAAGGCAAATGGCTCAGCCAGTCCTCTATCTCGGCTTTGTTGTACGTATTGCCCAACGAGAGCATCGGATAGCGGTGCGCCACCGTCTCGAACTTACTGCCCCCTAAATCTGAGCCCACATGTTGGGTCGGTGAGGTCTTAGACGCCATCTCGGGGTACGCCTTCTCCAACTCCTGCAAGCGGTGCATTTTCTCGTCAAAATCACGGTCAGACAAGGTAGGCGCATTCTCTACGTAGTAGAGCCGGTTGGCCTCCTCCAACTCGCGCCGGAGTTGCAGTATCTCGTCACGTTCCTGCTGCTCTATGTCCGAAAATAAGTCCATCATGGGCGAATATATTTAGTGATTTTGGTTTGGCCGTTATGGAAGACATGCACAACGAAACAGCCATGGTACGTATCAGGCAACTCAAGCGAATAATCCTCCCAATCCAGCGGTTCTTCACGCAGGAGGTCGCCGTACATGTCGTACACACGCACATATCCTCCCTCGCCATAACGCACGCAAAGCCGGTCGCCATAATTGAGTACCTTCACATCGTGCGTTATCTTGCCGTTCAACCGCAGACCCACTAAGATAGGGTCATGGTCCGAATAGCGGAATAGGGTCGTGTCACCATATTGGTATTCACAGCGATAGGACTCGCGGCTATTGCAATGAAACGCCTGCATACCTGTGATTTGTGGCAGGAGGGTGACATTGCAGATGGCATGGTCGATATAGTCGCAATCTCCCTGATAGCAATAACTGTAGCTGGAGTCGGCATGAAAATAGCGATGCAGGTCAGTACGGGTGCCGCCGTCTAACAATATCGTAACCGGAGCGTCGAAACGGTAGCAGTTGAGGTCCCCCATAATGAGCAGGTCCTCCTCCTCGCAGTAGAGTTTATACTCATCATACGCCGAATTGATGGCATTGGCCTCGGCAACACGACGTGCCTCCGTGTCCCCTCCGCCCACCATGGATTTTAAGTGGTTCATGGAGAAAATGAAGGTCTCGCCCGTCGCCAACTCTTGGAAGCACTGCATATATTTACGGTTTTGCACTTCGGTGTTGATTTTCTTGCTCTCGCCAATCGGGCGCACCTTGAGCGAATCATAGATGAAGGCAGACATAGTGTAACTGCCTGCAGAGGACGATGTTTTATTGTCCACGTATGCAAAACCGCGATTCTTGTGGGCAGCATTCAGGTCGGTACATATCTCCCGCAAAGCAGCCGTTCCCTGCTCTATTTCGCACAGTCCGTAAATATCGGCATTGATGAGAGCAAGGGCTTTGCGCGTCTTGGTACGCTGCGTAGTATGCTCTTTTTGATTGTCAGGACCGTAACCCGTGCCAAGATTCTTGACCAAATAATACTCCAGATTGGCGGCACACACGAGCAAGGTGTGTTGACCTCGCTTATCGATTTGCTGCATATCCGGGCCGGCCAAAATATAGTTGCGGTAACTGTCAGCCAACACCGTTAGACGACAGCAAATGAGCAACAATAGCACTATGGTCACAATCTTTCGCATTATTATTTATCGCTTGAGCGTGCAAAATTACAAAAAAGTTTGCATATATGCAAATATTTTAGTACCTTTGCGCAAAATTTAGAACAAATGCAGGCATTAAAAGGATTAGGAACGGCTCTTATCACGCCGTTTGACGCCCAAGGGCAGGTCGATTATGCGGCTTTGGAACGCGTTTTGGACAAGCAGCTCCGTGGGGGTGTGGACTATTTGGTGGTATTGGGCACAACCGGCGAAGCAGTCACTCTGACCGACGAGGAGCAAGCCCAAGTTCGGCAATTTATTGTCAATCAGGTAAATGGACGGATTCCGCTCGTTTTGGGTGTGGGAGGTAATTGCACGGCCAAGGTGGTGCAAACGATTAACCGCCTATCCGATGAATTGCGTAACCATTTTACGGCGATTTTGAGCGTATGTCCTTTCTACAACAAACCCAGTCAAGAAGGTCTTTTTCAGCACTTTACCACTATCGCGCAGGCCAGTCCCGTGCCGGTTATATTATACAATGTGCCGGGCAGAACGGGTATCAATCTGCTGCCCGAAACGGCTATCCGCATTTGGCAAGCCATGCCGGACAAGATAGCAGGTATTAAGGAAGCAAGTGGCAACTTGGAGCAGATAAAACACCTCCTTGCTTTAACAGGGTGTTTGCCGACGGCGAACCGACGGCGAACCGACAGCGAACCGACAGTCGACCGACAGTCGACCGACAGTCGAAGCATAGGTGAAGCCACCCTGATGGTAATCAGCGGAGACGATGGCATAGCCGCCGAAGTGATGCAAGCCGGAGGTGCCGGACTGATTAGTGTGGCGTCCAACGCATGGCCAGAAGAGTTCGGACAAATCGTACGGAGTACGGACCCGCAGCAGCAACTGGAACTGCAGGCACGTTTTGCCAACAAAGTACGTCTGCTCTTCAAGGAAGGCAATCCCAGCGGTATCAAAACCGTCCTAAGTCAGATGGGACTCATTAACAACGTGTTACGTCTTCCTTTAGTCCCCAATTCCACCGAGGTACAGGAAGAGATAAAAAAAGAGCTGCTCAATTGATTGAACAGCTTTTTTTCTTTTTGTCACAAACGCACGTTTATGCTTTCTTTGCCTTGTCGGCAATGGCCTTGAATGCTTTGGGTTGATTCATAGCGAGGTCAGCCAACACCTTGCGGTTGATGACGATACCTGCTTTCTTCATTCCACCCATCAACTGGCTGTAACTCAATCCCTCGAGACGAGCAGCAGCATTGATACGTTGGATCCACAAAGCACGGAAAGTGCGTTTTTTGTTCTTACGATCGCGGTATGCATATTGCAAACCTTTTTCGTACGTGTTCTTGGCGACAGTCCAAACGTTGGCACGGCCACCAAAATTGCCTCTTGTGAGACTCATGACTTTCTTGCGACGAGCGCGAGAAGCTACGTGATTTACTGATCTTGGCATAGTCTGTAAATTTTTTGGTGGTTAATACTTAGCGCAGCAACAGCATTTCGCGGATACTACGCATGTTCGTTTGGTCGACCATAGCAACGTGATCAAGATTACGTTTTTGCTTTTTGGTCTTCTTCGTCAGAATGTGACTGTGGTAAGCGTGTTTACGCTTTACCTTACCGGTTCCGGTAAGAGTGAATCTTTTTTTAGCACCGGAATTAGTTTTTACCTTTGGCATTTTGTTTAATTGATAATGGACAGTTGATAATGGTTATCTCCCATCCGCGTTAATAATGTTATTTATTTTAGGTCGGTGGTAGCCGAAGGACCACTCGACCATGTTAGAACTCTATCCTTTTTTCGGGGCGAGCATGACAATCATGCGCTTACCCTCCAATTTGGGCGTTGCTTCAGGTTTACCCACTTCCTCCAAATCCTTGCAGAAACGAGCCAACAACTCTTCACCTTGCTCTTTGAACAAAATAGAACGCCCGCGGAAGAAGACATAACTCTTAACCTTGTTTCCCTCCTTGAGAAACTCAATGGCATGCTTCAACTTAAATTGATAATCGTGCTCATCAGTCTGCGGTCCGAAACGAATCTCCTTTACCTCAATCTTCTTGGAATTGGCTTTTTGCTCCTTTTCCTTCCGTTTCTTTTGGTACAGGAACTTCTGATAGTCAATCACTCGGCAAACAGGAGGATCGGCATTCGGACTAATCTCGACCAAATCGAGATTTTGTTCATCTGCAATACGAATTGCTTCCTGATAGGAATAAATTCCTTGCTCTACATTGTCGCCCACAAGGCGAACTTGGTTCACGCCGCGAATCATTTCGTTGATTCGATTCGGCATTTCTTTCTCTACGCGGCCACGGCGAGGGGCCATAGGTTTTGGTTGTGGATAAGCCATCTAGTCGTTTTTACAAAAAACGTCGCAAAGATACAACATTTTTTTGGATTGACAAATAAAATCGGAGAAAAAATTCATTTTTTTATAAAAATGTTTGCATATATCGCAGAAAAAGTGTACTTTTGCACGTAAATACGTGTTCGTATGGTGAAAATAGTTAAACATACTTTTCTTCTCGTTACGGCTGCCATCTTGATGTGCGCGTGCGACTACAATAGTTTCCCTGCCAGCCCGGGTGAGGAAGTGTATCGGTATGACACGGTGTTCATTCCGGGTCTTCCCGTTCCTATTATTTCCGTCCGCACGGCAGTAGCCATCGGTCAGCGGTTGGCAGACCAGCAGGAGACGCAAGAAACCTACTACATTGCAGGTATTGTGAAAAGTTTTGACAAAAAGCACGAGGAGGGTATGACTGGGAGCTATCACAATGCAGTCTTCTACATTTGCGACCACATGTCCTCCGGCGTTACCTTTGAGGGGTATCAGGTGATGAGCATCAACAAAGCCAAATTCGCTTCTTTGGAGCAGATTCAAATAGGTGATACGGTTATCATTTGCAGCAAGATTACTCGCTACAAAAAAACCATTGAGACGCCCGGTAAAAGCGTAGCATACCTATATTGGACATCTAATATGCTTGCTTATCCGGAGAAACCCGTTACGTATGTTGAGGCAGATTTTACGGACGGTTTAGGGGCTTGGGCACCTCAAAACATGGTCAATCCGGGCTTTGAAGTATGGAAACAAAATGTTTCCAAGAGTGGTACTGCAGGAATAGTTGCATTGGGCAAGGATGCTGATAAAAAGCTGAAAGCGAGCGAAGTATGGATTATTTCACCTGCCTTTAACTTGGCAGCCAACCGGCCCGTCAATCCCACTCTGCGCTTTCAGACCTATTTCTTCAGAGAAAACGGAGACGATAGCACCGTTAATCCACAGGACATGTTCCGGCTGAAGATTAGTGCCAATGACGGTAAGGATTGGACAGATATAGCCATTCCTCATTTCAACAGCGGAAAACTGCGCTCTGCTGTCAACGACACCATAGATATTAGCGCGTACGTGAGTACGAACACGCGCGTGGCGTTTGCGTACAAGAGTACAGAGACCTTTGCACCCGAGTGGGGCATCAATACCATTAAAATAGAAGACAATAAACGAAGTCGATAATAACTAATAATCAATAAATCATTATGGCAACATTACAAAAAATTCGTAATCATGGCGTTATCCTACTGGTCATTGTAGGTTTGGCTATGTTAGCTTTCATTCTTGGTGACTTCCTGAATTCAGGTAGTAGTTTCTTTAATCGCAGTCGCGAATATGTCGGCACCATTCAAGGGCACAAAGTGCACTACACCGACTACGAGGCAGCTAAAGACCAACTGACCGAGGTGTATAAGATTGAGACTGGCCGTACCGACCAAGACGAGGACATGGCTGCTCAGATTCGCAACCAAGTATGGCAGATGATGCTGATGGACTGGACCTTACGTGCAGAATGCGAGAAAATCGGTATGGACGTAACCGCCGAGGAACTTAGCGAACTCTGCATCGGTCAACATCCGCACCAACTCATTATGCAACGCCGTGCGTTCATGGACGAGACAGGTCAATTCAACCGCGAAAATTTAGTTCGCTTCCTCCATTCGTTGGAGCAAGAGCCCGAAAACGAGGAGCAGGCAGCCAACCTCAAACAAGCCAAAAACTATTGGCTCTATTGGGAGAATGCTACGCGTCTGACCCGTATGCAAGAGAAATATACCGGTCTGCTGCAGAATTTAATCACTGCCAACAATATTGACGCCAAGTACCAGTTCTTAGCCAACCAAACCAGCGTAGATGCGCAATACGTAATGCAACCCTACTCTGCTATTGCAGATTCGACCATCAGCGTTAAGGCAGTGGATTTGAAGAAGTTATACAATCAAAAGAAACAACTCTACAAACAAACACCTAACCGTTCGGTTGAATACATCAGTTTTGCTATCGTTCCTTCTGAGGAAGATTTCCAAAACGTGGAAGCCGAGATGAAGGCACTGGAAGAGGAACTGCAAACAACGGAAGACGTGGCTTTGGTTGTTAACACCAACTCGGACGTAATGTACACCGGTTTCAATTTCTCCGAGACCACTATTCCTGCTGCTTACAAGGAGTTCGCTTTTGGCGGTGGTGCCAAGAAAGATGCCTTTATGCCATTGACATTTGAGGACGACACCTATCGTATGGCTCGCATTGTAGAATGTGGTTATTCGATGCCTGACTCCGTTCAACTGCGTGCTATCGTAGAAGGACAAGACGAGCAAGAAGCCGTTTGGTACACCGAGGCCATGCTGCCGCAAAACATTGCTGAACCTGCCTTCAAAGCCAAGAAAGGTGAGCAATTCACCGTTGCTCAAGGTATGGGCGAAATCAAATTGGAGTGCGTTGATGTAGCCAAAGCTACTCCCAAAGTAAAGATTGCTATGTTGGAGCGCAAGGTTACTCCGTCGTCCAAGACCTATTCGGTATTGTATAACAAGGCAAAACAGTTCATCGTGGCTAATTCCAACGAAGTTCAGTTCCGTGAAGCTGCCGAGCAAGAGGGAATGCGTCTCTATCCTGCCTTCAACTTGCTGAAGAATCAAGATAAGATTGGTCAACTCAAACAGAGCCGTGCTATTGTTCGTTGGGCTTTCGAGGCCAACGAAGGTGATATAAGTGATGTCTTTGAGTGTGGTGACCAGTTTATCGTTGCTCTCCTGAGCGAGGTAAGCGATGGTGACTATCGCACGCTGCAAGATGTCGAGAGCGAACTCCGTGCTATGGTCATTCGCGACAAGAAAGCCGAACAAATGATAGCTAATCTCAGCCAAGCCAATAGTTTGGAAGAGGCAGCTCAATTGGCCGGCACCAATGTTGAAATGGCAGAAGGTGTTAATATGGCTGGTGTCATCTTCGGCAATGCCGGTATGGAGCCCGCTGTAGTAGGTGCTGCTTTTGCAACTGCACAAGGTCAAATGAGTGTTCCCGTTAAAGGCGAGCAGGGCGTGTATGTACTCGTTCCCGGACAACAAATCGTAGCCGAGGGCGAAGAGGACGATGCCGCACTCATTCAACAAATGAATATGCGTTATGCTTATTCTCTGCCCTACCAAGCCATCTCAATGGTACAAGAGAAAGCTGAGATTGAAGATAACCGCAGCAACTTCCAATAAGCAAACATAAATACCGAAGTCAAGCAACGCCATTTAGCGCGTTGCTTGATTTGTTTAATAACATACTCTATAAAGCTCGCGCACACGCGCACAAAATTATTCAAGGTATGAAAAAGGGTATTTTCTCAATGGCTATGGTCTTCACGACCATGTCCGTTTTTGGAGCATCAATTAAGTACAATGGTGGTTCATTGACTCAAGATAACCGTTTCACTCGTTCTGAGTGTGGAACAGCGTACAAAAAGGTTATTCCGGAAGTTTCCGGCATGGCATGCAGTCGCACTACCCCCGGCTATCTATGGATTCACGGAGACGAAAATATTGATTTCACGGGCATCACAGCCATTAATCCGGATGGTACGAAGGTGATGACCCTTACCTTCAATAGCGGAACCACCTCTCGCGATGACTGGGAAGATATATGCACTGGCGTTTACAACAACAAGAACTATGTTTTTGTAGGAGCGTTTGGAGATAATGACGGGAAATTTAAGGACAACTACATCATCTACTATTTCGAAGAACCCACAATCACAAGTGGCAGCAAAAGCATTGCTGTCAACTATATCAAATTCGGCTATCCCGACAACAAAGCCCACAACACCGAGACACTGATGTATGATAACATCGAGCAGATGTTCTACGTGGTAGATAAAATAAAAGGCGGTGTATGTACACTCTATAAACTACCCTTTGCCACCAACTATGGCACATCGGTACAGAAGTTGACCAAAGTGCAGGAATTGGGCCAAAGTGGTGACAACTTCGATTATTGCACCGCAGGTGATATCACACCCGATGGTAAATGGATGATTATCAAGAACAAGCCATTTGCCCTTATTTGGGAACGACAAGGTAACGAGAGTATAACCGCCACCGTGGCACGCGCACCAAAGCAAATAGCTGCATATAAGGAAGAAAAACAAGGCGAATCGGTAGCATGGTTAGATAGTTTGACGTTCTATACCACCAGTGACCAAGACACAGATGTACCCATCTACAAATACACTCGTCCTGCCAATAGTGGCCAACAGCAAGGCGGGGGCGACGACCCTATCGTCACGCCTACAGGTGACTCCACCCAATGTGGCACAATCATCAAAGCCGTCTATGAGATAGACAGTAAAACCAACGCCACTGTTACTGGAACCATCGGCGGAACAGCCGATGTCAAACTGAGTGAAAGCGGAAAATTGGATAAATCCAAGTACTTTGGCATCACGCTTGCCGCCGGACATTTCCACGTGGGAGATGTAGTGACTTATACCATGAGCAAAGCAGCAGACTTGGAGAACACCTACATGATTGTGTATGCAGACAAAGACCGTAATACAATCATTTATGAGAATAAAGACATCTTGGGTGGTACAACGCTCAGTTTTACCGTCTCCCAAATGGTCAAGTCCATTTACTTGTCGCGTCCGGACGGAGCAGGTTGGAATCCGTATATATCCTCCGTTGCCGTAACGCGAAAGTGCGACCAAGAATCCACCGCTCTCAAATCTGTTAACACGCACTCCGTTGCCACTAAATTTATGCACAAAGGGCATCTTTACCTCCGTCGTGGTCAAGATATTTACACTACGCAGGGACAAAAGATGTAATTTCCTACATAAATATTTGGAAATATCAAATTATTTCCGTAACTTTGCAGCCGTTTATGACGGCTGCTTTTTTACATAGTAAACAATCACCTTGGCTGTGGGTTCCCACACTTTATATTGCCGAGGGCATACCCTATTTCATTGTAACCGTCCTCAGCATAGCCCTATTCAAGGATTTAGGAGAAAGCAATACGCGTATTGCTCTCTTTACCAGTTTGATTACCTTTCCTTGGGTTATTAAACCCCTTTGGAGTCCTTTCGTGGATGTTATTCGCACCAAACGTTGGTGGGTCATCACGATGCAAGCCATGATGTGTGTCAGCGTAGGTTTATTGTCATGGCTGGCTCCTAAGGGGTATTTTACAATCGCCCTTATCTTATTCACTATCACCGCTTTTGCTTCCGCCACCCACGACATAGCAGCCGATGGGTATTATATGTTAGCCCTGACGGACAAACAGCAGTCGGCCTTTGTGGGCATACGTTCCACGTTCTACAAGTTGGCGAACATCTTCTGCCAGTCCGTTCTATTAGTCCTTGTCGGTGTCTTGTCGCGTAAAACCTCCGTCGCCTACGGATGGACGTTCACTTTGCTACTCTGCTCTACCCTACTGGCGGTTATGGCTCTTTGGCACATGTGGGCTATGCCCAAAGCCGAAGCGAACGCCGCACCTGCTACTTCTCAAAGTGATATTTGGAAGGCCATCGGCAACACTTGGGCTACTTTCTTCCGGAAAAAGGGCATCTTGTTGGCTTTATGTTTTATGCTACTCTACCGCCTGCCGGAAGCCCTTTTGCTCAAAATGGAGATACCTTTTTTATTGGATCCAACCACACAGGGCGGTTTGGGCTTAACGCAAGATATGATAGGTTTGCTCAACTTTATCGCCATCGGTTTAATGCTTTTTGGAGGTATTGTGGGCGGCTTGGCTGCGTCCAAATACGGATTGAAGAAAGTCATGCTGTGGATGTGCCTCATGCTCACACTCCCCTGCATCGTCTATTGCTACATGGCTATTGCCCAACCTACCGAGTTCTGGAAAATAGCCGCTTGCATTGGCTTTGAGCAACTGGGTTACGGGCTTGGCTATACGGCTTGCATGTTGTACATGATGTATTTTGCTGACGGGCAATACAAGACCGCACATTTCTCCCTTTGTACGGCATTTATGTTCCTCGGGCTGATGTTACCGGGGCTCGCAGCCGGTTGGATTGCAGATAATATGGGGTATATCAACTTCTTTTGGATTGTGATGATTTGCTGCATACCCAGTATTTTAATAACGTTTATTGTTCAAAAACGACTATGAATATCAAACGATTGATTCCTGATTCTTTTACTTGCGCCAACCTGCTTTGTGGCGCAGTAGCCACGTGGATGGCAACGCAAAATGCTTTTATGTGGGCTTTCGCTCTCATTCTTCTTGGTGCTTTCTTTGATTTCTTTGACGGAATGACGGCACGCGCCCTTGGTGTCAGCAACAAAATGGGCATCGAACTCGACTCCCTCGCTGACGACATCACGTTCGGTCTTGCGCCGGCAATGGCACTCAGTTGTTACTTGCGTCCTCTCATTGGTTGGTGGTCGCTCCTTGTCCTGCTCATGGCTGCTTTTTCGGCTTTACGACTGGCCAAATTCAACCTTGACGAACGACAAACATCGTCTTTCATCGGACTGGCAACACCTGCCAATGCCATTTTTTGGGCGTCGCTCTGCTGTATGCCCTACCAGATGATGACCGCCGCGTGGATGCCGTGGGTGTTGGTAGCACTCAGTTTTCTCAGTTGCTACCTGCTCCTCGCAGAGATTCCTTTCTTCAGTTTGAAGTTCCATAACCTCAGTTGGAAGGACAACTCCGACAAATTTATCTTCCTCATTGGTGCCCTCATCTTGGTCATTTTCTGTGTGCTGGAGGCCGTTCGGTATCAACACATCGAATTTGGTCTTGCTGCCGGTGCTGCCACCATCTTATGGTATGTTACCCTTAACCTGCTCTTTGCGGTAGTACAGCGGTAGTAGAGCGAGACCTTAACGGGGGTAGAACGGGAGTAGAAGCCACTATTATACATCTATCATTATGAGAAAATTTGCCTATTTATTGCTCTTTGTTTGCTCAATTGGGCTACATGCAGAGGAATATACCATCACCTTCAATAGCAGCACGTCCGACAGTAGTTCACCAGCTACCAAACTCGAATCGATTGTCTATACGTCAACCGACAATTGTATCAATCGGCTTATCTACGCAGACAAAGTCTATCGTGCAAAAGAAGATTTTGGCATCAAATTCAGTTCCGGCACCGCTGGTGGCAAGTTGTCCATCGGACTGAACGCGCAATACGATATTCAGTCGATGACCATCTACGCGGCCACCTACGGAGGCAACAACAAGGATTCTGTCAATGCCTTTCGCGTGTATGACAACAATATCTCGTGGGCAAAAGGAACAGCCACCGTCATCACGCCCTACACCGTCAAAGCTCCGGGGCTGACGGATAGTATCGTCATTGCGGCTACTACTGCCAAGAACAACCGTTTCTATGTTCAAAAAATCGTCTTCACAGCACCGGACCCACTCCCCAATATCGCTAAAATAACTACACAACCGGTCGTGGACTTTGGCAGTGCCATCATCGAGGACGGGCAACCGGAAACAGACGCCAACAACGTCAATATCATAGCACGTTCCACCTCTACGGATAGTTTGGTACTCAAACTCCGCAATGGTTCGACCTTCTCCCTCTCCCCCACCAAACTGCCACATAACGGCGGCGACATCAACGTGGCTTACACCGTTGCTACTGCTACCGATAAGGGCTATACCATCACCGATTCACTCATCATCATCGCCAAGGGATTAGACGGCAACAACGTCCGTAAAGCCGTTCCTGTCACACTCTTCGCCAAGAGTTACACACCACCCGTTCTGCCCGTTGATTCGTCTTGTATGCGCGTCGGTCCTATGCCTTGCGATTATTACCTGCCTGCACAAGGAACAAAGGACGAAAACTTGATGCTATCGCTTTCCGAGATTATCCATTGTGGACCACGCTACCGCTATGGCAGTGGTCGCCAACGCAGTTGGCACGGTTTCTTCTTCACCGATCGGGACACCCTCACACAGCAAGTCCTTGATATGTATTCCAATAACCGACGTTATTTCAACATTGAGGACACCTGCGCCAGTGTTTCCGGATTCGATATTGAACACATGCTCCCCAAGAGTTGGTGGGGTGGCGATGTCAACGAGGCCTATTGTGACCTCTACCACCTCGTACCCGGCGATTTCTCCGCCAACCGTTCTAAGTCCAACAATGCACCCGGTATTCCCGCAGACTCCACTTTCAACAATGGCAGTTTTGTCACGGGTAGTGGTAAAAACTATGGTCTGACACGCGTCTTCTGCCCTGAGGACAAATACAAAGGAGATTTCGCACGTGCTTATTTCTACATCGTCACTTGCTACAAGGACTTGACGTGGGTTACTACCGGCGATGCATGCAAAGCCATGACCAACGATAGTTACCTTGAGTTCCAACCTTGGCTGCAGGAACTGCTACTCAGTTGGCATCGCCTCGACCCTGTCAGCGACAAGGAGAAAGCACGTGCCATTGAGGTCAATAAGATTCAGGGTAACCGAAATCCCTTTATTGACTACCCCGATTTGGTGGAATATATTTGGGGAGACAAACAGGGGCAGACAGTTAATTTCAATCAACTCACCTATTCGTATGGGGAACCTTGCAGCGATGTTCTAACATCTGCTCCTGATATCATGATTACTCCCGATAGTAATCTACAAAAAATCTTGTTAGACAGCCATATTTACATCTTCCAAGACGGCAAGTATTATACCCTGATAGGGCAATAGTGGGGCACTATGTCAAAATTTACACATATTTCGACAATTTTTGCACGCGCGTACGCAAAAGATTTTGTAATTTTGCAACGTGAAAAAATAGCGCACGAAACAAAATTACTAAAAAACTCAACAATATGAAAAAGATTCTTTTTACTAGTCTGTTAATCGGGGCTGCCCTTCTGCCCCAACTCTCTTTGGCACAATCCACGGTCAAAGAAGGTCAATCTACCGAAGGAAAAGACTTTTGGGTAACATTCTTGCAGGCCGACCAAGCATCAAGTGATGGCGGCCCGTATGATGGCTATAATGAGATGATTCTTTCGTTATCTCTTTCTGCTCGCAATGCTTGTGAAGTGATTATTGAGAATCCCTTCACTGGATATTCAGAAACAGTGCAAGTAGAAGCAGGTAGTTTGAAAGAGGTGATATTGTACAACGAAGGAAACGCTCGTACCACAACAGCACGCAACAAAATGGCTCAAACTGGTAAAGTGTGCTATGCCGTTAATTCCGAACAAGTCGACACTTGTGCCTTGCATGTTACATCTACAGAAAACATCTCACTATTTGCTGCCAACTACAAGAAAGCAACGTTTGATGCTACCAACGTTATTCCTACGCAATCTTTATTGAGCGAATATTACATTCAAACATACACTCCCTCCAACCACAAAGGTTCTACTCAGGGTTCACATTTCTGCATCATTGCTACTGAAGACCATACCGTCGTTGACTTTTGTCCGACAGTACAAACACAAGGCATGTCTTATGGATACTATTCTCCTAACTTTCCGAAAGTAGGCGACACATTAACCACACCCGAATTGATGAAAGGACAAGTGTTCTACGTTTGGACAGGTAATGTAGATGACGTAAGTGGTGATTTGAGTGGCACATGGGTGAAAGCACGTGATAATAAAAAAATTGCCGTGTTCCAGGGCTGCCCACATACCAACATTCCGTACCAAACAAAAGAGCGCGACCATATCGTTTCACAGGCAATGCCTACCCAGTATTGGGGAAATACCTTCGCTGTTACTGCCAGCAATGGACGTCATCGCGACATTTATCGTATTATGGCACTTAACGATGAAACAGAAGTATATGTCAAAGGTATTGCTGCTAATGGTGGCGATTCACTTGTTTATAAATTTGATTTTGCTACCAATCCCAAACATTATTGGGAATTTGAGATTGGAGATAGAGGCACTAAACCTAAGTCTGGAAGATGGAAAGACCAAGTATTGCCCGATCCGCTCATTGTAGGAACAAATGGTATAATTGAAACCAGTTGCCCCTGCGCACTGCACTTGTTCTTAACATCTAAAAACTATGATGGCGTAAATGATGGTGACCCTGCTATGCTTTGGGTCAACCCTATCGAGCAACAAATTGACCAAGTCACCTTTACCACCTATTCCAGCAAGAATGGTACCACTGCCCACAATGTCAACATCGTAACCGCCAATCCGGAAGGAATGACTCTGAACGGAGCAAGTATTTCCGGTGAATTCAGCAAGATTCAAGGTGGTGACATCTATTACTTTGCTCGCAAAAGTTTAGGAAGTGCTGCCGGTGCCTATACCCTCAAAAACGAACAGGGCTCGTTTATTGCCCACGTGTATGGCTTTACGGAGAACGAATCCTATGGTTACTCCGCTGGTGGTGCTACCAAACCTCTCACGCAGTACATCACCATCAACGGCAAAATTTTTACCCCCGACAGCGACAACTCGCTCTGCGGTGACGATACCGTCAAGTTTGCTTGCCACCCCGACTACGAGTATGAGAAAATCGTTTGGGGATTTGGAGATGGGCAAATCGACGACACCAACAAGGACTCCATTCCTCACCTTTACGAAAAAGCAGGTGTTTATCAAGCATACTGCAACATCTACCGCAAGTCTTCTAACCTCTGCAAAGGACAAAACGCCATGGATAGTATTCCCATCCGCGTAACCATTGGTAACTTCAAGGTTACGGTGGATTCTGTCTACGTTACCCCTTGCCGCCAAGAGGGTAAGCGAATGATTGTAGAAATCTTCCTTGACAACCCTGCACAAGTAGATTTATCTTCCAATAATGACAGCGTTAAACTCGGTTGGAATGCTCAAGCGGGGGCTCATGGATTTACACCCGGTATGATTCATGTAATCGACAAAAATAAAATTGAGGCGGATATTCCTGAGTCAGCCCAACCTGCTACTGATTATGCCATTACCCTGCACATCGGTTCAGAGTGCCCGAGTGGTGTAACGAATACGGAATTACCCTTCACTCTCAACTACGAAAACGTAATGGCACGACGTTTCCAAAACGTAATCGGACTGCAGAAAGCCAGTTTTGAGAACTTTATTTTATCAGATTTCCAATGGTATAAAGATAGCGTCTTAATGCCTAGCGAAACGAACTCTGTATTGAATTTGGGTGACCAAACCGACTTCGTTGGTGAATATTATATTTGCTTTACAATGGTTAACACAACCACTGGCACCAAATCTACCAGTTGTTCTTGCCCTGTGAAATTTGATGAAAGTGAACCCAAAGATATGCAGTTTGAGAGCACGTATATAAACTTGCAACAAGCTTTCCAACGCGCTGGTGAGCAAATATACGTTAACACAAAAGGAAATAGTACCGTAGAGTGGTACACTATCAAAGGAGATGTCTTACAAACACTCTCATTGCCGGAGCATGGCGGACTTGTCACCGTTCCTGAAGAACCGGGCATGTATATTTTGCGTGTCACCACCGACAAAGAAAAACGCACATTCAAATTTGTAGTATTCAGTAAATAATCTATAGGAGGACAAGACAATGAAAAATATTCTTCGTACATTACTCGTAATCGGCCTCCTTGTAGGTTTCAGTGCAACAACTATCACAACAGTTAACGCTGCCGAGAAAAAAGAAATGACGGCTGCTCAAAAGCAGAAAGCGAAAGAGAAAGCCAAGAAACAGAAAGAACGTGAAAAAGCTGCTGCAAAGCGTGCCAAAGAGCAGGCAAAAGCCAAAGCACAGCGAGAAAAGGCAACGGCACAACGGCAGAAAGAAGCTGCAAAAACTGCTGCCGAACGCGCCAAAGTGCAAGAAGAACGCGAACGCGTTGCCTCTCAGCGCGTTGCCGAGCAGGCAAAAGCCGAAGCAGCACGCCAAGCACAGGAGGAAAAAGAATTAGCTGCTCTTCGTACTCCGCAAGTAGAGGAAGAGACCAAAGAGCGCCCCGAAGTAATCAGTTACTTCAATCTTGCTCCGCGTATCGGCTACGATGCTATGTTTGACGACCTGAGTGCATTAGGCAAAGTGGCTCCGGACCAAATTGAGCCCAACACTTTCCTTGACAAAAAAGTCGTAGGAGGTGCCGGTGGTGGTTTAACTTTCTCCTATGAATTAGAATGTGGACACTTCCGTTTTGAAACGGGTCTTGGGTTTGATATTTACAATGCACGGACAGACTACAGTTTCTTGCAGACGCGTACTTTACCTCGATATAATCAAGAGTATTACTACCTTACGGACAAACTCCGTGAAACACGTACGTTGGGCTACGTCAGTCTCCCCGTTATGTTTGGTGCACAATTCTCGCGGTATTATTTCATGGTTGGAGCCCGTGTTGGATATGGTCTTTTCGGCAGCTATAAGCAAAAAGGATTATACGATGTCGATGTTTACGATCCTGCATTCATAAATACGTATGGTATGGGAATTATTGATGCACCAAAAACTGCTGCACAGATAGAAGGAACGTTACCTACTGACAATGGTAAGATTCATTTGCAGCAACCCGCAGTAAGTGCATGCTTCGAGTTTGGTGTGGATTTAGATGAATGGTTGCAGAAAGCTCCGGACGAGAAGAAAAAAGTTAAAGTTAAACCAGGAGAACGCCTACCGTTTGGGCGTGAGCATATTCACTACAAAGCATCATTGTTCGCAGAATACGAGTTCTTAAACATCTATTCCACAAACGATGCATATCATAACAATTATCCTTTGGTATTTGAGCAAAACAATTGGAAACCCTATTCCACAAATTCCACGTTAGCAGTAGGAGCATCGTCTGCACTTAACAATCTTTTGATTGGTGCTAAGTTCACCGTTCAATTTGAAGTGCCCGGCAAGACTCCGCGTCAAGTTCCACCCCAACCGTCTTACTTAGATTTGAAGGTAGAGAACGAAGCCAACGGCGAAAAACTGCCGGCAACATTGGAGATTGTTAACACCAAGACCGGAAAGGTTGTCCTCAAGCCGATGCAGATGAAGAACGGTCAGAAAGCACAGAAATTGGCAAAAGGTAACTACGAGATTCGTCTCGCCATGCAAGATTTCTACCCTGCCACAGCCACTTTCACTATTCCTTCCGATGGTTATCTCTTGGATACGACTCTGCAACTCCGTCACAGACCTATATTTAATGTGCGCGTGCGCAATGCTGAAACAGGTATGCCTCTGCCGGCTAAAGTACAAGTTCTCCGTCAGGGAACTGCCAACGAACTCATGGCACTCAATACCGACACGGCCAACGGTGCTGCCAGCACAATGTTGCAAGACACCATTCTCTATGCCCTGCATATTGATATGGTGGGATACGAGCCATACGATGGCGTTGTGACTAACATAGGCGATAACATGTTGGTTGATATGATTCCTATCAAGAAAGGTGAAGTCTTCATCCTCAAGAATATGTTCTTTGCTACCAACAAGACCAAGATTCTGCCTATGAGTGAACCTACTTTGGCTGAACTATTTGGCTTCTTGGATCGCAATCCTGAGGTTCGTATCAAGATTATGGGTCACACCGATAGCGTTGGTAAAGACCAAGCCAACCAAATCCTGTCTGAGGGTCGTGCTAATGCCGTCCGCCAAGAGTTGATTGAGCGCGGTATCGCTGCCGACCGTATCGAGGCAGAAGGTTATGGTGAGACACGTCCTATTGATACCAACGACACCGACGAAGGTCGTCAGAACAACCGCCGTGTAGAAGTCGAAATATTATAATTCCTTATATGAAAAAACGTCTATTATTAGCACTCACGATACTTGCTACCATGGCTTGCCAACAAGCCATGGCGCAAGCATCTACCGAGGGGCGGGACTTTTGGGTAAGTTCCACCATTGTCTGCTCACCGGATAAAGCGACTGCCACTCCTTATATTGCCGTATCTGCGAAAACGGCTTGTACGGTCAAGATTACCAACCCGCGTGGTAGCGTCAATATCACACAAAACGTGACTGCAGGTTCATGGACCACCTTCACTCCCACTCTTGCGGAGTGGTATCCTATCAACATTAGCAATGCCGATGATGTCTCTTCTCTTGCAGATACTAAGAAAGACTACGGTTTGCACATTACCGCTACAGAAGATATTTCGGTCTATGTCATACTGAGTTCGAAGCACTCTATGGACGCCAGTAACATCCTGCCTACCACGGCCTTACAATCGGAATATTACATGCAGGATTTCTTGCCGGCTTGTAAAGATGGGTTTAGCAATACCGTTTCTATGGCTACCATTCTGGCTTTGGAAGATAATACACAAGTGGATATTACACCGCGTGGCAACACGTATGGTAAAAACAACAACGGAACAACCTTTACCATTACGTTGAAACAAGGTGAAATCTACTACCTGATGTCTTCTGCACAGCAGCAACTCACCGGAACACATATCAAGGCCAAGAATGGCAAGAAAATTGCTGTCTTCAATGGCGTTCCTTTGACCAACCTCCCAACTGGTATTGCGGCTCGTGACTGCCTGTTTGAACAAGCTATGCCCGTCGATTATTGGGGAAATCAGTTCGTTGTAACTCGTTCTTTGGAAAAAGACGGTAACTATATTGGCATTACGGCTATCGAAGATGGTACTATTGTCTATATCAATGGTTATCAACATACTATCTTGGACGCAGGACAAACGTACTACCTCCTGTTGCAAGGACCTAACGACCCACGTTCAAGCAAACCGGGTACCAATCCTATTGACTTGAATGATGTCTTCACCATGGACGCTATTTACATTGAGACATCTTGTCCTTGTGCCGTCTATAGTTATGATACCGGTAACTCGTTTGCTGGAAAGGCAGGTACTGAAATCCTGAACGGAGCAGGTGACCCTTCTTCGGTGTGGATTTCACCGTTGCAGCAGCGTATTGGCGAAATCACCTTTGGCGCGTGCTACACAAATCAAACACGTAAACACTCGCTGAACGTAGTTACTGCCACAGCTACTTGTCAGGATACCAAATTATATGGACATGTCGGTACAGTACGCAACGACCTTTCTCCACGGTTAGTGTGGACCCCCGTACCGGGTAAAACAGACTACTCCTATGCTCGTCTGGTCATTGGAGATAATCAGGAACAGATGTCCGTTTATACGCTGGAAAACCGTATGGGATTTATTGCCCACATTTATGGTAACGGTGAGGACGAATCGTATGCTTATTCGTGCGGTTCATCGGCTGTTAAACGTGGTATCAACATTGAGGGATTCACCTTTACCGACGGACTGCGTGGAGAGGACCATTTCTGCATCAATACCCCTCTTGAGTTCGATGCACAGGTTGGTACGGACATTATTGACAAGGTCGATTGGGACTTTGGTGACGGTATTACCGAGTACAATAGCACCCCGCAGGTTACTCACCAATACGAGACCAAGGGTTGGTACGATGTTTCCGCCAATGTCTATGCCCACAAGGATTGTCCCGAAACCGTCTATCCTGCCGAATTGGTACGTTTCTCTTTCTATGTGGACAAGGCCGAGGTTATCAAGCACGAGACATCAAAATGTATTCCTTGGGATGACCCGCTTGCCACAGACACCATCACGGATACGTTGCGGTATGACTGTGACTCCATCGTCATCACCAGCACTTTTGTACGGCGTATGTCCAAGCCCACCGAGGTCAATGAGCAGGGCAAAGATTCCTTCTTGCTACACGGCACATGGATTTATGAATCAGGCGATTACACCTATACGTTCTCCAATAGTCAGAACTGCGACAGTGTTGTCACTTACCACGTCAAAATCGTACATTGCTTGGAGATTCAGGTGCCCACCGACGTCAATCCTGAGTGCGACGGGCAAACATCTATCATGATTCCGTTCTCCTATACCAAGGGCGAGATTGACCACGCTTCCTTCATCACCGTTGTAGATGGACGCGAACGCGCCTTCGAACTCACCGTTAGTTCCGACAATACCTATTTCTTGCTCGATGTCAGCGAGTTCGTGCCGGGCACGGTCATCGGTCGTATCGAAGCGTACGATGCCATCTGTGAACAGACGCTCACCTTCCCCATCACCGTCTTTGTGCGCCTGCCCAATTCTATCTTGCACCAGAAATACGACAACGTCGTCGGTGTCACCTTGGAGGCCATTGAGAAATACGGCATACAGGGCTACCAATGGTACTTGGACGGACAACTGCAAGACAGCCAAACCACGTCCATCTATTATCAGGATTTGGGCTTTGCGCAAGGTCAATCCATGGAGGTAATGGTACTCCTGCCTAACGGCAAATGGATTCAGTCCTGCAAACTCAATCTTGTGGCACAGAGCGAGCAAAGCAACCCCTTCCGTTCCGATGAACAGGCTCAAAAAGTGATTCAGCGCGGAAATATCTATATCCAATTGGACGGACATCTATACAATACTTTAGGTGAACAAGTGAAATAAATATATGCGATTCAAAAAGCTTTGGTTAGTTGCACTATTGAGTGCGCAAATTGGATTAATCTTGGCCCAAACGCCTTCTACGCAAGGCAAAGATTTCTGGGTAACTTTCCTCCGAACGGCAGACGACACGCCCGAAGAGTTGCGCTTGACGTTCTCTGCAACGCAAGCTACGACAGTCACGGTAAGCAACCCTACGGCCAATTTTGTCATGCAAATTAACTTGGCAGCAGGGTCTGCACAGGAATTAAAGATACCCACTAACGTTTGGTCTGCCTGCTATAGTTCGTCAAATGAGACTCCCACCTACACGGCGCTGCATGTCACTTCTACGAACGATATATCTCTCTTTGCAGGTAACTACCGCGAAAAGTCTTTTGATGCCACCAACGTGCTGCCAACGGCGTCCCTCTTGGATGATTATCTCATTCAGGCGTACCATCCCTCTGACCACGAGGGAAAGCCACAGGGCTCGCACTTTGCTATCGTGGCGGTAGAGGACAACACCGTTGTCGATTACTACCTCACAGCCACCACCTCTGGTGGCAAGACAGGGCACCAAACGGTCACCCTCAAAGAAGGACAGGTCTATTATGTGTGGACAGGTCTCAAAGACGGTGACAAGGCAGACCTGAGTGGTACGCGCGTAACGGCACGTGACCACAAACCCATCGCCGTCTTCCAAGGTTGTCCGCATACCAACCTGCCCGACTCCGTCCGTGACCGTGACCACATCATTTCACAAGCTATGCCTCTCGCTTATTGGGGCAACGAGTTCGCTATCACGGCTTCCAAGCACCACCGTCGTGACCGCGTAGCCGTCATGGCCATCAACGATGGCACGGAGGTTTATATCAATTCCAAGGACGGTGAACCCATGCTCGTACACACCTTTGATTTCTCCAAAGAGCCCAAGCAGTATTGGGAATTTGAGATAGGTGAGGCACTTGCTTATTGTGCCGATAAAGTGGGTGAGTCGCGTTATTCAGGCGAACTGCCTTTGCCGCTTGTCGTGGACTCATCGTGCTACCTCACCACTTCTTGTCCGGCCGGTGTCCATCTGTTTATGGTGTCCAACCGCTACGACAACGTCACCCCCAAGGTCAGTTCCGACACCTTGGTCAGCGACCCGGCCATGCTGTGGGTCAGTCCTATTGAGCAGGTCATCACGGACATCACTTTCTCCACCTACCACACCTCATTGGCTAAGTTGCACTATGTCAACATCATCACTTCGGCGGCCAACGTGCCCTCTATGCAACTGACTACCAACAACATGCCGGTCACCAACATTGCTTCTTATTTCCACCCTATCATGGGTAATCCGGATTATTGTTTCGCACGTATCCAACTCGAAGACCAAATCCTCACCACTGCTTGCAACTACCATCTGAGTGGCGATATGGGCTTCCTCGCACACGTGTACGGCTATGGTGAACGTGAGTCTTATGCCTACTCCTGCGGTTCATCTACGGTCAGCCGCAGCATTATGCTCAACGGCACACCTATCAGCATTGACAGCGTGGCTGCCAACCATTTCTGCGCAGGGGACACCATTGAAATCAAACTCAATATCGGGCACAACACCTACCAAAAAGTGACCTACGACTACGGCGACGGTACTTCGGATATCCTTGCTTCCAATGTTGCCAAACACGTGTACGAGACACGCGGCTGGTACGATATGATGGTCACCGCCACCTATATTAACACGTGTACGCGCATGGAGAATAGTGAGCACTTGCGTGTTTCCTTCTATGTCGCCAAGCCCGACACTATCTTCCGTGACTCCTCTTATTGCGAACCGTACGATTATACGGGCGAACTCATTTCGTCGGATACCGTTACTTACGATTGCGACTCTGTTACCGTCTTTACCATTCACCATCGTTTGGCATCTGTGCCCACCGAGGTCAATGAGCAGGGCAAAGATTCCTTCTTGCTACACGGCACATGGATTTATGAATCAGGCGATTACACCTATACGTTCTCCAATAGTCAGAACTGCGACAGTGTTGTCACTTACCACGTCAAAATCGTACATTGCTTGGAGATTCAGGTGCCCACCGACGTCAATCCTGAGTGCGACGGGCAAACATCTATCATGATTCCGTTCTCCTATACCAAGGGCGAGATTGACCACGCTTCCTTCATCACCGTTGTAGATGGACGCGAACGCGCCTTCGAACTCACCGTTAGTTCCGACAATACCTATTTCTTGCTCGATGTCAGCGAGTTCGTGCCGGGCACGGTCATCGGTCGTATCGAAGCGTACGATGCCATCTGTGAACAGACGCTCACCTTCCCCATCACCGTCTTTGTGCGCCTGCCCAATTCTATCTTGCACCAGAAATACGACAACGTCGTCGGTGTCACCTTGGAGGCCATTGAGAAATACGGCATACAGGGCTACCAATGGTACTTGGACGGACAACTGCAAGACAGCCAAACCACGTCCATCTATTATCAGGATTTGGGCTTTGCGCAAGGTCAATCCATGGAGGTAATGGTACTCCTGCCTAACGGCAAATGGATTCAGTCCTGCAAACTCAATCTTGTGGCACAGAGCGAGCAAAGCAACCCCTTCCGTTCCGATGAACAGGCACAAAAAGTGATTCAGCGCGGAAATATCTATATCCAGTTGGACGGACATTTGTACAACACCTTAGGTGAGCAAGTGGATTAACCATAGTAAAACTTTTCTAATTCTGGGTCTGATGTTCTGCATCGGACTCGGAATTTGTATAGCCCTCTGCAACAAAATAGACATGCACCTGTGGCTCAACGGCACGCACACCGCTGCAGGCGATTTTTTCTTCCGTTATTACACCGTAGTCGGCGAATGGGTACCATACGTCATTGTTGCCTTTTTGCTGTTCTACAAGGCCGGCTGGGCTTCGTTCTTGCTGGCAGATGTCGCCCTTAGCGGACTGATTGGGCAGGGATTGAAGCACCTCTTTGATACCGACCGCCCGCTTACCTACTTTGCCAACCATGCGCCGGACATTCAACTCCAACTCGTCGAGGGGGTGCGTATGAGTCGTTTTTACTCCTTCCCCAGCGGTCACACCATCACCTTTTTTGCCCTCTTCCTGACCTTAACCGTTTTGCTCTGCGAGATTTTGCCATGCAACAAACTGCTCCGCAAAATTAAGTCCCTTTCAAACACGGGTTTTTCCCGACGGCGAACCGACGGCGAACCGACGGCAAACCGACAGTCGACCGACAGTCGACCGACAGTCGACCGACAGTCGAAGCATACGTTAAGCATCGGTTATATAATCCTTATTAACCTCTTTTGCTTCCTTTTGGCGGTCTTAGGTGCCTACTCGCGCATCTACCTCAATCAGCATTTTGCCGAAGACATATTCGGTGGAGCGATTATCGGCATACTTACCACCGTCGCCCTGTTATTGGCCGTGCCCAAGTTGGAGCACACTGCTTTCTGGAATTGGAACATTCACAAATGCCACAGGAATGACGCCAACCGTTGAATATCTGGAGCAGAAGTTCGATTACTACAATCAACTATGTTTTGAGGGGCAGTTAATCAGACCGCCCTTTCGTTTGACACGTAATGTCAAGACGCTCGGAGCAACGCGCTTTCACACGCGGTACCATTTGTTTAAGGGACGGCAGTATTACGACCTCAGCATCGAAATCACCACGCGCTACGATTTTCCCGAAGATAAATTGATTGAGATTTTGGTGCATGAGATGATTCATTACTACATCTTGTCCCATAATTGGACCGACAACACGGCACACGGCCAACTCTTCACGGCCAAGATGAAGGAACTCAATAGCCGCTTTGGACTGCACATTACCAAGCAATACCGGCCGGACGACAACGAACTGATTCACCGGACAGGCAAATGGCGCACCATCTGTATTCTCGAGTTTACGGACGGCAAACGAGGGGTGATGATTCCTCCGCAGAAGTACCTGTCACGGGCTGGAAAGATGGTAGAGCAGATGGAGCAAGATGACCGACTGCACATTGCAGCAGTTCGGTGGTACACCACCAATCGGGAAATCTTCCGCAAGTTCACGCCTTGCCGTACGCGGCTGCATTGGGCACTGGTGGACCCTACCCGACTGAACGACTACCTCACCGACGCCAAACCAATACAAATACCATAAACGAGCATAACCATCAAAAAACTACTACCTTATATTGCCATTGTCTTGTCGATGATTATCTGGTCGGCATCGGGCATTGCCGTCAAGAGCGCGCTGTCTTCATTTAGTCCGCTAACGCTCATTGTCGTCCGTTTTGCCTTGTCCGTGCTGTTCATGTTCATCATCGGAATGGTAGCTCGGCGCAGCACCTTGTTCTGCTTGCAGAAGGCAGATAGACAAGACTTACCTCTTTTCTTCCTTGCAGGGCTGTTTCAGCCGTTCCTTTACTACTTGGCAGAGACTTACACCTATGATTTGATTTCCACGCCCACTATTGCAGAAACGCTGCTGTCTGTGGCACCTGTACTGGCACCATTGTTCGGGTGGTTGTTCCTTCGCGAACAGGTCACTCCGCGTATGCTCATAGGTATCTTGGTTTCCACTGTCGGCGTAGCTATTTTGGTGTTGGTCGGCACGGAGACGTTTGCCATCGGTAACCCGTGGGGAATATTGTTGGCGATTGTGGCAGTTATGTTTGCGCTGAGCGCCAATGTAATGTTGCGTCGCATTCCGGAGAAGTATAATCCACTGACCATTATTTTCTATACACAAATTGTCTCTTTTGTGCTTTTTTGCGGCCTGTGGACATTTACGGATATGCGGTCAGAAACAGTACATGCTATTGCGCAAGGAATTGTGACGGAGTGGCAGTCGCTGGCATATTTGGCGGTTATGTCCTCGGCGGTTGCCTTTATGTTGTATTGTTACGGAGTCCGTATTGTGGGAGTTGTGAAAGCCAACGTATTTAATAATATCCGTCCAGTTTTCACGGCATTGATTATGTTGTTGGGCTTTTCCGAGCAATTACCTTGGACCAAGTGGCTGGGCATCACCATCATCATTTCCGGCTTATTCCTCTGCCACAAAAACACCGACTGAAACACCACAAAAATTATCAACAAAACACCGCAAAAACTATCAATAATTTGCATATATCATTTATTTTTAGTACCTTTGCAGCAGATTCCAATAAGAAATCTAAATTAATGTTCCTTGGATGTCTATTTTAAGACATCGACGGAGCGAGGTTTAACTCCTTAATTATCATCTATGGATGATAGTATAAAAATGAAAAAAATTTTAATTACCGGCTCTGCCGGCTTTATTGCTTCGCAACTTATTGCGACTTTATCCAAGAGGGATATTGAAATTGTTGGTGTGGACAACATCAACGAGTTTGGAAACAATGTACAACTGAAATACGATCGACTTCGGTCGCTTGGTTTCTCTGTGCCAGAATCCATATCATATGGAGAACGAGCACAGAATAATCTGTTCCCGAATGTTTCATTTGTGCGGTTAGCAGTTGAGGATACTCAAGGTATTGACTATCTTTTTAAGACGGAGTCTTTTGATTCTGTTATTCATTTGGCAGCCCAAGCAGGTGTTCGGCAAAATGATATTCCGCAAAATGTGTACTACCAATCCAATATTGTTGGATTTCGTACTATTATTGATGCTTGCCAACGCTATTCTATTCAAAAATTTATTTTTGCCAGTAGTTCTTCGGTGTATGGAACAAATTGCACCTTCCCACAAAAAGAAACAGACACAAATGGTACTCTGTGTAGTTATTATGCAGAAACAAAAAAACAAAACGAGAGGATTGCTTTAGATTATGCTACTCAATATGGATTGCCATGCATTGGCTTACGTTTCTTTTCTGTGTATGGTCCTTGGGGACGCCCCGATATGTTACCTATGAAAGTGGCAGATAATATTTTTTATGGGGAACCTCTTTCTATTTATAATGAAGGACATTTCAAACGTGATTTTACGTATGTTAGTGATGTGGTAGATGCTATTATTGGTGCTTTGAATCATCAAATGACGGCAGATGCTATTCCTTATAAAATATATAATGTTGGGAATGGGCAGCCAATTACCCTTCGGGAGTTTATACATGCAATAGAAAATGCTTTTGGAAAGAAAGCAATACCACAATATATTCAACACAGCCCCCAAGAAGATGTGAGTCAAACATGGGCAGATACAACTCTATTAAAAAAAGATTTAGGCGTATGTCCTAAATGGTCTTTAGAACGAGGATTGTCTCAGTTTGTTAAATGGTACAAGGAATATCATCATAATTTATTTATTGTCAGTTTGCTGACTACAAAAAATAGGGATTCGTTTTATACTGCTTTACAAACTGTAACTGAACAACATCGTCAACCAGATTTAATAGTAGTTGTTAGTGATTCTACGGGAGAGAGAGTTGAAAAGGAAAGATTAGCGGTTGAGACTGCTCATGGTATTTACCTTAAAGCAGGCATCAATAATCATGAACATAATTATGCAGGATCTTTAAACATTGGCATTGATTATATTGTAAACGAGTGCCTTATACAGCGAAAGATGGATGCTTCCTCTATTTATATTGCGACTTTGGACGATGATGATATGTGGATGCCAATATATTTAGAAGAATGTAGTAAAGTAATACAACCATCTACTGATTTTGTTATATCGGGTCTTATCTACCACACTGAGCAGGAGACAAAGGAATTGACTATCCCCAATCAATTGTCGATTCATTCTTTTTTGCAGGGTAATCCACATATTCAAGGTTCTAATACTTTTGTGAAATTATCCACTTTGATGAAAGCCGGTTGCTTTGATGAAGGTATGCCTTCTACAACAGATAGAGATATATTTGTACGCATCATGCAGCAAACACCCCAATATAGTATTGTTTCTAAATCATTAGTTCACATTTATACAAATGGAGAAAGAATTACTACAAATAGGGAGAAAAAAATAGAAGGATTAAAACAATTTTATCGCAAATATCATACATTAATGTCATCTATTGATAAAAAGCAATTCAATCAAAGAAATAGTACATACTTTGGCATATCAATGGAAGACGTATGCGCTCCTTATTCTGAGATATACAATCCACCTATTTGTCACAAGAGTAATAGAAAACAATATGAAGGGCACATTATTGTTGGATGTATTGTAACATATCAAGAAGGCGCCAAAAGACTATTACAAGAAATTCCTAGGCACATTGGAGGAGATTATCAAATTGTCTTATTAAATAACACGGGTGAGGAATTAATATGGCTATCAACTTTACCTCAACCATTAAGAAAACGGATTGATGTAATATTACCTCAAACAAAACAAAGAAGTATTGCAGAAAACAGACAGCAACTACAAGAATATGTCTATAAAATTTGGAATCATCATAATACCGTTAGTTGGATATTAGATGATGATATGCAATTAAAACAGATATATGCAGATGGTCACGAAAAATTTCTTGATATTAGAAAAGAAATTCTTGATTATATCGGAAAATATGATGCAGTAGTTGGTGGATATACGAATGATGCCCCCCTTCCATTATTATCCACACTGCGGTTATCGCTCTTGGATTATAGTTATTCCCAATCACCCAAGACGACCTCTGATGGACTAAAACAAACTCCTGATTATTATTATGCTTTAACGGATAGTGGCTATACACATTTGGAAACTCCTTTATATGTGCAATCTTGTTCATTAGAAGATATTTTTAAAGGAAAGATGACTCGCCCTTTGATTAATCAATCTACGACAATTCAAGAAGCAATGAATCGAGGGGGTAATACACTCATTCTAAATCGCAATTTATTGCTACTACCAACATGTTCATTACAAATTCGAGATATTACTGCGCGAAGAGGGGATTATCTATGGACTTTATGCGTTAAACAAGAAGGTTATAAAATTTGTCAAGGAACTTTCTGCACCTTCCATAATCGCGAGAAAAAAGCATTCGATTATGATAATGAAATAAAAAAAATGCTTTGTGATTTGATTGGTTCCTCTATGACAAAAGCTATAGAAAAAGTAAATTTATCCTACCAAGAGATACATAATGGAAGTCGAATTATTTGTGCATACAAGGATGAATTGCAGAAACGATTAGTCCACTTTATAGAAAATTATTATCGTATAATAGGATTGTTACATGTAATTGGGAACGAGGTAAATCAATATAAGGATATTTTTACAAAAGAACATTTATCATATTTTCTAAAAAAAATAGAAGAATATAGCCAACCCGAACTGATACAAACAGCATTTAGAGAGTTAGTCCGAAGTGTTGATTTGGCAAAAAAATGTAGTCACCAAGATGAATATAAAAGATTACTAAGCCAACATTTGCATGTCGCTCAGGATACATTGCATACATTAGGATATGGGAATGAAGGATGTGTCTATATGTGGAATAACCGCGTGTATAAAGTGTTATACGATTCCGACATAGACCTTAGTCAATTAATTCGTTTTTCACCTAATTTAGCCACATGTTCGCTATTTTATTCCTTATCTTTTGAACGAGAAGGCAAACATACAATTATATCTTATCCTTATGAATCATCTCAACCATTGCAGTCAGTTAAGGCAAGTGATTTAAGTCAATTAATATCGTTTGGCAAAGAAAATGGATTTGTATTAACTAATCTAAAACCCGATAACTTTATCCAAACGGAGAATGGCCTCAAATACATTGATTATGGGAAAGATATTGTTCCTTTTTCCGAACAAATTTATCAAAGAAGCATTGAACGCGCGTTTCAAACATTTAGATATTATTTTCTTAGCAATCTTGAATTTAAAGAGATTATATCCCATTCATACAATCACACGGCGGATGCCATCAATGCAGGGTTGGAAATATTTAGGAAAATGCTAATTCCAACCTACAAAGAGCAAATACACGACCCAAGTATAATTCAGGCGATTAAACAATTACAGCCAAAGCATATTTTGGATTATGGAGCAGGCAAATGCAAAATTGCTAATCAATTAGCAAGTACAACTTGCTCTGTAGATGTGTTTGACATCAATACATCTATTTTAAGAGAACGTGCAAACCAATTCGTTCATATAATAGAAAAAGCAAGCGATATTCCACTCAATGCTTATGACCTCATAAATTGCAATCAAGTACTATGCTGGATTGATGACAAACAGGTACAACAAGTCATGCATAATGTTTCACAAGCATTGAAAAAGGATGCTTATTTTGTTGTAAGTATATGCAATCCGTTCTTTAGCGACATTCAGCATACCATGCTTCGAGGGGGGGGGCGCAAAGAATCTTATTATAATGTACACACTTTTCAAGAATATACATCTGTGGGGAAAGCTATTGACGGATTGGAGCATCATAGGCCAGTGGATTGGTACATCCACCAATTGCAACGATATGGCTTCCAAATTATTGACACATGGGAAACTACAGGTATTGACACAGACACAGCATTGCCTATTGGGGAACATTTGGTGTTTGTGTGTAAAAAGATTACTGATTATCAAGTTTTGGCAGATACTACCTTAATGATAAAGGCATGTGCGATGGACCACGAATACATATATGGTAATATACAGCACATTGTGTCCCAGTTAGAAGACGGTTGCATATTTGCAGAAAGGGTAGTCTGCGTTGATGTATCACGTACAAATTGTAAATCTCCCATAGCAAGACAACGTGCTTACAATGATGACAATCAAGAACATCTATTATCAGAATTACAACGTGCTCGGCATAATGGTTGGATAGATAGAATCATTATTCCTGATATACAAGATTTATCTGCCATTTACACTCATTATTTTCAGCAACAAGCTGCTAACACACACGCTCAAAACGGACAGCCATTATTTGCTACACTTTATGGATTTCAGCATATCCATACTCCTTATGTTTACCAAACGGATTGTGATATATTATACAAAACGCAATCCGGGGCTCTAATGGAACTATATTACCAGTTTACAAGACGACCTATCATCACAGTGACTCCAAGTATCTTTCATTCAAACATTGTTCCTGATACAGAAGGTCAGCGTGTAGAAGTGAGAACATGCTTTCTTAATCTATCTTTATTAAAGACTCTTCTTCCCCTACCTAACTCAATAGATGGAGAATATTTTGTTTTACCTTGGCATCGGTGTATAGATGCCCAAATTAAAGATAAGCCATATTTATCTCTTCGTTCGGGTAATCCTACTTTAGTTTTTGTGCATCCAACGAATACGCATAAAAAAGATTGTAACCTCATTACTGCTGTGAGATATGCTATGGAAAAACATTTCATTCCATCATGTCAAGAAGAACATGTTGATTTATGTGGCGAAAAGTATGATTGGATACCTAAGGCAAATGCTCCAATAGTTATTATATCGCGTGGTAAGAACACACCCATTGAAAAGGTTAAACGCATGTTGGATAGTCTAATCGTCCAAGATAAAAAGTTTGACATAATCTATACAGATGCACACTCAACTAATAGTAGTGAACAATATGCATCATTCTTATTCAATTATCATCCCCAACTAAATCGCACGATTTATATTTCCAATCAAACGGATATGAAGGAGATAGATTTATTGATGGGTGCTATGCGTAATATAATTAATCCTGATGCCTTGATTGTACTAGTTGATAATGATGACTTCTTATTGCGGAAGGATGCATTATCTATTCTTTGGAAGCAATATCAAAATGGACACGATTATATTTGTGGCAATTGCATTCGATATGATAAGCCCAACAAAAAATATAGTGTATCAAGTTTTAATTATCTATGGAAGAGAAACGGGGATAATATATGGCTTCATCCCATTTGCTTTAGACGCAAGTTGTTTAATATGATTAATAGTAAAGATTTGCAAATTAATGGCGAATATATCAATGTTTGTACAGATTTTGCCTATGCCATACCCTTAATTCAGGTTGCACAAAATCCTTGTTATCAACCTATGCCTATATATTATTTTGAGCCATCATTAGCCAATCAAAAAAAGGAAGGCAAATATAATCAACAAATAGTCAATGAAACACGAGATATAATATTACAAAAAGCAAAAGAAAGATATGAAACCAATTGTAGCCGTTATAGGAGATAGACATTGTGAACCTAATACGCCTAAAGCGATTCTTGCCTTTCAACTAGGAAAAGCACTAGTTGATGCCGGTTATCGAGTAATAACAGGGGGCCTCGGTAGTTGTAACGAAAATGATGATGGAGTTATGGAATTTGCTATGAAAGGGGCAAAATCCTCTTCCAACTATCATGATGGAGATACCATTGGTATTATACCTGGGTTTTCATCAGCTAAAGTTAGTAGATATGTTGATATCGTTATTCCAACTGGATTGGACATTTATCGAAATGGAATCACTGCTAATGCAGATGCAGTTATTGCCATTGGCGGCGGTGCTGGGACATTGGGTGAGATGGCATTAGCATGGTCATTATTTCGCTTAATTATTGCATTTGATAATGTAGATGGATGGAGTTCCAAACTTGCTGGAGAAAAGATTGATAATCGCACTCGTTATAATGATATACCTGATGATAAGGTTTATGGAGTCTCATCTATTAAAGAAGTAATTGACATTATTAATAATAATTTAGCCAGATATACCAAGAGGCATACAATGATAGTTTAATTTCATAGCAGGAACTGTAAATCCGTGCGTTGACGGATTCGTACGTGTAGCGATCGACAGAGTGAGTTCCACTCACGGCGGAGAACCCGGTTCTAAAATCTGCTCAACGACCAATTGTTCTTTGTATATGGGGATTGGTGTACTATCTTTAGATAGTAGGATGTGGGAGTTTAGCCGTTGGGAGTTTACTCATAAACAACTAAACAACCACAGCCGTATTAACACGTCAGCATTAACACCAATCCCATACCCTATACAAAAACAAAAAAAGAGACTCAACATTGAGTCTCTTGTGGGCGTTGACGGATTCGAACCGCCGACCCTCTGCTTGTAGGGCAGATGCTCTAAACCAGCTGAGCTAAACGCCCTTTCGTACTTGATTTCCGAAAGCGAGTGCAAAGGTACAATTTTTTTTTGACCTGACCAAATTTTTCAGTAAAAAAATGCAAAAAAGATGCATTTTTTTGTTTTTGAGCTATAATTTGGCACGGTAGACATTCACTATACTATCAAATTCGGCCTTCATACTGCTGGGAACGGGCTCCACCGGAGGACTAACCATCTTCAGCGGATCAATAGGCGAACCACCTTTCCAGACACGGAAATCGAGGTGCGGACCGGTACTATTTCCGGTCGAACCGACATAACCGATTACTTGTCCTTGACTGACATGTTGTCCGACAGCAACCCCTTGCCCATATTTGCTCAAATGCAAATAAGCCGTCGTATAGGTCGAGTTATGACGAATCTTCACGGTGTTACCGCCACCGCCTTTGTAACCTTTCTCTATCACTACCCCATCGCCAATCGACACCACCGGCGTACCCATAGGCGCTGCATAATCCACCCCCGTATGCGGACGTACAGTTTTGAAAATAGGGTGTTTGCGTGCGTATGTAAAGCGCGAAGAGATGCGTTTGTAGTTGAGCGGCGCTTTCAGGAACGCTTTTTTCAGCGATTTACCCTCACCGTCATAATAACTCTTGTTGAAATAAAAGGCCTCTTGCCACTTGCCGGCGTGATAGAAATTCGCTGCATAGATACGACCTATGCCAACGCTTTCCTTCTCCACAAACTGCTCATCATAGTACACACGTATGCTGTCACCCTTCTGCAGACCGAAAAAGTCAATGGTCCACGCGTAAATCTCACTTAACTCAAGTGCCAACTCAATCGGCAGGTCATTACCGACCATCGCGTTCCATAAACTGGTTTCGATAACAGCTTCTGCCGAACGAGCCAGTGTATCTACGGGCTTGACAATACGCTCCACATGCAGCGAATCCTGCAAATGCAGCACAACCGCCTCGCGTATATCTTTGATATAAATCCAATAGCATAATTGCTCCATGCCGCACGTATCTGTTCGGAAGAACGAATAATAGGTCTTCCCCGGACGAAGTTGACGGTAGTCAAATTCATTACGTGGCAGCTGGCAAATCTGTGCCACCTGCCATTGCGTAGCACCTAACTGATTGAAGATGCCACCAAGCGTTTCACCTTGTTTAACACAACCCGTATCGACACGGAACGAATCTACCGGCAAACCGAACTCCAAGCGAGGTGCTGTTTCTTCCTCACATTGACCATTGGTATGCTTACCACATGCCGCCAAAGCAACGACGGCAATCAATAACAATAAACTTTTGCGCATTATTTAGTTGGATAGTGACGGAACCATGAGCTGATTTTCAGTTTAATCACGCCCAACAATGCCTCCGAGAATATACCTCCGGACATCTTGCTGGTCCCTTGCTGACGGTTTACAAAGATGATAGGTACTTCTTTGATATTGAA
Organism: Paludibacteraceae bacterium; assembly: GCA_024399965.1. Classification (GTDB taxonomy): domain Bacteria; phylum Bacteroidota; class Bacteroidia; order Bacteroidales; family Paludibacteraceae; genus Colicola. Next base: position 43,625 of record JAKSNJ010000004.1, read on the forward strand.
TCCTATCTTTGCTGCCGTAAACTTCATTTCTATTTGGAACGCATAACCCTTGAAACGAATTTTGTCCAGTTCGATGGTTTCCAGTACATGCCGTCTGTACCCTACAAATCCGGCAGTAGTGTCATACACCTTGAAGCCCAGTACAAAACGCACATATTTGCTGGCAAAGTAGGACATCAACACGCGTCCCATCGGCCAATTCACCACATTGACACCCGTCAAATAGCGACTGCCTATTGCCACATCAGCGTCCGTATTGGCGATGGCGTCATATAGTTTGAGCAGGTCTTTGGGATTATGGCTAAAGTCTGCGTCCATCTCAAAGATATAGTCATATTCATGCTCGATTGCCCATTTGAAGCCGGCAATATAGGCAGTGCCTAAACCCTGTTTACCCTGACGTTCCACGATAAAAAGACGCTCCTTACCGGTGCCTTCCATCACACGTTTTACAATGGCAGCCGTGCCATCAGGCGAACCGTCATCGATGACCAATACATGAAACTCAATCGGCAGATTTAGCACGGCATTGATAATGGCTTCGATGTTTTCCTTCTCGTTATAAGTCGGAATTATGACCAGTTTCTTATCCATAGTGGTAAAATTAGTTTTCTGCAATTAGGTTGTCGTCCAGCACATATACCGGACTGGGGGTGAGGCGGTCAAGCGTACGAATAAACACATCTTCACCCTGCATAATGCCTGCATTTTCCAAATACTCCGAAACAACTTGCAATGCTACATCAGGGTCGTTGTTTTCCTTGCTCAAGTGGCATAGGAAGATGTTTCGCATTCCCTCGTGGTAGTTGCGCACCAATAATTGTCCGCAGGTATCATTGCTTTGGTGCCCGCGAGGCGACAAAATACGTTCCTTCAAATAGGTCGGATAAGGGCCATTGAGTAGCATCTGCTCATCATGATTGGCCTCTATCACAATATGGTTGGCTGTCTGCAGGAAGGCCTCCAAATTATGGTTGGGCTCGCCACAGTCGGTAGCAATCATAAACCGTTGGTCCTGACAATCAATCACATAACCCAAGCAATCGGTTGAGTCGTGGCTAATACCAAAGGTCGTTATTTGCATATCAAACAACTCAAACGGCACACCTTTTTCGAAATACCGCCGCGAACCGCCTAATTTCTCCCGAACACCGTAGTTACGGTCGATACCCTCATGAATCTGGCGCGTACTATAAATAGGTATATGCACGCGCTCGCCCAATGTACCGACGGCACGAATATGGTCAGCGTGGTCATGCGTCACCAGCACACCCATGATGTTTTGGTAATCCAGTCCCATCTCGCGCAGGTATTTCTGAATGGTACGGGCACTTATGCCGGCATCTATGAGAATACCGCGACTACGCGTGCCCAAATAGTAGCAGTTGCCACTGCTGCCACTTGCCAAACATCTAAATATGACCTGCTCGTTTGCCACTTATTAACCTATTTTACATATTCGACTGCAAAGATACAAAAAAAAAATGACTTAAGCAAATTTAACGGGCATTTTATCGACAAAAAAGACGACTTCCCAAATTAGGAAGTCGTCTCATTGCTATATGGCAGAACGATTATTCTGCTTTTTCTTCTGCTTTAGCTGCCTTTTTGGTTGTTTTCTTGGCAGGTTTTTCAGCAGGAGCTTCTTCGGTCATGGCTGCTTTGAGGTTAGCCAATACGTCGAGGTCGCCCAGAGTGGTTTTTTCCATCTTAGGCATCTCGGGAGCGGCTTCTTTCTTAGCTGCGGGTTTGCCTTCTTTGGCAGGGGTCTCAGGACGTGCCTCCCATGTGCGCAAGTGGCTCAGCAAGATACGTTTAGCGTCTTTATTGAACTCGATTACGCGGAAGTCCATCGTGTCACCCATCTTAGCAGGAGCGGCCTCTTTGTCCTCTTTCTGCAGGTGACGTGTTGTGCAGAAGCCCTCTACGCCATCTTCCAGAGTGATAACGGCACCCTTGTCGCTCAATTCAACGATTTTACCGCTTATGATGGTATCAACGCCGTACTTAACTGCCAACTCTTCCCAAGGATTGTCTTCGAGTTGCTTGTGACCCAAGCTCAAACGACGATTTTCCTTGTCGATTTCCAACACAACAACCTCGATTTCGGCTCCGATGGAAGTGAACTCGTTGGGGTGTTTGATTTTCTTGGTCCAGCTCAGGTCGCTGATGTGAATCAAGCCATCTACGCCCTCTTCGATTTCAACAAACACACCGAAGTTGGTGAAGTTGCGAATCTTGGCGAAGTGACGAGTACCAACGGCATATTTGTCCATCACGTTCTCCCAAGGATCGGCTTTGAGCTGCTTGATACCCAAACTCATCTTGCGCTCTTCGCGGTCCAGAGTCAGGATAACGGCCTCTACTTCATCGCCCACTTTGAGGAAGTCGTTGGCGCTGCGCAGGTGCTGGCTCCAACTCATCTCGCTCACGTGAATCAGACCTTCTACGCCGGGAGCTACTTCTACGAATGCTCCGTAGTCAGCCATCACAACGACTTTACCGGTAACTTTGTCGCCCACTTTGAGGTTAGCGTCCAAAGCGTCCCATGGATGAGGAGTAAGTTGTTTCAAGCCGAGAGCGATACGTTTCTTATCGTCGTCGAAGTCCAAAATAACGACATTGATTTTTTGGTCAAGTTCAACGATTTCTTTCGGATCGTTCACGCGACCCCAACTCAAGTCAGTGATATGAATCAGACCATCTACGCCGCCCAAGTCGATGAATACGCCGTAGTTAGTGATGTTCTTAACGACACCTTCCAGAACCTGACCCTTCTCAAGACGGCTGACAATTTCAGCCTTTTGAGCTTCCAACTCGGCCTCAATGAGGGCTTTGTGAGAAACGACAACATTACGGAACTCGTCATTAACCTTGACGATTTTGAATTCCATTGTTTTGCCGACGAATTGGTCATAGTCGCGAATGGGCTTAACGTCGATTTGGCTACCGGGCAGGAAGGCTTCCATACCGAGTACATCCACAATCATACCGCCTTTCGTACGGCATTTGATAAAGCCGTTAACGATTTCGCCGCTGTTGCAAGCCTCGTTAACGCGGTCCCAACTGCGGGAAGCGCGAGCCTCCTTGTGAGAGAGAACGAGTTGACCTTTTTTGTCCTCTTGGCTTTGGATATAAACCTCAACCTTGTCACCTACTTTGAGATCCGGATTGTAACGGAACTCGGTAGCAGGAACGATACCATCGGATTTGTAGCCGACATTAACCACTACCTCGCGTTTGTTAATCGAGATAACGGTACCTTCAACCACTTCGTTGTCCTTGATGGCATTCAGGGTTTGTTCATACTTGTTAAGTGTTTCTTCGTTTAATGTGCCTTTTTTCTCGTTTTCATAGGCATCCCAGTCGAAGTTCTGGAGAGAAAGATTTTCTGCCATAACAGATTTGTGTTTGGTCCATGTTGTTGCTTTATTTAGCATCTACACTACCCAAACGTTAAAGGGTTAAACAATATATTTTTTCACACAAACACACGAGCGCTATGCCCGTGTGCTTGTAAAAGCGTGCAAAGGTACACAAATTATTTGAATTATGCAAATAAATTTGTATTTTTTTGCTTTATTGGTTTATTTTACCAACATACCGTGCAGGTTGAACATCTTGTCACCCTTCAAAATCATGATGTGACCGTTGTGCATTGCCTTGCGGATATTGCCGTTCATCATCACTTGTTGCAAAGCAGTGGGATCAGACGGTTTGGTGTAGGTAAAGGCATCCCAGCCACCTTCCCATTTTTGCAATTCAGGAGTTCCTTTATAGAGGAGCCACTCTGCTTTAATGGTACCGGAAACCTTGCCACCTGCTTCCCATGTAGCAGGAACGTCATTGGTATAGAGTTCAATAGCTGTGTTCTTAACAGTAATAAAAACACCATTGGTGTAACCCTTAGAAGATACATAGAACGAGTCAATCTCGGCATTCGTGATAGTAACTTGTACATACGCAACATCGTCTTTAGCCGGTTGTTTCTCAACCAATTCCTCTAAGGAAGCAAAGACAGTTCCAAAGGTAAAGGTCTTGCTAACCACCTCGCTATTATCCAAACCTTGTTTCATAGCAATTGCCTTCACGGTTGTGGTAGCAGAAACAGAGAAAGGAGCGTCATACTTCGTAGCAGAAGCGGTCGGTTCAGAACCATCGATGGTATAATAAATATCAGCACCTTCGGTTGCACAAGCCAATGTCACTGTGATGGGTTCCCAGTAAACATTAGCCATTGTAGAGGGCGTGGCTGTCGGATTAGCAACAGCAGGAGCAGCGGCTATATAAGTAACCTTGATGCTATTAATTTTCGTGGTAGCAGTAGCTTTAAATGTAATCGATTTAGCTGCATCACCTTCCCAAACTTTTTCAGAAACAGTCACATTATTACCTGTCAAGGCAACATCAGTACCGGTAAATTCAACTTTGATAATCTTATAATCACCAGCAATAGAGAGAACAAATGTCGCACCGTTATACATACGCAATTCATGTTTTTTGCTTGCATCCCAGAAACGGGTTTGAGTGCCACCATTTACCGTAAATTCTATTTGGGTAGGATTCTCATTGAATTTTTCGCCGACAGCAATGTCACCATCACTAATATAACTCTCTCCAGAACCGGAACTTACACCTTTATGACCATACAAATTCGTAGTAAAATCAAAAGCCACATCCATTTTTACAACAGCTGCCTTTACATTGATACCTGTGATGGTAGTATCGGCAGTGGTCAACTCTTTATAAGAAGCAACTAGGGTAACAGATTCGTTATCAGAAGCTTCTTCAAAAGTTTCGGGATCCAGCGTCCAAGTAATACCACTCTTGATTTGAGAGGTAGAGTCGTGTTTCATAACCTTGGTGTAGTAACCCCAAACTTCCAAACCGGCAGGGTCAAATGCTTCACCTACTTCATACTCCATCTTCTCTGCCTTACCTTTGATATACAAACTATCCAAGGTAACGGTAGATTGGCTTGTCTCGTATGTCACTACTATTTTGAAGAAATAATTGGCTTTCGTGTCATTCTTAATGGTAAATATTGCAGCTTCACTTTCGGGCTCAAAAGTATAAATATTCGCAGTAGCAGAACCTTCTTTACTATCAGCCGTAGTATATTTAACACTCTCCGTTTTGGGAGTCAATGTAGAACTTGCCACACTATCTGCATCATCGAATGCCAAGGAAAAAACATTTGTACCTTGCACATAAACTGCCACAGAAGCGATATTATACCCATCAACTGCTGAACTTGTAATCGTACCTGCACCACTGCCGGATTTGCGAAGTTGCATCACCTGCTTAGCAGCATAACCTGATGGAGTACCCTTGGCATTATACATCACACCGGAAGAGGCAAATTCCACTTCGTCCACAGTAAATGTTTTGTCTTCATACTTAGAAGAAAATCCACTTTCAGCAGTAAGAGTAACGACTTTGTTCGCTGCCATCACATTTCCGATGCCGCACATCAGCAGCGCAGTAAGAAAAAGAAAAGTTTTTTTCATTTGTTAGTAAATTTAATTAGTTAATAAATATCTTACCCGAAGGTAATTGAAGTCAATATTTGTTTCTAAACAATAAGTGACAGTCCACGTGGGCTGTCACTTATAAGCACGATTACATATCGTCGTGAGCATGCATTTGTTGAACGTAAATGGCATGTTGCATCTTAATTCGCTTCAACTCACTCGGCTTATCGAATTGTTGACGACGGCGTAACTCTTTGATGACACCTGTCTTGTCGAATTTGCGTTTGAACTTCTTAATCGCACGCTCGATGTTCTCACCTTCCTTTACCGGTACTACGATCATAATATGCACCTCCTTTCGTCGTCGCAAACAAAGCTAAAAGAACTTCCCTTGGAAGTTGGAGCGCATTGTTGCTCCTCCTCTCCCCATCACAGCAAAGCTGCGTCGGGGGCCCCATTTGAAACAGATAGCGGATGTTTAAGTCTTCCGCTTGACCTTTTAAGTTAATACTGTACCCAGGGCCGGGGTCGAACCGGCACGGATTGCTCCACTGGTGTTTGAGACCAGCGCGTCTACCGATTCCGCCACCTGGGCGCGGCGCACCGCGACGCTCTTCTTTCAAAAAGCATGCAAAGGTACAACTTTTTTTTGACCTGAGCAAATATTTTTGCAAAAAAAAGTTATTTTTCGCTCTTTTCCTCTAAATTTTGGTCCTGACGTTCACGCGCACGCACGCTCCCACGTAGTATAATAAGGAGTGCCCCAGCAACCAACACATAGTCGGCCAATGGTTCGACTTTCAAATACGCCATTACGCACCCTGCCAAGAGGACAACCAAACCACAAATAAGTAAAATCTGAGAAGTTGCAACTTTTTTCATTAATGTAAGGGATTTATATATACCAAAAACGCGATTCCCGAAGGAACCGCATTTTTGGAATATAAACTAACGTTTACCATTTCGTACCGAGCATACGCAAGTAGCTCTTGTAGCGCCATTGTGCATTTTCCTGAGCCGCAGCAAAGAGTTCAGCTGCCTCGTTCGGGAACTGTTTCATCACGGAAGCGAAACGAACCTCACCCTTGAGGTATTCCTCAAACTTCGACCAATCGGGCTCCTTGGAGTCAAGTTGGAACGGATTTTGACCTTCTGCCTCGAGTTGTGGGTTGTAACGCCACAAGTGCCAGTAACCGCAAGCAACGGCTTTCTCTTCCTCGGCTTGGCTCTTACCCATACCGGCCTTCAGACCGTGGTTGATACACGGAGCATAAGCGATAATGAGGGATGGTCCGGGATATGCTTCTGCCTCGCGAATGGCCTTCAATGTCTGTGCTTGGTCAGCACCCATAGCGATTTGTGCTACATAAACATAACCATACGTTGTGGCAATCATACCAAGGTCTTTCTTGCGGACACGTTTACCCATAGCAGCGAACTTGGCAATAGCACCGAGAGGTGTCGATTTACTTGCCTGACCACCGGTATTGGAGTAAACCTCTGTATCCAAAACGAGGATATTCACATCTTCACCGCTGGCAATCACATGGTCTAATCCTCCGTAACCGATGTCGTAGGAAGCACCGTCACCACCGATAATCCATTGACTGCGTTTAACGATATGGTCTTTGTACTTCAAGATTTCCTTGCAGGTGTCGCAACCACATGCCTCCATAGCAGCCACCATGGGCGCATAGAGTTTCTTGGTAACATCACCATTGTCTTTATTGTCAAGCCATTGTTGGAACATACCCTTTAGTTCTTCGGAGCAGGTGGGGCACTCCAAACCTTTGGTCATCAGGTTAGCCAAACGCTCTTTCATCTTGCGGTGAGCAATCTGCATACCCAAACCGTACTCACAGAAGTCCTCAAACAGGGAGTTCGACCAAGCAGGACCTTGCCCCTGTGCATTGGTAGTATAAGGAGTAGAAGGAACAGAGCCGGAGTAGATAGATGTACAACCGGTAGCATTAGCGGCTATCTCACGGTCACCAAAGAGTTGGCTAATCAGTTTCAAATAAGGAGTCTCACCACAGCCGGAGCAAGCACCCGAGAACTCAAACAGAGGCGTAGCGAACTGCGAGTTCTTCACATTGGATTGGATATCAATCATATCCTGTTTGCTCTTGACGTTGTTCACGCAGTATTCCCAGTTAGCAGCTTCAGCCATTTGACCTTGCAAATCAACCATTTGCAGTGCCTTGCCGGTCTTCGGATTACCCGGGCAAACATCTACGCAGTTACCGCAACCGAGACAGTCCATAACGCCCACTTGCATACGGAAATGCATACCCTTGAGGGCGGTAGGAGCTTTCATCTCGCGAGTTTCGCCATTGACACCCTTCACCTCTTCGTCATCCATAACGAACGGACGGATGCAAGCGTGAGGACACACATAGGCGCACTTGTTACACTCGATACAGTTTTCGGCGGTCCATACGGGAACGAAAGCGCTCACGCCACGTTTCTCATATTTGGCAGTACCGGAAGGCCACTCACCGTCTTCAATACCCTTGAAGGCACTAACAGGCAGCAAGTCACCGTCTTGACCATTGATAGGACGTACTACATTGGTAACGAAAGCGGGCTCATTGCCATAATCCTTGGCAGGATCTGCACCGAGTTGACTCCAAGCAGGATCGATTTCCAAGAGTTGGTACTCGTCACCACGATCCACAGCAGCGTAGTTCTTGTTCACTACGTCTTCACCTTTCTTACCATAAGACTTAACGATGAAGTGCTTCATCTCCTCCACTGCTTTCTCGACAGGAATGACGCCTGTGATACGGAAGAAAGCGGATTGCAGAATGGTGTTGGTACGGTTGCCCAAACCAATCTCCTGTGCAATCTTGGTAGCGTTGATATAGTAAACCTTGATATCGTTGTCAGCAAAGTATTTCTTCACTTTGTTGGGCAGGTTTTTCTTCAGTTCCTCTGCATTCCAAATTGTATTAAGCAGGAAGGTACCACCCTTTTGCAGACCACGCGTTACATCGTACATCTGCAGATATGCCTGTACGTGGCAAGCCACGAAGTTAGGCGTAGTTACCAAGTAGGTCGAGTGAATCGGTTCATCACCGAAACGCAAGTGCGAGCAGGTGAAACCACCGGATTTCTTACTATCGTAGGAGAAATATGCTTGGCAGTATTTATCGGTCGTGTCACCGATAATCTTAACGGAGTTCTTGTTAGCACCCACGGTACCGTCAGCACCCAAACCATAGAATTTAGCTTGGAACATACCCTTGCCTCCCATAGCAATCTCTTCGCCAACAGGCAGAGATGTGAAGGTAACATCATCGTTAATACCAACGGTGAAGTGGTTCTTGGGCTCATTCATAGCCAAATTGGCATAAACAGCCAACATTTGAGCAGGAGTTGTATCGTTGCTACCCAAACCATAACGACCACCAACGACGAGGATATTACCCATGCCAAGTTCTTGCAGCGCATCTTTTACATCCAAGTAAAGTGGTTCGCCATTAGCGCCGGGCTCTTTGGTACGGTCTAATACACAAATACGTTTAACCGATGCAGGCAGGGCCTCTTTGAGGAATTTGAGCGAGAACGGACGATAGAGATGTACATTAATCATACCCAACTTATTGCCCTTAGCTGCCTCGTAGTCAATCACTTCCTTTAAGCACTCGCAGACACTGCCCATAGCAATAACGATATTCTCGGCATCGGGAGCACCATAGTAAGTGAAGGGACGATATTTACGACCGGTAATCTCAGAAATTTTGTCCATGTAGTCGCTCACGATATCTGCCACCTTATCATAATAGGTGTTGCAACTCTCACGGTGTGTGAAGAATACATCAGGGTTCTCAGCCATACCCTTCATAGCAGGGCGCATTGGGCTGAGAGCATGTTCACGGAACGCTTGCAGAGCTTCCATGTCCACCAATGGACGGAGGTCTTCCATATCCATGGCTTCAATCTTCTGATACTCATGACTGGTACGGAAACCGTCGAAGAAGTTGAGGAACGGTACACGGCTCTTGATGGTACTCAAGTGAGCAACACCTGCCAAATCCATTACCTCCTGTACACTACCCTCTGCCAACATAGCGAAGCCGGTTTGACGGCATGCCATTACATCTTGGTGGTCACCAAAGATACACAGCACATGGCTGGCCAGCGTACGTGCAGACACATGGAAGACAGTCGGAATCAGTTCACCGGCAATCTTGTACATGTTAGGAATCATCAGCAACAGACCTTGGGAAGCGGTAAACGTGGTAGTGAGAGCACCGGCATTCAACGAACCGTGAACGGCACCGGCAGCACCACCTTCGGACTGCATCTCCTGAACTGTAACTGTTTCACCAAACATATTCTTACGGCCGACAGCGGCCCATTCGTCCACATTTTCTGCCATGGGCGATGATGGTGTGATAGGATAGATAGCAGCTACCTCGGTAAACATGTAAGCCACATGTGCCGCAGCGGCGTTACCATCACAAGTCATGAATTTTTTCTCTTTCATCTTGTTTTGTACTTAAAATGAGTGAATATAATCGGTTAATATAAGAATCCAAATAGCCACAACGGGATTTGTTTGCCACGTCCAATTTCCAAGTCCCCAATTGCAGAATAACGGAAACCGGGTATCTTGGGCTGATGTGCCAACACATCAAAGCGTGTCTTCTTGTCCACGAGGAACGATGCCGTCTCACAGGCATTCAGTTTATGCACGCCATGCAGAGCGCTGTAGAAGAATGTCTCTGCCACGGCCTGCTCGTCTGGCTGGCGCGTTGGTAACATATAACACAGGTTCGGGTTCTGCATATAAATGCGCGAGGGCTTCATCGGGAATTGCTTGCTCTCCACATACAGCAGGTTCAGCAAACGGGCATCTTTGAGGTACTTGATGTAGTTGATAATCGTAGAACGGGACGTATCTGTAGCTTCTGCCAATTTACTGATGTTCAGTCCGCAAGGCACGTCCAACATCAGGCGATATAGCAAGTTCTTGATGCGATTGAGATACGCCACCTCTATCTTGTTCACCAGTAGCACATCAACCTCAATCATCATATTCATCAACTTGAGTACCTTATCCGAGTAGTTCCACTCGGCAGGGTCGTGCGGATAGTAGCCCTGCTCCAAATACTCCTTGAAATACCACAAGGGTTTTACCTTCGCACATATCTGAGCGGCGATAGCTTCGTGGTCACGCAAAATCTCGTCCAAGGTATAAGAGCGCAGATGGCTGCCTGTCTTCAAATTCAGGTATTCACGGAAGCTGTAGCCACGCAGGTTGTACATCTTCACAATGTGTCCAATATCCGAATTACCCTCAATCAGACGCATTACCGGCGAAGCCGAGAAGATAATGCGCAGACCTGTATAGTGGAAGAAGCAATCACGCAACTCTTTCGACCAATTCGGGTACTTAAACACTTGGTCAATCAGCAAGGTCTTGCCACCTTCCTTGACAAACTCACCTGCAAATTCATAGAGCGAGTGCTCCGTAAAATAGAAATTGTTGAAATTAACATACAGCGTTTCACGCTTTTTTTCGGGTGCTAATACCAACAGTTCTTTGGCGTATCCTAACAGAAAATCTGTTTTTCCTACGCCACGTCCACCTTTAATAGCGATTAGGCGATCTTTCCAATTAATCTCATCCATCAGCTGGCGACGAATAGGCACATTTACGTGCTCCACCAGATAATCATGGGTTTTGTAAAAACTGTCTAACATACCTCTCTTAACCGTTGTTCTTCAATTTGAGTGCAAAGATACAAAAAAAAAATGGAAATTGCAAACTCGACTTGACATTTTTTTCAAAAAAATGACATTGGGGTACTTAAACATATCAAAAAGCCGGCTCAGATGAGTCGGCTTTTACATACATTGAGCAATTTTTATTTAGAAATTGCGCCGCTTGGGCAGACGTCCGCGCATGTGCCACATTCAACACAAATGTCCGGATCAATGCTGTAATGTTCGCCTTCGGAAATAGCTCCCATCGGGCACTCATCTTTACAGGTGCCACAGGCGATACAATCTTCAGAAATTTTATAAGCCATACAAAGTAAAATTTTGTTTACGAGTGCAAAGATACTGCTTTTTTTTGATATATGCAAATATTTTGCTATTTTTTACCATGCAAAGCAGCCAAAAGTTTTTGATTGGGACCTGTCAGGGCACTGTCAGTCAGCCCTTTCTGCTTGGCAAAGGTCGTCCAGTTCTTGGCACCTTTTTCTTTCATAGGCAGTCCCAATTGGAGGTAATGACAGTAGGCAATACCCAATGCGTCGGTGGCATCTAATTTCTTCGGCATCTGCTCATCAGGTATTTTGAGAAAGTGCTGCAACATACCTGCCACCTGCTCTTTGGTCGAGTGTCCGTTGCCCGTAATCGCCATTTTAATTTTCATTGGGCTGTACTCATTGATGGGAATATCTCGGCTGAGTGCGGCAGCAATCGCCACTCCCTGTGCATGAACAATCTTAATCATGGTCTGCGGGTTTTTGTCCACAAACTGCGTTTCGATAGCTAATTCAGTCGGGTGATATTGGTCAATCAGTTCCTGTAGAAAAAAGAATTCTTGTTGTAAACGGGCATATTGGTCCTCTAATTTATGTACATCCTTCACGCCAAAAGTCACAATTTCGGTACGCTGCCCTACGGTGTGTAACAAGGCATATCCCATAAACAAAGTACCCGGGTCTATACCTAAAATCAGATGTTCGTTGACCAATTTATCAATCATGGTTCACTCTTCTACTAAATAGACATCTTCGTTGCTCTTGTGCATCAGGTATTGTTCGCGAGCATATTGCTCCAAACTATCCATCTGTTGCAACGCAATTTTTTTGTGATTGGCTTCCTGAATGGCACGCTCCGACTTCTGAATAGCACGCTCCGTCTGCCTAATTTGACGACTACGTTGCATATCCTTAATCAAACTCTGGTCCCCTACAAAAAGGAAGATTAGCACAAAAACTATTACCGTGATGACATACTTATTCAACAAATAAGTACGAGTGAACTGCCATACATTTTTCCAATCTATCGGGGCCATACTTATTTTGTTACAAACCGATATAACGTCTTTTCATAATACACCTCTCCGGGACGCAGAACGGTGTTGGGAAAATTAGGGTGATTGGGACTATCGGGGAAAGATTGTGCCTCCAAACAGATGGCATGTTGTACGTTGTACATCGCTCCACTCTTGCCCTCGTTCTGCTCTACCCAGTTGCCGGTATAGACCTGCAAGCCGGGCATTGTGGTCCACACTTCCATCTTTCTGCCATCTGCCTCTACCACGGCTGCCAATTGCGCTTCTTTTTTGTCATTCATTGTTTTCCGCAGGACCCAGTTGTTGTCAATACCACGTCCGGGAGCGAAGAAGGGGTCATCGACACGGTCTCCCACTCGCGTAGGTTGACGGAAGTCCATCGGAGTACCCTCTACCGGCAAGATTTCGCCTGTGGGACAGGCGGTGTCGTCAAATGGGGTGTAGTTGTCCGCAAAGATTTGTAAGATATGATTGTGGACGGTGCCACTACCCTCCCCTGCCAAGTTGAAATAAGCATGATTGGTAAAACCAAGAATAGTCGGCTGGTCGGTCTTTGCCTCGTATTGGATGGAGAGAGCATTGTCTTTGGTTAGGGTATAGGTGACATAGACATCTAAATTACCCGGGTAACCTTCCTCACCATCTGCCGCGCGGTAATGTAGGGAAACGCTGTAACGCGTTTGCCCCACTATATTCCACACTTTTTCGTTAAAGCCATGCACTCCGCCATGCAATGAGTTAGTGCCGTTATTGATGGGCAATTGGTAGGTCTTGCCGTCCAACGTAAAGCGTCCGTCCTTGATACGGTTGGCATAACGCCCTATGATGGCATTGAAATACGTTTCTTTCTGCTGCCACTCTTCCATCGTCTTGAAGCCAAGAACCACATCTTTTGCCACACCCTGATTATCAGGTACAACCAAACTGAGCACTTTGGCACCGTAGTTGCTGATTTGTGCAGTCAGTCCTTGTCCACCGTGGAGGGTAATAATTCTAATTGCTTTCATAGTGCAGAGTGCAATGGTATTCGTTAATCGTTCACTTGACGTACTCCGTCACCGATTTCAGCCACATAGAACTCGGCTTGGAGCCCTGTCTTGGCGGTGTATTCCTTACCCACTTGCTCAATGAACGTAGGAATAGCTTCGTCCTTAACCAGCGAAACGGTACAACCACCAAAACCACCGCCTGTCATACGGCTACCAATAACGCCGTCAATTTTCCAAGCGGCCTCTGCCATTGCATCGAGTTCGGGACCCGTTACTTCATAATCGTCACGCAGCGAGACGTGGCTTTGATTCATAAGTTGTCCAAAGGTGGTCAAATCCCCTTTCTTGAGTGCTTCTACAGCATCGGTAGTACGTTGTACCTCTCCCACGACGTGGCGAGCACGACGATGAGCCGTTTCATCGGTGATAGCGCTCTCTACCTGTTTGAACTCTGCCTCGGTCAGTTGTGCCAAGTTCTTGAGTTCAGGACGCACCGTTTGTAACTGTTTAACGGCTAATTGGCATTGTGCCACACGTGCGTTGTAGGCACCCGAATCCAGTTTGTGAGGCGAGTGCGTATTGGAAATAACCACCTTCACGCCGTTCAACTTAACGGGAACAAGTTGGAAATCAAGGGTATCGCAGTTCAAGAATATAGCATGGTCTTTCTTGCCTTGAGCCGAAGCGAATTGGTCCATAATGCCACAGTTCACACCGGCAAATTCATGCTCACTGAGTTGGCCAATCTTGGCGAGTTCGGTTTTGTCATAACCGGCTTTGCAGATGTCGTTGAAGACGGCTGCGGTCACTACCTCAATGGCTGCCGAGCTGCTCAAACCGGCACCGGCAGGTACATTACCCCAGAAGAGCATATCGTAGCCCTTGCTGATATTCATGCCACGTTTGATATATTGTGCAATGCAGCCAAGGGGATAATTTACCCAGCAATTGTTGGGCAACGGATTCATGAGAGCGTCCAAACCCACTGTTACCATATCACCGTCAATGTTCAAACTTTGGAAACGCATAGTAGCCGTATTGTTTTCCGCAACGAGCAAATACGTACCAAAACTGAGGGCACAAGGGAAGACGAAGCCACCATTGTAGTCAGTGTGCTCACCGATTAAGTTTACACGACCCGGGGCAAAATAAACAGCTGTTGCCTGTTGACCAAAGACCTTCGCAAAGGCCCGCTTTAATTCTTGTAGTTCCATAATTGTTAATTTATTAAGGTTATTGCCATTTTTGTCACAAACCAAATCTGACTGCAAAGGTATAATTTTTTTTGCACATTTGCAAATTTTTTAAATGGAAAATGGGGAAGTTGAGAGTTGAAATACAAAAAAAGACCGCCGAAGCGGTCCTTTTGTGATATCAATTTAACTGTTGATGATTAAATTGTGAAGCTAACCGTAGCGTTGCTGAGGTCCTTCAATAATTTAACGTCGTCACCAGATGCCCAAGAACCATTATAAACGGCTTTGAATTTGAAATCAGCAGGAACCATACCCGTCCAAGTCCAAACACCATTTTGAGCATCATAAGTCATTGGATATGCGTCTGTACTCCAAGCATTTTCTTCAAAGTTACCGGCAAGAACGCAAACATCACCATCTTGATATTCACGATTGGTAACAGTAACCGTGATAGTTACTTCACCTGCCTCGTTGTACTCAACTTTCTCACCGTTGCACTCGGGCCAACGATATTTTTCAGGATCCGAGAAGTCAAAAGTAACTGCTGTTTCGTCAGTCAAAACGATATTAGCGAAGTCTTTCCACTCATACTCACCTGTTTCATCATTGAGCACAGATTCTTGAGGTTGGCCATCCCAAGAACCGGCATGAGCTTGGAACTTGAACTCATTGTTGGCTTGACCTTCGATTTCAACCGTCCAGCAAGCACCTGCTTCGTTCCAAGTCATATCAAAGGCAGTACCCCAGCCAGAGCCCTTGAAGTTACCAATGACAGCAGGCAAGATGTTGGATTCCTCACAAATTTCAGGGAACTTAGCGTTGATAGTGTATGTGATGTAAGCAGCGCAGGGGTTAGCCTTAAATTTACCTATGCGGACATATAAAATCTTTTGGTTAAGATCGGCGCCTTCTACCAATTGGATGCAGTTTGCAGTACCATAGTCATCACCCAATTTCAGATAAGCGTCAGTACCCTCCATAAGAGCATATTCACCGCCTGTACCTTCGTAGTCATAAGCAGTGGAACCATCCTCTGCAACAACTGTGAGTTTAGAATTACCAAAAGTAGTAGCATCGGTTACATCCATTGTGTATGAATACCAGTTTTCCGTTTCAGCCACTTTCTCAAAAACAGCTGCACTAGCAGCTTCATAACTACAGAAACCGCCAATCATTCCAATTGTGTTGCAAATTTGCTCGTTGTAGGTTTTATCAACACATACAACAAAGGTCATTTTGCCAGCATCAGGGGTTGAAATGTTCGTAGGAATTTCATCCACAGGTGTTGGAGGAGGTGTAGGAGGATTGTTGTTAGCATCTTCTTTTTTGCAGCTTACCATACCGATAGTTGCAAGAGCCATAAAGGCCACAAAAAGTTTCTTCATAATAAAAATGTTTTTAATTAATAATTTATTTATGCACAATGCATAGTCGCATTATGTTTGTTTTAATAACCGGTGTTTTGTTTCCAACGTGGTTCAGCCCCTAATATATCCTCGTTGATTGGGAACCATTTACGATAGGATTCGGTGGGTTGTGCGAAGCCATAGCCCCCCTTGTCATACTTTCCGAAACGAATCATATCACGACGACGTGTCATCTCCCAAGCGAACTCACGGCCACGCTCATCGTATATTTCCTCTAAGGTGAGATCACCCTCGGTGTAAGCGGGAACACCGACACGAGTACGCAGAAGTTGGAACTCGGCATTATTAACCATCTCCGCGATGGACTGACCGGCACGCAACAGGGCTTCCGTCTTCATCCACAACACATCAGCATAACGTAGGAATACAAAGTCGTTTTCACAATAGGTGTATGTACCCGTTTTGTCCACCTCATATTTCCAGCAGCGGGCACCACAGTTCCAGCCACAATCTTCCACCTTACCCGCTTTTGTATGATCGTTTCCACCATAATATGCGTTTTCGATAATGACCTGTTCGTTGTTATCGTCCCAAGCAATGGAATCTCCGGAAGGAGCATACACAGGACCTACGAACCATCCATAACGCTCATTGTCAGGTGTCTTTGTACCGAGTGTCACATCACACAAGCCACGTTTATCACCGGTTTGATATTTGGAGATAAACTCAGTCGTTGCCGAGAAACCGTTCCAAGGTTTAATCTTCATCTTCCAAATCTGCTCGTGGTTGTAGTGCATAGTAAGCAACGTGATACGCAATTTATTCATAGGGTTGGACTCAAGACCTGATTTGGGGCTGTTGTTGGTACCATCCTCCTGAATAACAAATATGTTCTCCTTGCTACCGCCATTGTTGATAGCGAAGTTGGCAAAGAAGTCGTCTTCAATTTGATAAACACCACTATTGATGACTTTGTCGCATGCCTCTATACACTTGTTATACACATCGTATTTTGTCAACATCTCGGCAGGAACATCATAGGACTCAGCATTCAAGTACAAACGAGCCAAGAGGGTGTATGCCATACCTTGCGTAGCACGTGCATAGTTGTAATCACGCGAAGGAACATTAGCCAGAGCCATATCCGGGGCGCATGCCTCCAAATTGGTAACCAATTTTTCCCAAACCTGTGCCGGCTCCATCAAATCTACAAATTTATCAGAGAAATCCTCCGTGTAAGGAATACGTCCAAAGCAGTCAAACAAGGTATAGTAATAGAAGCAACGCACGGTAACCAATTCGCCCTTGAAACGAGCATAGGTTTCATCGTCGAACATATCCTTGTTTTGTTCCAATTGTGCCAAGATTTTGTTGCACAAAACGGCACCACCATTGCAGTATGTCCATACATACTTGAAGGCCTTACCAGTTTTGTCCCATTGGTGGGTGTTAAGTTCACGCCAAAAGCCACCATCGCCCCAGTGTCCTTGCGGTTGACGGATAGGGCATACTGCTTCATCGGAAGTCAAGGTACACAAGCCCCAATAGGTCCAGTGGTCGTGTAGCCATTTAATATCGGCATAAATTTGTCCCACAATCAAGTCAAAGTTTTGTGGGTCTTTGAGGAACTCTTCGGTAGTTGATTTACCGTATGCTTTTTCTTCCAACTGGTCGTTGCAAGAAGTCATCGTTGTGCCCATTAAGAGCACCAACACGAGAACTGAAAATATTGTCTTCTTCATAATTATACCAATTTATTGATTAGAAAGTAGCATTTACACCAATTTGGAATTGGCGGGTAGAAGGATAGAAATCCACATAGTTGATACCCGTATTCTCAATAGCCGTTGTGTTCACACGGTCCGGATCCATACCCGAGTATTTCGAAATGGTAAATACATTTTGTACGGTAAAGTTGACGTGCAAACGTTGGCAATACTTGTTTTCAGGCAGTGGGATATTGTACCCAACGGTGATATTATCCAACTTCAAGAAACTTGCATCCTCCAAATAGTAATCCGAGAAATCAGCTTGGAAGAAAGTTCCATTTCCCGATGCAAAGTCATTTACATCTTTCATAAAGACGTTCAAACCGTTGCTACCTCTATTGGGAGCATATACCCAACGGGCTACGTTCAGCGCTTTGTTGCCAACCATACCGCGGAAGAACAAGCTAATGTCAAGGTCTTTCCAACGAATGGTATTGTTCCAACCGTAAGACATCTTCGGCTGTGCAGAGCCAAGGTATTGTTTGTCGTTGTCGTCCAATTTGCCATTATTGTCATAGTCCTCATATATGCAGTTGTGATTTGCATCAAATTCACCCGTCCACTTATATCCATAGAAGCAGCCAACAGGTTGACCCTCCATCATCTTCTGGGTATTAGTACCATTTACTTTGTTACCCGACACGTTTCCGCACCATTTTACGTCATAGTTGAAGCCCTTAGACGGGTCGGATAGTTTGTCGATACGGTTCTTGTTGAACGCCATCGTCCAAGTGGTAGTCCATTCCCAGTTCTTGGTCTTAACAGGCACACCCGAAATGGTGTATTCCATACCCATAGCGGTCATCTCGCCAGCATTGGCTAACAAGGTAGAGTATTGATACGGAGGTGTGGGCACGTTGTAGTACCACAGCAAATCTTTCGTGTTACGCAGATAGAAGTCGAATGTACCATACAAGCGATTCTGCAAGAAGGAGAAATCAAGACCTAAGTTGTACTCGTATTTCTTTTCCCAACGCAAATCGGGGTTGGCATTTTGCGAAACGGTGTACGATTTGGCTACGATGCCGTGGTTGTTGAAATCATCACCTACCGACAACATCTCTACAGACATCAGGTCGCTACCAACGTTGTTACCCGTAATACCGAAACCGAAACGGAGTTTGAGGTCATTACACCACTTTTGGTCACGCATGAAGTCCTCACCTGCGATGCGCCAACCTACACTGGCAGCAGGGAAATAACCCCAACGGTTGTTCTTACCAAAACGAGAAGATGCCTCAGCACGCAAGCTGACAGATGCCAGATATTTCTCATTGTAGTTATAGTTAGCACGGCCAAAGAAGGAAATCAGCGTATTCTCCGAGCGATAGGAAGACATACCCGAATAGTCCTTGTCAATAATACCGTCACCCATGCTGTAATAACCCGAAGCATCCGTAGCATAATTACCATTCCAAATATCAGAGCCATCGTACCAGAAGTTTTGGTACGAACCACCCAACACAGCAGTCAGGGTGTGACCATTCCACTGTCCGGCATAGTCAATCGTTCCTTCATATAATTGTGACAAGGTGCGCGAAGTGGTACGAGACGATTTATTCGCATCGTTTGCTTTGTAGTAATCTTTGTATGTTCTCCAGTATTTATAGCCATCACTCTCGTCCAAAGCAGCAAAGCCACTCACTTTCAAGCCGGGAACGGCCTTGATGTCCACCGTTGCTTTGACACTACCATGGAAGACATTACCATCGTTGTATTCCTCTCTTTGCTCATTATCAGCGATGGGGTTTGCCGTAACGGTACCAACGGGCTCGTAGTATGTGCCATCTGCATTGTAAATAGGCATTGTAGGATTAAGAATAGCACCAGAGGTCAGGTCACCCATGAACTTATTGTTCTTATAGTGCATATACGAGAAGTCGTATTGCAGTTTGAGCCAGCCCTCAAAAGCGGTTTGGTCAGCAGCAAACTTGGCTTGAATCTCATTACGGTCGTTCTTCTTAGCCATACCTTCGGCATATTTATAACCGATAGCGCCACGATACGAGAAATTCTTGGTGGCACCGGCGATAGCCACATCGTGGTGATGTGTCAAACCGAAGTCACGCAACTGCTCTCCATACCAGTCGGTGGAAGCACCTTTGTCGGTACCCTTAATCCACGTACCGGTCGTTTCGTTTAATTTGCGATATTGGTCAGCAGTAGCCATACCCGTCTTGGTAGCCACCGTCGAGAAGCTGACATAACCGGCATATTCCAAGTTGAATTTACCCTTTTCCAAATTCGGGTCCGAAACTCCACGTTTGGTGGTAATAATAATCACACCGTTGGTACCACGTGTACCATAAATAGCGGCAGCCGAACCATCTTTTAACACGTCCATCGAAAGGATTTCCTCCGGCGAGATATTGTCAATCACCGATACAGGCACACCATCTACGATGTACAAAGGTGTACTACCGGTACCTTGCCCCAAGGTAGATGTTCCACGAATCTGCACCGAGAAGCCCGTATTGGTAGGGTCATCACCACCGGCACGAATAACGGTCAAACCGGCAACACGACCTTGCAGCAAGCCCATTGGGTCACTCTTAACACCCGGGTTGAAGTCTTCGGCTTTCATACTCGTTACCGAACCAGTAACCTCTTTTTTGCGTTGCGAGCCATAACCGATGGCAACAACTTCGTTGAGTTGGACGGTTTCTTCCTTCAAACGAATAATCATGCCTTTTTTGGCAGCCACCGTCTGCGTGGCAAAACCGATGTAACTAACTTGTACCTGCGTACCTTCAGCCACATTTAACTCAAAGACACCGTCAAAGTCAGTAACCGTACCATTGGTAGTACCTACGGCTACCACGCTGGCACCGATGGCAGGTTCGCCACTGGCATCCTCCAAAACGGTACCTTTGATTTGCGCCTGCAACGCTACACACGATGCCAACGCAAACAACATAAGTAAAACGTGTTTTTGTTTCATAATGATAGTAAAATAGTTAATTTTGTGTTATTTTGATAGTTTGCATTTCATTTTTATCGTTCGTCCATCGTTCGCTCACCGTTCGTATATCGTTCGTATATCGTACATAGTTTCATTTTGATAGTAAAACGGCGAGAATGATAGCAACTTGCTATTTCTCCTTCACCAGCACCACACTCACGGCACCCAAGACCAATAAGACACCGGCGACAACCAGCATACCTACCTGCGCGCCTGCGCATATATATTTAAGGAGAACACCGCCCAAAAGTGCTGCCACAATCTGAGGCAGGCAAATCGTGCAGTTGAAGAGCCCTAAATAATAGCCCATGTTCTCACCCTTGAGCGAGTTGGTCAGAATAGTAAACGGCAACGCCAACATAGCAGCCCAAGCAGCACCGATGAGCAAGTAACTAATCCACAAGACATACGGATTGGTGACCCACATAGTCGAAATAAATCCGGCAGCACCTACCAAGAGCGAAATGGCATACGCACCTCTGTTGGTAAAATACTTCTCCAAAACGGGCAAGACCATCGCCCACAAGAGCGAGCCGACTGCCTGAACACAGAAGACAACGCCCACCCAGTTGCCGGCAGTTTGGAAGGCATCAGCAGCCGTGCTGACACCGTCCCACGCATAGCATTGAGTAGCAATAGCACCATTGCTGTACGTCCACATATACATAAAGGCAGCCCAGCAGAAGAACTGCACCAAACCAACCGTCCAGAAGGTAGAAGGTGCGTCAATCAGCAGTTTGACAAAACCCGGCTCTTCCTTCTCACCGGATTCTCCTGATTGACCGGCATTACCGGATAAACCATGAAAAGCGGCATATTCCTCAGGGTTCATTTCCTTAACAGTGAAGAAGGTATAAAGTACACACAAAATCAAGATGGCTGCACCCACATAGAAACTCCACTTAACACTATCAGGCACAACGCCTTCCGCAGCCGTATTGGCAATACCAATCCACGTAAAAAATATAGGAAAAATATAGCCACAAATAGAGCCGGCATTGCACAAAGCCGACTGAATGGCATAGGCCGTACCCTTCTGCTTTTCGTTGACCATATCACCCACCATCATCTTGAACGGCTGCATGGCGATATTAATAGAAGTGTCCAAGAACATCAACGAGAACAGGCCAAACCACATGGCAGCATTCAACCCCAAGAAAGCACTTTGGGCGAAGGTAAAGTTACCGGCATTGGGCAGCAGAACCATCACGGCAATCGCGATGAGCGCGCCCACGATAAGATAAGGCATACGACGGCCCAAGCGGCACCATGTCTTGTCACTATACTTACCGATAAGCGGCTGCACAATCATACCCATCAACGGGGGCAAAATCCAAAAGAAACTGAGCTGGTGCGGGTCAGCACCCAACGTAGCAAAGATACGGGAGATATTGGCACTTTGGAGAGCATACGCAATCTGCACACCGAAGAAACCAAAACTTAAATTGAATAATTGTCCAAAAGACAAATCGCGTTTTTCCATGTATATTGGTTTAAAAATCGGCTACAAAATTACACTTTTTTTAGAACATATGCAACTTTTTTACTTTTTTTTTGAAAAAAAATTTGGTTATCTCAATATTTTTCCTTAATTTTGCACTAAAATTGAATGTAAAATCGTTTATCGAACCTTTTACGATGATAACACACGAAGAACTGATTGCTGCGCTACAGTATCATTTTGGTTTTGACAATTTCAAAGGTAATCAAGAGGATATCATAATGAATATCCTCAATGGCAACGACACCTTTGTTTTAATGCCAACGGGAGGAGGCAAAAGTTTGTGCTACCAGTTGCCATCGCTATTGATGGACGGTGTGGCTGTGGTGGTAAGTCCACTTATTGCCCTGATGAAGAACCAAGTCGATGCGATGCGCAATTACTCCGAAGAAGACGGAGTGGCCCACTTCATTAACTCCTCGTTGTCCCGGCCGGAGATCACAGCCGTAAAGGAAGATATTTTAGCCGGCAAGACCAAATTACTATATCTGGCCCCCGAATCGCTCAATAAGTCCGAAAACATCGACTTTTTACGCGGTATCAAGGTAAGTTTTTATGCGGTAGATGAGGCCCACTGTATTTCCGAATGGGGGCACGATTTCCGTCCTGAATATCGGAACATCCAAGACATGACTGAGCGCATCGGCCGTGCGCCAATCGTAGCCCTGACAGCCACTGCTACGCCCAAGGTACAGCACGACATACAGAAGAACTTAGGTATGCTAGACGCCAAGGTGTTTAAGTCGAGTTTTAATAGACCTAATCTATATTACGAGGTACGCCAAAAAACAGACGACGTCAACAAGGATTTGATTCGCTATATCCGTTCTATGAACGGCAAGTCGGGTATTATCTACTGCTTGGCACGCAAGGAAGTGGAAGATTTGGCAGAGACCCTGCGCGTGAATAACATATCCGCCCTGCCCTACCACGCCGGCATGGAAGCTACGGAACGGTCTGCCAATCAAGATGCATTCCTAATGGAAAAATGCCAAGTAATTGTGGCAACCATCGCTTTCGGTATGGGTATCGACAAGCCAGATGTACGTTTTGTGGTGCATTACGACATTCCTAAATCCTTGGAAGGATATTATCAGGAAACAGGTCGCGCCGGCCGAGATGGTGGCGAAGGACAATGTATTTGCTTCTACTCCCCAAAGGACATTGAGCGACTGCGCAAGTTCCAACAAGGCAAACCAGTGGCAGAGCAAGACATTGGTAATCAACTGCTTTACGAAACACAAAGTTATGCCGAATCGTCTATTTGCCGTCGTAAGTTGTTGCTACACTACTTCGGTGAGGATTACAACGAGGAGAAATGTGGCAATTGCGATAACTGCCGCAAGCAGTATCGCATGGTAGATGAAAACGAGTTGCTGACCATCACACTGGAAACCATTCACCAACTCAACGAGAAATTCCACGCTGAGCATATCGTCGATATTTTGCACGGTAATGCCACGTCGGCTGTTCGCTCCTATAAACACGACGACTTAGAGAACTTCGGTTGCGCCGAAGACGAGGACGAGAATACGTTGCATGCAATTATCCGTCAAGCCATGTTGGCCGGATACCTCAAGAAAGATATTGAGTCATACGGTGACCTGAAGATAACGCCTGAAGGACATAAATGGATGCGCCGTCCCGGACACTTTGAAGTGCCATTGGAAGTGCATGACGAAGACGATGAGGAAGAAATGGAAGCCGCCATGATTGGCTCGGCAGCCGCAGACGAAGTGCTATTCTCCATTTTGAAGGATATGCGCAAAAAGCTGAGCAAAAAACTCGATGTGCCCCCGTTTGTTATCTTCCAAGACCCCTCGTTGGAAGCGATGGCCACCAGTTATCCCATCACCTTTGAGGAACTGCAAAACATCCCCGGAGTGGGTGCAGGAAAAGCCAAACGATACGGAGAAGAATTTTTGAAAGTCATCAAGGAATATGTCGATGAAAACGAGATAATTCGCCCCGAAGACCTACGTTTCCGCACCAAAGCCAAAGACTCGACCCGCAAGATAAGCATCATTCAGGCAATCGACCGCCGAGTAGCATTGGACGACCTTGCCGAATCGAAAGGTATGTCAATGGACGAGATGTTGGAAGAGATTGAGGCCATCGTGTATAGTGGCACCAAACTCAACATCAACTACTTCATTGACGAGGTGGTAGATCCCGATGAAAAGGAAGAAATCATCGACTATTTCAAGAATGCCGAAAACGACAATATCAAACTCGCCATGCAAGAATTAGGAGAGGATTATTACGACGAGTTACATGTACGACTGGTGCGCATCAAATTCCACAGCGACCTTGGCAACTAAACGGATTGACATACTCACGTTAGGTTGCTCCAAGAACTTGGTGGATTCGGAACGTCTGATGGCCAAATTGGAAGCAGTCGGGTATCGTTGTTATCACGATGCCGACAAACCCACCGGACGCATAGTGGTCATCAATACCTGCGGTTTCATCGGCGATGCCAAGGAAGAAAGTATCAACACTATTCTTCATTTTGCAGCACGCAAAACGGCAAGGATGGTAGATGCGTTGTACGTGATGGGGTGCCTCAGCCAGCGATATCTGCACGATTTGGAACAAGAGATACCGGAGGTCGATAAATGGTTTGGCAAGTTTGATTACCTGAACTTGGTACAAGAACTGACTAAAAACTCCGATGAAATCAAGGAAAATACAGTTGTGGACGTGCCACGCCATCTGACAACGCCATCGCATACGGCATACCTCAAGATTAGCGAAGGATGCAACCGGTTTTGTTCCTATTGTGCCATTCCGTTGATTACCGGTCGGCACACGTCACGCACCAAAGAAGATATATTGGACGAAGTGCGATGGTTACAGAGTCAAGGGGTCAAAGAGGTGAATGTCATCGCCCAAGATCTGTCAAGCTATGGATTAGACCTCTACGGGCGACATGCTTTGCCGGAATTAGTCGATGAAATGGCGCAAATTGACGGTATCAAGTGGATTCGCCTACACTATGCCTACCCCACCGATTTTCCGGAGGAGTTGTTAGAAGTGATGGCCAAGCACGACAATGTATGCAACTACTTGGACCTTGCACTACAACATTGTACCACGCACATGCTGTCTATGATGCGACGACACATTACGCAACCGGAGCAAGATGCCCTCATCGCACGGATACGCACCCGCATACCGTCTATTCATATTCGCACCACCCTAATGGTAGGACACCCCGGGGAGACGGAGGAAGATTTTGAGCAGTTATGTCAATGGACTCAAAAAATGCGATTTGAACGAATGGGGGCTTTTGCCTATAGCGAAGAAGATGGCACGTATGCAGCGCAAAACTACAAAGACGACATACCTGAGCAGGTCAAGCAAGAGCGTTTATCGCGCTTGATGGCTATTCAGCAACAAATCTCCGCTGAGATGCAAAATGCCAAGGTAGGACAAACCCTCCGAGTGCTGATTGACCGAGAAGAAGAGGATTATTGGATTGGTCGTACCGAGTATGATTCACCGGAAGTAGATTGTGAAGTTTTAATTCGTAAAGAAGATACTAATCAACTAAAAATTGGCGATTTCATCGATGTTTTGATTGAAAGAGCCGAAGATTTTGACTTATATGGAAAACAAGTTAACTTGGGTGGAATTTAAGAAAATTGTCGCCCGCCAAACCAACTTGACAGAAAAAGAGACCAATCTGATTCTCAACACTTGGCTCGACGAGATGACCGCTGCTCTGCAACGCGGAGAGGACTTGCATATCAACGGACTGGGTACGTTCCGCCTTAAGACGATGAAAGCACGCAAAAGTGTGAATGTGACCACCGGCGAACCTATTATCTTGCCTGAAACCAAACGATTGACCTACACGATGGCTTCCGGCATGGACGAAGAACTCAACAGCAATGCGCCCCGTTTGGAAGTCGGCATCGACCCTATCAAGAAACTGAGCGACCAAGCCGATGAAATCATGGATATTTTGGGTGAATTAGGACAAGGAGAGAAGGCCACCCAACCGACAGAGACAATACCTATTCCCGTACCTGTAACTCCCCAACCTGCTCCTACACCCTCGCCACAAGCGCCCAAACAAGAGGAACAAAAACAAGAGCCCCAACAAGGGTCTAACCCAAAGCCCAATGACCATTTGTGGTTAACCGCCCTTATTACGATAGTTGTCTTCCTCTTAGTATTAGTTGGCCTATTTCTCTTCTTCCAACACCACATAGAAAAGTGGCTGATTGACTTGCGCGAGAAGGCAGAAATGGTCAACGAAGTGCCTGATGACTTATCAGATGCAGGTACAACTATCGCATTTCCGCCGGCCAACGACACGCTCGCTGTTGATAGTGTAATGACTGACTCATTGATTGAAGAAAGCGAACCAATAGCACCTCAACCACGTGAATATACCGAATTCATCGGCACAGAAGAGATGCATCAAGACAGTCGCTTGGCGTGGATGGCATATCGGTATTATGGCAATAAAGCATTGTGGGTATTTATTTACGATGCCAATCGCGACCATTTATCCAACCCCGAACGTATCCCTGTCGGAACACCTATCAAAATTCCTAAATTAGACGAAACAACCATTCAATTGGCCACTCCCGAACTACAAACATTAGTACAGGATATGGCCGATGAATTCTTGAAAAAATAAACATTGGAAGACCATTTCATACATATTCACGGAGCACGGACACACAACTTAAAAAACGTGTCGGTGGACATACCCCGAAACAAACTGACTGTCATCACCGGCGTCAGCGGCTCGGGTAAATCATCTTTGGCATTCGACACTTTATATGCCGAAGGACAGCGACGATATGTGGAAAGTTTATCTTCCTATGCACGCCAATTCTTAGGGCGACTGCAAAAGCCCGATGTAGATAAGATAGAGGGTATTCCCCCTGCTATCGCCATTCAGCAAAAGACCATCACACGGAACCCTCGGTCCACCGTCGGCACTGTAACGGAGATATATGACTACCTCAAACTTTTTTTCGCGCGCGTGGGGCACACGTACTCGCCCGCGAGCGGAGAAGGTGCAAATAAACATGGCGGAGAGGAGGTAAAGAAACACAGTGTATCGGACGTGGTACGCGCAATGGAGCAATTGCCCGTACAGACGCGGCTATGGCTACTATCCCCCATTGTATTGAGCGACGAACGTACGTTTGCCGAGCAACTGCGTATTTGGCAGGAACAAGGTTTTTCGCGGCTCTTTGATTCAACAAATCAACAAAGCATTTATTTGACAGAAATAGACAGCAAAACCATCGATTTGCAAAACCTCTTTTTACTGGTAGATCGCATCGTTGTCGATCACGAGCAAGCCACTTCCAACCGCTTTGCCGATTCGGTACAGACGGCTTTCTTTGAGGGACATGGCGAGTGTATGCTATGGTGGACAGATACCCAAATGCAACCCCAGCAGCAAACATTCTCAACGCGTTTTGAAATCGACGGCATACGATTTATTGAACCCTGCGAGCACCTGTTTGACTTCAATAATCCTCTTGGTGCTTGCCCTCGCTGCAATGGGTTTGGCAATACAACCGGCATTGACCCTGACTTGGTTATTCCCGATAAAAGTAAGTCTATCTACGAAGGCGCTATTGCATGTTGGCACGGCGAGACGATGCATGTTTGGAACGACGCCTTGATTTATTCGGCCGACCAATTTGACTTCCCTATCCACAAACCCTACTATGCCCTGACTCACGCACAAAAAGAGTTGCTTTGGACAGGTAATGAGCACTTTAGAGGATTAAATGCTTTCTTCCTCGAATTGGAGTCAAAGCAATACAGCAAAATGCAATACCGCATCTTGCTCAATCGTTATAAAGGCAAATCCTCTTGCCCCGAATGTGCCGGTTTGCGTTTACGGAAAGAAGCATCGTATGTACGGGTAAATGGCAAATCCATTCAGGACCTCATTCAATGGCCGATTTCCGAACTCAAACCGTGGTTTGACAACTTGCAACTACCTCCTACCGATGCCCTTACGGCGGCTCCGCTTATCAAAGAAATTCGCGCCCGTTTACGTTTTCTGTGTGATGTAGGTTTGGACTATCTCACTCTCAATCGTAGTGCCAACACGCTATCCGGAGGCGAGAGCCAACGTATCAATCTCAGCAAATCACTCGGCAGCAGTTTGGTAGGGTCGCTTTACGTACTGGACGAACCATCTATCGGCTTGCATCCACGCGATACGGAACGGCTCATTCATGCTTTATACGAACTACGCGACCTCAAGAATACGATTGTGGTTGTGGAGCACGACTTGGATATACAGCACGCGGCCGACTACCTCGTTGAAGTAGGTCCTAAAGCCGGACAATGGGGAGGACAAATCACCTATTCCGGTATTCCCAAACCGCATACGATTGCATACGATATTCCTTCTTCACGCCGTCCGTGGAACAACTATATTGAGGTACACGGGGCTTCTGAGAACAACCTCAAGAACCTAACCGTCCGTTTTCCGCTTAACGTCATGACCGTTATCACGGGAGTTAGCGGTTCGGGCAAATCGTCACTGGTCAGTCGGGTGCTTTATCCCGCCCTCAAGAAATACTACGGTGGCGTGGCAGACCATACCGGTGACTTCGGTTCATTGGGCGGCTCGCTGCAACTGCTGAAAAATGTGGAGTTTGTGGACCAAAACCCACTCAGTCGTTCCACACGTTCCAATCCTGTGACCTACCTCAAAGCATACGATGAAATAAGGCAGATATTTGCAGAACAGCAGTTAGCCAAGCAGTTGCATTTTACTCCTGCCCACTTCTCATTTAACACCCCCGGAGGACGTTGCGAGATGTGCAAGGGCGAGGGGACGGTAACCATCGAAATGCAGTTTATGGCGGACCTTGTTCTGCCATGTGAGCAATGCCACGGAAAGCGTTTTCAGCGCGATGTATTAGATGTGCTCTATCGTGATAAATCCATTTATGATATTCTCAATATGACGGTGGACGAGGCCATTGACTTCTTTGTTACGGACAAGCGGGCAGCCAAGGTCGTACGGCGGTTGCAGCACTTGCAAGATGTTGGAATGGGTTATATCAAATTGGGACAATCTTCCTCCACGCTGTCCGGCGGCGAGAGCCAACGCGTCAAATTGGCATCTTTCCTTAGCGAAGACAATGGGCAGCCCACTCTCTTCATCTTTGATGAACCCACCACAGGACTCAGTTTGAGCGATGTCAAGATTCTCTTAACTGCCATGGACCGCCTAATCAGCCGTGCTCACAGTATTCTCATCATCGAACATAACCCTGCTGTTATTCTCGCAGCCGACCATGTCATTGATTTGGGCCCCGAGGGAGGTGAGCAGGGGGGATATATCGTGGCAGAAGGGACACCCGAACAAATTATGCAATGCCCCCAATCTTACACAGGACAATATCTAAAGCACTATGATAAGCGTTGACCATATCAGCATCGAATTTGCATCTAAGCCCATTTTAGATGATATCTCCTTCCTCATTAACAAGAAGGACCGCATCGCCTTGGTGGGCAAGAATGGTGCAGGAAAGACGACGCTCTTGCGTTTATTGGCAGGGGAGTATGAACCGACTGCCGGTCATATCGCGATGGATAATGACATCACCATCGGCTATTTACCGCAGGTAATGCTCTTTCATGATAACCGCACACTCCGCGAGGAAGTGATGACCATCTTTACGGGGGAAGACGAAGCCCGTTTTATTGCCGAAATGGACAAGACCGTTATCGGTTTGGGCTTTGAGCGCAAGGACTTTGAGCGGCCGTGCAATGAGTTCTCCGGTGGTTGGCGTATGCGTATTGAGTTGGCAAAGATTCTGCTCCGTCACCCTGATTTACTATTATTGGACGAGCCGACCAACCACCTTGACATTGAGTCTATTCAGTGGCTTGAGAATTTTCTCGCTCAGTCGCCAAGTGCCGTTTTATTGGTCAGCCACGACCGTGCTTTCCTCAACAACGCCACCAACCGGACCATTGAAATCACATTGGGACGCATCTACGACTACAACGTACCTTACGACCAATTCGTCACCTTGCGTCAGGAGCGCCACGAACAGCAAGTGCGTGCCTACCTCAACCAACAAAAGATGATAGAGGAGACGGAGGCCTTCATCGAGCGTTTTCGGTATAAAGCCACCAAAGCGGTACAAGTGCAATCACGCATCAAGCAACTCGATAAGTTGGAGCGGTTGGAAGTCGATTTAGAAGACACCTCACGGCTAAATCTACGTTTTCCGCCGGCCCCCCGTAGTGGCGATTTCCCAGTTATCATCGAGGAGTTGGAGAAGACCTACCCGGAAGCCACCCACCCTGTTATCAGCCAAGTCAATCTCACCATTCGTCGGGGCGAAAAAGTGGCTTTTGTGGGACGAAACGGCGAAGGCAAGACCACTCTTGTGCGTTGTATCATGGGGCAATTAGACTCCCTTGGGACCCTCAAAATCGGGCATAATGTCAAGATTGGCTACTTTGCCCAAAACGAAGCGTCGCTCTTAGATGGCGACCGTACGGTCTTTGAAACAATTGACTATGTGGCTGTAGGAGATATTCGTACCAAGATACGTGACATCTTGGGTGCGTTTATGTTTGGTGGAGAAGCATCGGACAAGAAAGTCAAAGTGTTGTCCGGTGGCGAACGTAGTCGTTTGGCTATGATTCGTCTGCTACTCTCCCCCTGCAACCTGCTCATCTTGGACGAACCGACCAACCACCTCGATATGCCGTCAAAAGATGTACTCAAGCAGGCGCTCAAAGACTTTGACGGCACCGTCATCTGCGTCAGTCATGACCGCGATTTCCTCGATGGGTTAGTTGATAAGGTTTATGAATTTGGCGGTGGCAAGGTACGCGAACACATTGGTGGTATCTATGATTTCCTACGCAAGAAGAAAATGGGTTCGTTGCAGGAACTGGAAAAAAGAAACAGCAATGTTACAACGGCTTTTACAAAGAGCGAGGAAGTCAAATCTTCTAAAGCATCTTACGAGGAACAAAAAGCACAAGCCGCAGCCAAACGTAAATTGGAAAAACAAATAGCCGACACCGAAGCCGAGATTGCCAACTTGGAAAACCAACAAAAAGAATTGGAGGTTCGATTGGCAAATCCCGAAAACCAAACCCAAGACAACTTCCAACAGTACGAACACATCAAGCATCTCATTGAGCAAAAAATGTACGAGTGGGAGATATTGGCAGATAATTAATACACATTATGAATATACTGATTTTATCCAACGCCTACAAGGCACCTAACTACAACGCACGGTTACGATATTGGTGCGATTATTGGGTTCAACAGGGACATCAAATTGAGGTTTTTACCGAACCTTGGAGTACAATTCCCTTTGACAATACATATCCCATTCATGAATTTGGGGCAAAGCACACCAATTTCCTGCAATGGTTGCTCAATTCTCTGTATTCGTTTATCACGAACCGCAAGGAGCGCAAGTTTGCCTACAGCATTTTGTGGGCGGTACGCAAGAGCCGTTTTGACCTTGTCTTTTGCAGTACCAATTCTTGTTTTCCGCTCAATGCCGCCGCCAAGGTGGCCAAATTGCTGCATTTGCCCTTGCATGTTGACATTACCGAACTGCGCGAATTAGTGCCCGACGATTTGGTGTACGACAAATCCTATCGCTGGCTGACCAAACTGAACAACCTCATCTACACCCGTCGTCGCAATCAGACACTGGCTTGCGCCAATTCGATTACCACCGTCTCTCCGGCACACGTCAAAGCCATCGAACCCATCAATCCGCATGTTACCTTGCTCTACAATGGCTTCAATCCGGACCTGTATTTCCGCAAAGACACGCCGTCTAAGTCGTTCCGTATCAGTTATATAGGTACCTTGACGGAGGCACAACCCATTGACCTTCTGCTCAAAGCGATGCAGCCCCTCCACACCGAGATACCGGAACTGCAATGGTGCTGTTATTGTAACAAAGTGCGGTATGAGCAACTCTCCTATCGCTTTGGTCCCACTGCTTATGGTACCTTGCCTAAGGAATTGATTCCGGACACTATTCGTCAGTCGTCTATTATTTTCTTCGTGAAGAGCGTAGATGCCAACAATCTGCAGGACGAGACTTTCTACCAAACCATTGGTTGTGAGAAACCGATGCTCCTCATCTCGTCCGAGCATGGACCGTTAGCCAACATCATCACGCTGGCTGAATCCGGTGTCAGTACCAAGTCCACCGACCAAGTGCAGGCATTCATTCGCGAGAAGTACCAAGAGTGGAAGCAAAACGGCTATACCCACCAACCTATCGCCAATAAGGACCTATTCAATGCCCGTTTGCAGGTAGAGCAACTCACACAAATGTTGCAAGACCTTATTCAAAAATAGGATGAACGATACCGTTCGTTACATATTGTCTTTCTTGCTGTACGGCGATACGGCCGCTACCACGCAGATTGCCTATTGTAGCCCGAATGAGACCTATCCCGACTGCCCTGTTGTCATTTTGGGAGAGGGGCTGAATCAACCCTTGCACTATCCCGATTGTACCACTCCTCAGGTTGAGTCACTTCCCAACGGGCACTACCTCATTCGTACCGACCTCATTTACAACACGTTCTTCTTCATCTCCCGTGCAGAAGAAGTGATTAACAAGCAGCGCGACCGGCACGGGCGGTTTTTGGCGCGCTACTCACGACTGAGTTCCAACGATTGGCAAATACCGTTGATAGACGAATACAGCCGTTTGTTGCTCAAATTACTCAATTTGCCCTTACCCGTACCTGAGTTCTCGGGCATCTGGCTCACGCACGACATTGACACCATCGCCTATTATCGCCACTTACGGGGGGCGTTGGGAGGAATCAGACGCGGACAGAGAAAAGAGGTCCTTGCCTCGTGGAAAAACATACACAACGACCCGGCTTTTACCTTCCCTTGGATGATGGAGCAGGACCAACAAGTCGCCCAAGCAGATGTCATCTTCTTTGTGAAAGACACACCCGGTCGCGGATTGGATTATCCCCAGTACTCATTGGCTCATAATTCGGCCTTGCAATCAGTATACGATGAGTATAGGATGAGTATAGGATCACGCCTTCATTTTGGACTGCATTCCGGTGCGTACGAAAACGCCCCGTTGGCATATCGGCATAACTGCCCACTCATCAACTATCAACTGCATCGCAGTCATTACCTCTCCTGCTCTATCGAACGTATGCAACAATTGGTGGACTTTGGAGTAACGGACGATTACACGATGGGATTTGCCGACCAAGCCGGATTTCGTTTGCAGACCACACGCCCTGTGCGTTGGATTAATCCGCTAACCAAGCAACTTACCTCTCTCACCCTTCATCCTCTCACTATTATGGACTGCACGCTCAGCAATACGGACTATATGCACCTGAACGAAGACGAGGCATATTTCTACGCTTCTGAACTGATTGACAAAGTCCGCCAGCACCACGGCGAACTCAATCTGCTGTGGCACAATAGTATTTTCGTAGAAGGATATCACTCTTCTCTATATCCCAAGATTCTATCTCTGCTATGAATATCATCACCATCATAGGAGCTCGCCCACAATTTATCAAAGCGGCTATGTTTAGTCAAACGATTAAGCAACGGCAGGCGGAGGGTTACCCCATTCATGAAAAAATTCTGCATACAGGGCAGCACTATGATTATGAAATGAGTGATATATTCTTCACCGAATTAGAATTACCAGCCCCTACTTGGCATTTGGGTTGTGGCGCTTCCACTGACGAGATGACCCAACAAATTGCACCTATTCTCCGGCAGGAGCAACCCGATATGGTGGTAGTTTATGGGGATACAAACTCAACCTTAGCCGGTGCACGTGCCGCACACCAATGCGGCATACCTATCGCCCACGTAGAAGCCGGTTTGAGAAGTTTTACGAACATGACAGAAGAGCATAACCGCATAGAAACAGACCATTTGGCACATTGGCTATTCTGTCCAACGAGCACAGCCATTAGTAATCTCAAGGCAGAAGGAATAACGGAACGTGTGTATAAGGTGGGAGATATTATGTATGACGCGGCCCTACAGATTGGTTCAATTGCGACCGATACGTTAGATAAATTGGCCATTTCCTCCCCCTATCTGCTTGCCACTATTCACCGAGCTGAGAATACGGATCAAATTGATTGTTTAGAGCGTATCCTCTTAGCATTTGCTCAATTAAGTTGGCCCATCATTTGGCCTATGCACCCTCGTACAAAAAAAGTCATATCGGAACACCCCACCTTGCAGCAAATACTCAGCCAAGCACCACATATTCGGGTAATGGACAGTGTAGGATATGCAGATATAGCCACCTTGGAGAAAAATGCGTACTGCATTCTGACCGATAGTGGTGGTATGCAAAAAGAGGCCTATTTCCATCGTACGCCTTGTATCACCTTACGAGAAGAAACAGAGTGGGTAGAAACGGTCCAAATAGGTTGGAATACCTTAGTCGGAACAGATATAAATCGTATCATAACTGCTGTTAAGAATGTCCAACGTCCTCAGCAAGATATTGCTGAATACGGCAATGGTCATACTGCCCAACAAATTGTAGATATATTATGCGCATTCTAATCATTTGTGATCCTATTGCCCCACCCAGTTACGCCCCGCGCGTGACAGCCACATACCGCTACTTGGTAGAAGCAGGGCACGATTGTGTATTAGAGGCAGGTACGCTACCCACTTATTCCTCTAAATGGCAACATATCTGCCATTTCATCGCGGATAAACTGTTTCGCCGGTCCGATAGACAGTTCGGCAAAAAACTCTATCATACCTATTCGCAAGCGCAATTTGATACCATTCTTTGCTCATCGTATTACTACTTCCCCTTATGGACTGCGCAATATCTCAGCCGCAAATGGAACATTCCGTATGTCATCGATTTGCGAGATATAGTAGAGCAATGGGGAGCAACCTCCTATTTTACTACCCCCCTACCTCACATTTTAGGTTTAGAAACCGTCTTTGCCAAATGGTATGAAAAACGCAATATCCGTTTTCGCAATCATATACTCCAACATGCAAAAGCCGTTGTGAGCGTTTCTCCTTGGCATTGCGAGTGGCTTCAAACACAAACCACTACACCCGTCCACCTGATTTACAACGGATTTGATGAAGCAGAAATGCACTTTGAAGCGCAACCGTCATCTGTCTTTTCCATTGCATATATCGGTCGTATCATCGATTTACAACTGCGTCAGCCACAACTGCTGTTGCAAGCCATTGGCGATTTGCACAAAGCAGGTACTATCTCGCCCCAACAGGTACAGGTTAATTTCTATGCCGAGCCGCACATGGCAGATGCCGTTTTGCAGATGGCGACACGCTACGGTGCACAAGATTATCTGCACTGGCATACTTATGTGGACCGTTCCCAACTGAATGACATCATGGCACAAAGTTCCATTTTGGTCGCTTTGGCGTGCCCTCCACAAAACAAGCAACACGGCATATTGGGCACCAAAGTTTTTGAGGCCATAGGTGTCGAGAAGCCCCTTCTACTCGTTCCGAGTGATGAAGATAGTTTAGCACAACTAATTACCGAAACAGGCATTGGCATCGCTGCACAAAATGTAGAACAAATCAAGCAATTTATCTTAGATAAATACCACGAATGGCAACAAAACGGCTATACCCACCAAGGCATACAAAATAAAGATTTATTCAACCGGCAATACCAAACGCAACAATTTATCGACCTACTGCAACAATGACCCCACAACGCCTGCATATTGTTTGTTTTGATATACCTTTCCCCCCTACTTACGGTGGTGCCATAGATGTGTACTACCGCATTAAGGCGCTGGCACAGGCAGGGGCAAGCATCATTCTTCATTGTACCTACAAAGGCACGTTAACGCACTATGCCGAACTTGAAAATCTATGTGAGAAAGTATATTATTACCCCCGCCAAATATCGCTACGCCACCTACTGGGTCGCCTTCCTTTGGCTGTTGCAGGACGCCCTAATTACGATATTTTGCAGAACTTATTGCTCGATGATGCACCCATTTTGTACGAGGGACTGGTAAGTTGCGGTACCTTGGCTGCCCCTGAACTTAGCAATCGGGAAAAGTATTTTCGGGAGTGTAATGTAGAGCATGATTATTATCGCGCTCTCGCCAAAGCCGGTCATTCGTGGCGTGACAAATGTTATTATCTGTTGGAAGCGCGACGACTCAAACGTTTTGAGCACATGCTCGTTTATGCAACACGCATCTTCGCACTTGCGCACCAAGATGAAGCCCATTTTGTGGCTACCTATCCCTCTGTTCCCACCACTTACTTGCCTTGTTTTCATAGCCACACACAGATTAGTTGCCCCACCGGCATCGGGTCCGGCATACTCTATCACGGCAATTTTCGGGTAGAAGAGAATCAAAAGGCAGCGGCGTATATTTTGAATAAAATTGCGCCCCAGCTTCCCGATATTCCGTTTATCATAGCAGGGGCTGAGGCCAATACATTAAAGCCACAAAGCAAGAACGTGACTATCGTTTCCAACCCCGACCAATCCACTATGCAACGCTTGGTAGCAGAAGCACAGTTGCATCTGTTGGTGACATTTCAGGCCACAGGACTGAAACTAAAACTGCTGAATGTACTCTACGAAGGACGGCATGTCATTTGCAACTCGCAGATGGTATATGGCACCGAATTGGCAGATCTATGCCTTATCGCCGATGACCCGCAGCAACAGATAAATCTGTGCCGGCAACTCTATCACACGCCATTTACACAAGATGAGATAATACGACGGACGGAAAAATTAAAACCGTTTGACAATACAACGCTCACGCAGCAATTACTGACCAACCTCTGCCACAAGCATGAAAATCAATAAACAACATCTCTTATTCCTACTCTGTTGGGTCATTCTGCTTTTGCCCAACATTGCCACGATGATTTTGAGCACGGACCTCACCTATTCGCTCGCGAAAGAAGTGGTCTATCTCGTTGTGGTGTTGGTGTGTCTTTTCCTGCCGGCGACTTTCCTGCGCGCACGCACGTATTTTATTATAGAAGGTGTCTTGGCACTCTTTTGGGCACCGATTGAGATGGCTTCTCTCTCCCTCAACCACATGACCGTCGCCCCTCATTTTATGGCGATTATCTTTGAAACAAATCGCGTTGAGGCATTTGAATTATTGGGGTCTGTTTGGCCGCTGCTGATACTGATTGCCGGTATTTGGGTCATCTATTGGTGGGCAGTCGTTAAGATCGACAATCAGTTCCTCTTTTCGTCTGTTATTCGCAAACTCACGTGGATTATGCTCCCCATTTTAGCCGTTGGAGGAGTGGTTGCTTCGCTGTGTATTCTCCCTGATAAAGGAAACGGCTATTCCACCAAGGAGCAACTATCTTTGGCAGTGGATAATGTGGCAATGAAGTTTCACAAGATATACCCGTTTGACATATATATCGCCACCGCACAATATCGCCAAGAACAGGCGTATATACAGGAGTTAAATAAGCAATTAGAGACCTTTGATTTTGGCATAACGCCTCAAAATGACACCATTGAGGAGCATTACATCGTAATCATCGGGGAGGCAGCACGTTACGACCATTTTCATTTCAACGGCTATGCACGTGCCACATCGCCCTACTTGGACACCATCCCAAATGTCTTTAGCATGAGTCACTGGTACAGTCAGGCCAACCTCACGCGCAATGCCGTCAGTTTGATGGTGACGCGCGCCGATTTAGACAATCGCGAACGGGCTTTCCAAGAGAAATCCATCGTCGAGGCATTTGCCGAAGCCGGCTATCAAACGGCGTGGCTGAGTTGCCAAACGCTGATGGACTTTGAGAAACGTATTGCGCAAACAACTGATTTTCAGTACGAACAAGTGGCAGGACTGTCTGCTGAAGTTGCCTTGGACAGCATACTGCCGTATCAGGCAGGACTGTTATTCGCCAATCACCCTGCCCGCAAAACGTTCTTCCTCCTGCACCCGATGGGTAGCCACCTCAAGTACGACCAACGCTATTCGGCAGAGTATGAACGCTTTACGCCTGCTGTCACAAGCAGCGACGGCTATGCGGTACTTTCCGTTGAGAATAAATCGCGTATCATCAACGCCTACGACAACACCATTTTATACACCGACTACGTCATCGGTCGCAGTATCAATTTGCTGCGTCAGCAGTCTGGTTGTTGTGCCCTGATTTATGTTTCCGACCATGGCGAGAATCTCTTTGACGACGGGCGTAACCTCTCTGTTCACGGCTCATACGAGGGCACTATTTACGAGGCGCACGTACCCTGTTTTGTGTGGGTCAACGATGCCTATCGTGCCACCTATCCGGACAAAGTAGCTGCCTTGCAGGCCAATCTGCACACACCCGTATCGCATGACGTTCTTTTCTATTCGTTGGCGGACATGGCAGATATAGCGGCCATCGTTGACAGCACAAAAAGTATATATTCACCCTATCTCGTGCCGCAAGATACCGTGCGTATGCTCACCGGCAACAATGTGATAACCTCATTTATTCCTGACCATGAACAATACTGACTTACTTTCTCTCCTTCACCGCGAAGTGGTGCCTGCAATCGGTTGCACGGAGCCCATTTGCGTCGCCTTGTGCGTGGCACGTGCCAAGGAGCGTTTAGGTGCAGAACCTGACGCCATCACGGTGCGCCTGAGCAAGAATATCTACAAGAACGCCATGTCAGTCGGCATACCCAATACGGGCATGACGGGACTGCCTATCGCCATCGCTTTGGGGGCTACTGTCGGGCAGAGTGAATGGGGGCTGGAGGTCTTGCGCAATACCACACCCGAAGCCGTCGCCTATGCCAAGTCCTATATCGGGCGCGTGCCTATACAGATTGAGATAGAAAACAATGCCCCTGATATACTCTACGTACACGCCATTGTAGAAAAACAAGCAGAAACCACGATTCCAACGCACTCGCCGGCATCCAACCATCCCCTAACTGCCACCGCCACCATTCAGGGCGAGCATACGCACTTTGTAGAGCAAGGGTCTGATACGGGTTTTTGCCGACGGCGAACCGACGGCGAACCGACAGCGAACCGACAGTCGACCGACGGTCGACCGACGGTCGAAGCATACGTGACCGACACGTCGTGCCACCAACAGGACACCGCCGAACTGACCTTGCGGCAGGTTTATGATTTCGCCATGACGGTTGCCACGGAGGACGTTCACTTCCTGCTCGAAGGGGCTGAGATAAATCTTCAAGCCGCCGAATATGCCTTTGAGCACAAGTGCGGACATTGCTTAGGGCAGATATTACGCAAGCAGGACAACAGTATCTTTGAGCAGATTTTGGCCTATACCTCGGGTGCCTGTGATGCACGTATGTCCGGTGCTATGGTGCCCGTTATGTCCAATTCGGGCAGTGGCAATCAGGGAATCAGTTGTTCCGTACCCGTGCTGCTCTACGCCCATCATATAGGGGCTACCGACGAGCAGACCCTGCGTGCGTTGGCACTAAGTAATCTCACCGTTATTTATATCAAGCAGTCCTTGGGACGCCTGTCTGCGCTCTGTGGCTGTGTAGTGGCTGCCACCGGTTCGGCGTGCGGTATTACCTACCTCAAGGGCGGTCAATACATGGAAATCACCTATGCCGTCAAGAATATGATTGCCAATATATCGGGTATGATATGTGACGGCGCCAAACCCGGTTGCGCCCTCAAAGTGACCAGCGGTGTTGCTACGGCAGTCATTGCTGCATCGTTGGCGATGGAACACAGTTATCCCGACGCCACAGAAGGCATCATAGACGAGGACATCGACCAGACCATTCACAACCTGACGCATATCGGGCACGATGGAATGATACAAACAGACGATTTGATACTCAATATAATGACGCATAAATGTTCCAAGAAATGAAACGGTTTTATGTTTTATTGCTCAGTTGGTTTGGTGCAATCGGACTTGCGCACGCCACCACGTATTATTGTTCGCCTACCGGCACAGGCGATGGCAATTCGTATGCCACCCCCTGCTCTTTCAGCAAGGGGCTGAACCGTATCTCTCAGCCCGGCGACACCTTATATTTATTAGGTGGGCAGTATGATTTACAGAAGACAACACTCAACTACAATGGTACCAAATCCAAGATGCTTGTTATTAGCGGTTACCCGGGTGAACAAGCTATTTTGGACTTTAGAAAGGTCACTTATGGTACACGTGGTTTGCAGATTTCCAAGACATCAACCTACGTCCACATTAAGAACCTCACCCTCCGTTATTCGGGCAAGAACAACCTTTATAATGAGGGCTCCTATTGTCGCTTTGAGAACTTGGACATTTACGGTTCGGCTGATTCGGGCTGCCAGATGAAGGGAGGCGGTAATAACCTGATTATCAACTGCGATAGTCATGATAATTTCGACTACGAATTAGGCGGTTTGACAGCGTGTGACTTTGGTGGCAATGCCGATGGCTTTGCCGATAAACAGCATACAGGAGCCCCCAATCATTATATCGGTTGCCGTTCGTGGAATAACTCAGACGACGGGTGGGACTTCTTCGACCGCACCTGTACCGGCACAATCATCGAGAACTGTATCTGCTATCAGAACGGACCGCAATACTACGACATGCGCAATCACGCACGGTACCAAACGGACAAAGCATGGTTTGACCAATTCCAAACGCCTATTACCGTTACCACCAAGACGGGCGAAAAGAAGACCTGCTCGTTGGAGAAATACTACAACAATGGAAACGGGAACGGCTTCAAAGTGGGCGGTAACTACAGCCGGCACGATGTTACCGTACACCACTGTTTGGCTATTGCCAATCGTGTCAAGGGCTTTGACCAGAACAACGATGATGGCACAATGGAGTTCTATAACTGCACCGGCTACGACAATGGGGCAAACTTCGGTTTTACCACTAAATATGGACAGAATATATTGGTCAATAACCTGTCGTATAATAGCCGTGGTTCGGAGAGTTATCGGGCACAGACGGTCTTGCGTAATGAATACAACTCGTGGAACGATGCCATACACCCTGCTGCCAATACATTTGCATCTATGGACACCACCGTTCTGTTGGGTCAACGGCAGGCAGATGGTGCTTTGCCTGAGTGGGATTTACTGCATCCGTTGGCTAACTCGCCACTCATTGATGCCGGCACACCGCTGACCTATACCTATTACGGACAAGCACCCGAATTGGGCTGCTATGAATATGTGGTAGGTGAACCCGTTATACCTGACCCGGGACCACAACCAAAACCGGAAGACACAACGGGTATTAAGATTGCCTATGTTACCGTTCCCAATGCTGCTGCCGACCAACGCTTATTGCAGGCGCTCAAGGCAGATGCCACGTTTTATATCAAGGTGATAGATGCCGGCGATGAGTTGCATTTGGACGGTTGCCAAGCCGTTATTCTCAGTCCGGTGCCCAAGAGTACGGCGTATGGCGCACAGTCGCTCAAGGACACGTCTCTACCCTTCTTATGTCTCAAACCCTTTATGGGCAAGAATACCGTCTGGAACTGGTGTACGCCTGCCAATACAGCAGAGTCAACGATTACCGTTACTGCCCCCAATCACCCACTCTTTGCCAATCTGCCCGGCACCTTTGCGCTCTATTCGAAAGTGTCCACCAACGGCGTAGCTACTATGTCTAACTGGCTATTGGACAACATCACCACCCTTGCCACATGCAAGCAAGCCGATGCTATCGTGGAGCACAACAAGATGCTGATGTTGGGGCTGTCCGAATACTCCCTGTCGGACATTACGGACGAGGGTATTCGACTCATTCGCAATGCCCTGTACTATATTACCGACACGCCCTATACCCCACTGGTTAGCCCTCGGTGGGAGGACAGACCCACCAAGTACCTGCGTAACGGCGTACTCTATATCCGCCACCACAACCGGCAGATAAATATATTAGGCGAGGTGGTAGGTAGTAGGTTGTAGGTAGTAGGTCGTAGGTGCGGTGCGAGAAGAGCAAAAAAGAGAGACCTTTGTGGGTCTCTCTTCGTATCTGTCAGTCCAATGATTATTTGCGTTTACGGTCACCGTAACGGCTCATGAACTTATCCACACGACCGGCGGTATCCACCAGTTTGGACTTACCCGTATAGAAGGGGTGAGACGTGTTGGAGATTTCGAGTTTGATCAAGGGATAAGTAGTGCCCTCTATTTCGATGGTGTCCTTCGTAGCAGCGGTAGAACGGCTGAAGAATTGCGTGCCATCAGACATATCTTTGAAAACTACAACGCGGTAGTTATCGGGATGAATTCCTTGTTTCATAATACTTTCCTTTCTTATTCTGCTACAATGTTTAACTTAATTTCTGCTTTTACCTCACGATGCAGTTTAGCGTAAGCCACTGCCTCGCCCAGTTCTTTAACGGGCTCGATGGTGATGATACGTTTGTCCACCTCCATACCGGCAGCAGCGAGTGCTTCGCTAACTTGAGCGGTAGTGATAGTACCAAAGATTTTGCCGTCTTCGTTAGCTTTCGCTGCGAGTTGGATGGTCATGCCGGCCAGTTTCTCAGCCAATGCCTGAGCGTCTGCCAACTGCTGAGCCATTTTCTTGGCTTGTTGTTTCAGGTTCTCAGCCAATTGCTTGCGATTGCTTTCGTTGGCGATGATAGCCATTTTGTTAGGGATGAGGTAGTTACGGCCATAACCGTCTTTAACCTTAACGATATCGTTTTTGTAACCCAGATTGTTTACGTCTTGAATCAATATAATTTCCATAATACTTTAAACTTTAGAATTAAACTTTAAACTTACTTCATCATATCGGTTACGTAAGGCAGCAAAGCCAAGTGACGAGCTTTTTTAACGGCTTGAGCCACTTTGCGTTGATACTTCAAACTGGTACCGGTGATACGACGGGGCAGGATTTTGCCTTGTTCGTTCAGGAATTTCTTAAGGAACTCGGGGTCCTTGTAGTCAATGTACTTGATACCGCTTTTGAGGAAACGGCAGTACTTTTTCTTCTTCTCAACGTTTTGTTGCGGAGTGAGATAGCGAACTTCTTCTTGTGCCATAATTATGCCTCCTCTACGTTAGCTGGTTCAACATTCTTTTTAGCGTGGCGGCGCTTTTCAGCGTACTCATAAGCGTACTTGTCCAGACGGGTGGTCAAGAAGCGAATGATTTTTTCGTCACGGCGGAACTCGGTTTCGAGCGTCGCAATAACAGCCGGCTCGGCATCGAATTGCATGATGCAGTAGAATCCGGTAGTTTTACCTTGGATGGGGTAAGCTAATTTCTTCAAACCCCACTCCTCACGGTTCAGGATAGCAGATCCGTTGTCCTTGAGAAGTTTCTCGAATTTGTCAACTGCTTCCTTCATCTGCTGCTCAGACAAAACGGGAGTCAAAACGAAAGCAGTTTCATAATGATTTAACATACTGTTTTTTTGTTTAGTCGGTTAGCCGATAAATCGGTTAATCGGGGTTAATAATAAATGTTTTCCGCCTGCGTTATACCTGTAACGTGCGAAAAAGCGTGCAAAGATACAAAGAATTTTTGGAATATGCAAATAAAAAGTTAAAAAAAAGTGTTTAGAACACACCAAAAAAGCATTTTTACTTGTGTATATGAAAAAATAATTGTAATTTTGCGACTGCAATGTAATCGTACACTGCATTTAGCAAGACATATATCTAAGGAACGAACGGCAAACTATAGATGACTAGAGATATGTGTCCCGTGCTATCTGTGCTTTGGGCATAGGTATTCGGGGTATTGTCATCTGAGTTTGCCGACTTCGTTCCTTACTCTGTTACCTGTGTC
This sequence comes from Paludibacteraceae bacterium, assembly GCA_024399965.1. Lineage (GTDB taxonomy): Bacteria > Bacteroidota > Bacteroidia > Bacteroidales > Paludibacteraceae > Colicola. The sequence continues at coordinate 87,708 of JAKSNJ010000004.1, forward strand.
CTTTTGCAAAAAAGGGACTGGTAATATAAAATGCGCTACTAGTCCGAAAGATTGGTAGCGTATTTTATTGCGCCAATATTATATACTAATATGGAAAGCAATAAAGAAAAAATGATTGCCCGTTTTCGGGCAGTAAAAGCGATGGGGTATATTCCTTCTCACCGTACAAATGACACTGGCATCGGAAAAACCTTTGAAGATTGTGTCGGAGTAATAGAAAATAATATTGATGCCCCTGACTTATTTGGATTTGAGATAAAAGCACATCGAGAGAATTCAAGTTCGTATGTTACTCTTTTTACAAAATCCCCTTCTTTTCCAAAAGATGCTAATGCTACCTTAAAGATAAAGTTTGGAACGCCATACGAAAATAATTCCTCGTTGAATAGATTGCACACATCTATGTTTGCCGATAAGGGAAATACGTATAAAAACAAGTATTCTTTTCAATTATTTGTAGATACTGACCAAGAGCAAATCCTTATACAAGTAAGCGATTTGCATACAGGAAAATTGTTAGACAACTCTACTGGCTATACTTTTGCAGATATCAAAGATGTATTAACAAAAAAACTTGAAAATTTATTCTACGTATCAGCAAGAAGTGATAAAAAAGGTCGTAAAGAGAAATTCCTATTTCATAAAGCCGAAATCTATCTACATCCATCTATTGAGCGCTTTATCCAATTGCTGCAAGAAGGAAAAATTATGTATGATATACGTATCGGCAGTTACCAATCTGGAGCAAGTTACGGGAAACCACACGACCACGGGAGTGGTTTTCGGATTATGCCACAATCACTCAAGGAATTATTTTCAAGTTATGAAGAGGTAGAATAAGTTAAACTTGTTTATCAAGAATAACTAAAAACTCGTGGCTCATTGTTGCCACTTTTTGCCCTGCAATATTTGTGGGGCTTGTTTTTGATGGCATTCGCTTATTTGGGATTTCTCTCACTAATGTTATACGGTGTTTAAAGCCGAGATGTGTAAAAGTTTCTGCGGTAAATAAATCTAAGGGGATTTGAATACCTTTTACACGTCTGTCTCCAACCACATAACACACCACACCACCCTTGCGGACGACAGTGGCTACATTTTGAATGCTTAATGTATAATCATTTAAGAAACTTGCGACCTCCCAGTATCGTTTTTCGTCTAAGGACTTAATCTCATCCAATTCCTTACGGATAGTAGTGGTCGTAAATAACTCCTTTCGAGTTTTCTTTCCTCCCATTAATAAAGAATCAAGATTGGCTGCCTCTTTGTAGCAAAACCATTCATTTGCCCAACGAGAGAACTGCCCGTAAGCAACGGTGGTGTGGCTATCTCCGTAGGGAGGCGATGTTACCACCATATCCACACTTTCTTTGGGAAGTATTTGTTCGGGAATACCAATAGTTGAGTTAAAATCAAATACTTGGCTTTGGACTTGTTTCGGTGCTTCTGCATTGAATTGACGTAATCCTGTGAGGTTTCTTTGTACCTTGTATTCAAACAAGTCAAAGACATTTGGATTAAATTTTTGTAAACTTTTTTCAGACATTCTAAATCGTTTGAACTCACCATTACGAGTAAACGACACATCTCGCACAGTCTCTGCTAAGCACAACAAAAAAAACTCACAATTATCGGTATAATCTTCTATCAATTGTTGTAGATAAGATAGTCTAAACAAGGCATCTTCTGTATACCAAAAGGAATAATTGGAAATATTACTAAAATCTTTCTTGCGAACTTTGTCGGGGTGATAGCACAAAATCTGGTCACGTAGATTTTCGTACCATATTACGATTTGAGTCTCATCATAATGGGTCGTTTTCACTCGACTCATCAATCTCGCCAATGGGTTGAGGTCTGTACCAATAGCATTGATACCCTTTAAGTTGGCTTCTACCAATGTGGTGCCGCTTCCTACATACGGGTCAAAAATACATTCAAACCTACCATTTGGTTTGTATTCGTTAATTAATGTCCGTGCTACTTGAGGAATCATCATAGCAGGGTAAGCATGATAACAATGTGTATATTCCTTGGTGTTAGCAGTGCGGAAACTCCAACGATCATCCGCTAAACGAAGATATGTGGAATTTGTTGGTGACAGAAGCAATTCTTCTATAGTTGCATCCGTAAAGCAATGCCATATTTTTAAATCATGGGAGTGATACTCCTCAAAAAGTTGTTTTTCAAACTTAACCTCAAACACCAAACGCATACGGTCATCTTCACATGTTGGGTCTAAATCTTGTTTTGTGCCAGCGTGTATTTTGGTAACTTTATAGAGGTCTCTAATACCTTTTCCACTAATATATGGTACAAGATATTCTACTTGTTTTAGGTCAATCGTATTGGGAAATTTTGGACGAGTCCAATATGCTTTTGCTGATTGGGTAAGCACATTGGCTGCATTTTTTAATGGAACGACAGCAACTAATACACGAGCTTGGGGATTCATTTTATTAAAAGATAAATCCTCTGCTGCCTCATCAATACGCTTTGTCTGAGGAATCAAGCCGTCTTGGTAAGTATTTCTAAATTCCGCAAAATCAATACTGAGTATTTTGGGATTTTGTTTAGCCATTTGCTGCTGCATATTTTCCGACTGCAAAGATACAAAGAAAAAATGAGATACACAAATAAAAGTAAAAAATTAGCAAATTTAGTGCCACTAAATAGATTGTCTTATCCTGTTTGCAACATAACATCAACATAACATGGTCGATGGGCG
>JAKSNJ010000040.1 GCA_024399965.1 Paludibacteraceae bacterium
ATTACTATCTTGACATTGAAAATACGATGAAACGAATAGTTATATTAGGTGCAGGCGAAAGCGGAGCCGGAGCCGCTATTCTCGCACAACAAAAGGGTTTTGATGTCTTTGTATCGGACATGGGGGACATCAAGCCCGAATATCAAGCCCTGCTCAACGAGCATCATATCTGCTTCGAAAGCGGACAACACACCTCGTCCCTCATTCTCAATGCAGATGAGGTCATCAAGTCGCCCGGTATTCCACTCAACGCCCCACTCATTCAGCAGTTGGTGGCACAGGGAACGCCTATACTTTCGGAGATTGAGTTTGCAGCCCGTTACACGCACGCCAAGATGATTTGCATTACCGGTTCCAACGGCAAGACCACCACCACTTCGCTCATCTACGACATGCTGCACCGCGCCGGACTTGATGTCGGTTTGGCAGGTAACATAGGTAATTCGCTCGCCCTGCAAGTCGCCCACGAGGACCACGCCTACTATGTGATTGAACTCAGTTCGTTCCAACTGGACAACATGTACGACTTCCGCGCCGACATTGCTATCCTGCTCAATATAACGCCCGACCACTTGGACAGATACGACTTCCAGTTCCAAAACTACGTCAATGCCAAGTTCCGCATCACGCAAAACCAAACACCCAAGGAGGCGTTTATCTATTGGTCGGAAGACCCTGTCATTGACCGCGAGATAGCACGTATTCAGCCCCAAGCCACGCTCTACCCGTTTGGCAGTAACCCCCACAATATGGCTTACACCGACGGCAAGAATATGTTGGTAGCAGCCGAAAGCGATATTGAGCCCCTCACCATCGGTTTGGACGAGTTATCCCTACGTGGCAAGCACAACCAACTCAATTCGATGGCTGCCTCCTTGGCCGCACAAATACTGCACATCAAGAACGATGTCATTCGCGAGTCCCTGACCCAATTTGCCGGTGTAGAACACCGTTTGCAGTACGTGGCTACCGTTCGGGGCGTGCGCTATATCAACGACAGCAAGGCCACCAATGTCAACTCATGCTGGTACGCCTTGGAGAGTATGACCACCCCCACCGTCCTCATCTTGGGCGGTAAGGACAAGGGCAACGACTATTCGGAGATAGACGACCTCGTGCGCGAGAAGTGCCACACCCTCGTCTTTATGGGGCTGCACAACGAGAAACTGCATGAGCACTTTGACGGATTTACCGACTCGGCGGCTCACCCCTTAACCATCATCGACACCAACAACCTCCACGACGCCGTTCAGGCATGTTACCAAGCAGCACACGAAGGCGATACCGTCTTGCTCTCACCCTGCTGCGCCAGCTTTGACCTCTTCCGCAGTTACGAGGACCGCGGACATCAGTTTATGGCCGCCGTACGCGCACTCTAACTAACTCACCAATATGAAAAAACCCGCTATCATCGGTTCACGCAAATACATAGACAAGCCCTTTTGGGTGCTGTTTATCTTCCTCATCGTCATCGCCATCATCGCACTCTTCAGCGCAGGAAGTAAACTGACCTTCGACCCCGAAGGCAGCACCTTAGGACCTATCCTCTCGCAAATGATGTTCATCGCGTTTGGCGTAGGACTGGCCTATTGTGTACAACTCCTGCCTACGTGGCTACTGCGACTGGCAGGGTACGTTATTTTTGCCTTCTCCTTCCTATGTATCTTGGTGATGCTCGTTCCGGGCAACCCCTTTGTGGTCAATATGCACGAGGCAGGACGTTGGATCAATATCTTCGGCATACAGTTCCAGCCCTCCGAACTGACCAAATTAGGGCTTATCATTGTGGTGGCAGACCAGTTGGGACGCATTAAGACCGACGAAGACTACAAGCAACGTTTCTTCTGGACGTTGGGGCTTACCGTCGTCACCTGCCTGATGATTATGACCAGCAACATGTCCACAGCCGTCCTACTGGCAGGTATTGTCTTCCTCATGTGGTTCTTGGCACGTATTCCGTGGCACTATTTGGCTATCACGGCAGGAACGGCAGTGGCATTATTGGTCCTGTTCTATTTCGCGATCGAATTCATTTATGTGCGTCCGCAAAAGGAATTAGACGGTCCTTTCAAACGTGCCATCACACAGGTAAAACGTGTTGACGACATGATTACCGCCATCAAGACTCCCGATGCCGAATTCAAACTCACCGATAAAAACCGCCAACCGTCTATTGCCAAAGTAGCCGTCTGGCGTGGGGGCAAAACGCCTTTCGGAGTAGGCCCCGGCAATAGTCGCGAACGGGATTTTCTGTCCTATGCCTATGCCGACTTTATTTTCGCCATTATCGTGGAAGAAACAGGCATAGTCGGGGCAGGAGTGCTTATCTTTATTTATTTGGCTATTCTCTTCCGTGCATGTTTCACGTCCAGCAAATACGAGGATTACAGTGCTATGATTATGACAATGGGATTGGCACTGATGATTACCTGTCAGGCATTCGTGTCAATGGCGGTTTCCGTCGGTCTCGGTCCTGTCACGGGACAGCCCTTGCCTATGATTAGCAAGGGCGGCACCAGCGTCATCGTGACCAGTTTATATTTCGGCATCATGATGGCGGTGGCACGCGAGCAAACCGAACTGCGCAACCGCGTCGATGAAAGCGTACGCGAAAGCATCGCCGACGCCCCACAAATCACGCTCTAATTAATTACCAAACGATATGAAGTACCTTATCTCCGGAGGCGGGACCGGAGGACATATTTTTCCCGCTATCAGCATAGCCAACGCCCTAAAAGAACTTGACCCCGATGCCGAGATTCTTTTCGTGGGAGCATTAGGCAGAATGGAAATGGAACGTGTACCACAAGCCGGATACGAGATTATCGGGCTGCCCGTGCGCGGTTTTAATCGCTCCAACCTATTTAAGAACATCAGCGTACTGTTTGACCTTTGGAAGTCGATGCGGCAGGCCAAGCAGATTGTGAAGGACTTTTGTCCCGATGTCGGCATTGGCGTAGGCGGTTATGCCAGCGGCGCTGCCATGAAAGTGGCTGCCAAGATGGGCGTACCTATCCTACTGCAGGAGCAAAACGGCTTTGCCGGTGTAACCAACAAACTGCTCAAAGACGCTGCTGCCAAGATTTGTGTGGCATACGAGGGAATGGAACGTTTCTTCCCCAAGGAGAAAATCATTCTCACCGGTAATCCGGTCCGTCAAAACCTGACCGAAGGGCACCGCACGGAGACATCACGCAAAACGCTACTTATCATAGGCGGTTCATTGGGTGCCAAGACCATCAACGACTCCATCATTGCCGGTTTGCCCGCTTTGGCTGCTGCCGACATAGATGTCGTGTGGCAAACGGGTAAGGTCTATTACGACCAGTGTCAACGAGCCGTGGACGCACTCAATGCGCAACACTTCAATTTGGGAGAGAAGAACAAATCCACTATCTGCCGTTCCAATTGGATAACCTGTCTGCCCTTCCTCACGGATATGCCTGACCGCTACGCACAGGCGGATTTGGTCATCTCGCGAGCCGGTGCCTCGTCTATCTCCGAGATTTGTCTCTTGGGCAAAGCCGCTATCTTGGTGCCCTCGCCCAATGTGGCGGAGGACCACCAAACGCACAACGCCATGGCACTCGTCAACCGCAAGGCAGCCATACTCGTGCGCGATGACGACGCTGCCACCTATGTGCAGTACAATGGCCTGCGAACCAGCACGTTGGTACAGACTGCCCTTGACCTCATCGCCGAGGACTCCCAATTAGCGTCCCTCAGTCATAACGCCGGCCAAATGGGGCAACCCGACTCTGCCCGACGTATCGCCGAGGAAGTCATGCGATTGGCAAAATGACATTTTTCCGTCAATTATTGCACATATATATGCGCGAAAAAGTGTAATTTTGCATCGTGAAAAATTGTTTTCACATATACAGGAACAAGTACGGTCTTTTACGAACCGACTTTTAATATCAACAAAAACAACTAAAAAACAAACATTATGAAAAAAATTAAACTTTTTGCAATGGCTGTTGCTGCCCTACTTTGTGGCACAGCAATGGCAGAAGATGTGGTGACAACAGGAGCTTATTCCCAACGCACCATTTCTGGCGATGGTCTCAACAGCACATGGAATTTCATTGGTGTTGTGACATCTGAAACAAAAATCAATGACGAGATGGTTCATGACAATGGTCTTATTTTCAATGCTGGCAGCAAAGACAAACTAAAACTAAAATCAGACCAACTCTCTTGTCAAAGTCAAAGTTCGCTGTATTTCAATGTTCCTAAAGATGCAGCAGGTACAATCACTATGGTTACCACAAGTAGTAGTGATAGTCGTTGGTATCAATTATTCGTTAATGGCGCAGCCGGTACTAATAAGCAACGCCTCTGGTCGAAAGCTGGTGACGATTTGACCAAAAAAGGTCCCCAATCCTACACTTTTACAAGCGATGACCTGACTCAAGTAGGCGACTCCTTCTATTTGCATTTCACGGACAACAACACGGAAATGAAAGTTGGTTCCTTTACTATCGTTCTTACCGATGGAAATTACTTCGGAACTCCTGTTACCTATCCTTACGTTAAATCTTTCACAATGGGTGAAACCAAAGCCATTGTAGATACTGCTACCAAGACCATCACCGCCGAGTTGCCTTATGGCACAGACCGCGCTACTGCTATTGCAGGTGCAGAAGTTGTTATGGGCGGTACGGCCAAAACATATAGCATTGCTGGTGACGTCCTGACCGCTATTGATAGTGTGGACACCGGCAAAAACATTGAATATAGTTTGACCGGCATCAAAGTTAGCGAACAACGCAGTGACGACGCTACCCTCAAAGCATTGTCTGTAAATGGTGTTGCTGTTACGTTGGTAGAAGGTACTTACACCTACGCCATCAATGTTCCTTATACCACAGAGGCACTTGTTCCCGCTTACGAAGTAAACGACAACACTGCCAGCGCTAAACACGATGTAACAGGAAACGTTGTAACCGTTACCGTTACCGCACAAGCAGAAAACACACAGGATTATGTGGTGAACGTTACCATTGAACCTGCTGTTAACAAACTCAAACAAGCCAAGTTCACCAACGGATACTACGCTTACCAAAAAGACGGTGAGGAAACGATTCACGCTTACTATCTCGAGGGAACAACCGCCCCCACGATTGACGAAGCCAGCATCGTTTACGACGGTGCAAGCATGGTTGTCAGCGGCAACACTATTACCGTTACCGGTGCTGACGCACAAACCAAAGACTATGTCATTACACTTGAGGCCGTTACCCCCGGCACGTTCACTACCGACGAAATTGCTTTAGACAGTACGGCCTTCAAGGCAGGTGCATTCCCTGCATGGGTTATCGCTCCTTACGGCATTGCCAACAAGAGTGGTAAAGAAGGTGCTGCTTTCTCTAAAACAGACAGCGACTACAGCCGCGAATGGGCTGGTAAAACACATATTGAGATGTTTATGCCTGCTTGCGACACCGTTCTGTTATACGAGCCCGGCAACAGCGCACGTGACATTAAAGTATTCGTCAATGGTACCGAATTAAGTGCTCCTACTAATCTGGCCAAAAGTGCTTGGACCACCATCGTTGTTGAGCAAAGCGAACCGTTCATGCTGACCATTCAATCCAAACAAACAGGCGGTGACGGTCTCATCAACAAGATTCGCATGGCCAAAAAAGCCCAAGAGCCCCAACCCACCGCTCTGAGCAATGCTGCTATCAAAGCCAAAGCACAGAAATTCATGGTTAATGGTGCTGTTTACTTCCGCCACAATGCGAAAGTATTCAACATAATGGGACAAGAAATCCGTTTCTAACCCTTCCTATACACCCATAAAAGAGGGGCTGCCCACTCGGGCAACTCCTCTTTTTGTACCTAAATAGATACAAAATCTATTTTTATGGTCCAAATATTTGTATATTTGGCTTTTTTTTTGTACCTTTGCGCACTAAACGCATATATACGCACATGAAAAAGTATTGCATACTGCTTTGTATTGCTCTCGTGCCATTGCTCGCGAGCGCGCGGACACGCTCTTACTCGCGTAGCAACACGCAGGCGGACAACTACCATTTCGGATACATTTCAGCCGCAGCCGGCTACACGTCCATTAGTCAAAATATCGACAATGTACACACAACGGGAGACCTCGGTTACCTCGTAGGACTGGGATATGAGTTCCGTCGCAACTCCTTTTGGCTCAGCGTCGGTGCACAATATATGCAGGAGAAATCCAAAACAGAGATTGATGAGTTCTCTTTTATTCCTTCATTCAAAGGACTGGACGACCAAGGCAGAAATGTAGATTACTATCGCTACACCATTCGGCAAACCGACCAACAGGCATGGCAAACCATTGATGTGCCTATTCTCTTGGGCTACTACTACAACGGCTTTTACTGTGGTGCCGGTGCCAAAGTCGGATTTTCTATGAGTTCATCTATCACCACAGGTGGAAACTATGACCTCAGTGCGCAATACGAACGTTATATAGGTGAATTTAGGCAGGTCAATTACTACACCAACTACCCGATTGATAACCGCCGCTTTGACTGCAACCTGCGTCCGCAGTTCTCTCTCTTAGGCGAAATCGGGTACGACCTACTCTCCCCTATGAACACCAACAGCCGTATCTGCAATGTGCTCAAATTAGGTTTTTATTTCGAGTACGGTCTGCGTAGCGTACGCCCACAGAACACGCTGGACATCGTTTCCATCGGAGGCAAAACCGTGGAGGAAGCAGCACGCACCGGTGCAGATGTGCGCGAAGCCACCATCAACCCCTTCTATATGAGTACAGCCACCGAGGGCAAGTGGGTCGTGCCTTATTTTGTAGGCGTCAAACTGACCTATATGATTGGCGGAAATCGCTACGCAACAGGTACGTGGCATAAAGGTTGTATGTGTTATCAGTAGAATTTAGAGATTATGAAGCATTTTCAAAATATAGTACTACCGCTTGTTCTGGCTATCATCACTTGCCCCGTTTGGGCGCAAGGAATAGAGCCGGAACTGCCACCGGAGATTGAACCCGAACCACTACCTGTCAAGGAGTACGTCACGTTAGATACCACGGAGGTGGAGATCTTCTATTCGCAGCTGCCTTACCTGTGGCGTGAGTTGAGCATCACGGCAGAAGGTGTATATTCAGACACCGTGAAGGTGGAAGATATTGCCACGGAAGACACCATCTATTCCGTGCGCCTCGTTTATAAGAAAGAGTACATCAACCAGCCCCTTGAGACCGTAGGCAAATACCCCAACGAGTTACCTTTCCTGTGGCACGGTCAAACGCTGAATGCTACCGGCACCTATTTGGACACTATCAA
>JAKSNJ010000041.1 GCA_024399965.1 Paludibacteraceae bacterium
AGATAGACACACCGGCTTTACCTACATCACCTACAACGCGCATGTTGTCGGCATTATAGCCACGGTGCGTAGGCAGGTCGAATGCAACAGACAGACCCTTTTGACCGGAAGCGAGGTTACGACGATAGAAAGCATTCGATTCAGCAGCGGTAGAGAATCCGGCATATTGACGGATAGTCCAAGGACGCATAGGATACATGCCGCTATACGGGCCACGCAGGAAAGGCGGCAGACCGGCAGCATAGTTCAAATGCTCCATGCCCTGCAAGTCTTCTTTGGTGTAAATGGGCTTAACGTCAATCAATTCAGGCGTTTGCCAGTTAGATTCATTGGCTCCTTCAACATGAGAAGCAGCTACTTTTTTGATATCAATTTTCTTAAAATCTGGTTTCATAATCGTATTTGTTTTAGCAAAAAGTAAAAAGTCGAAAGTCGAAAGTATATGCTATCGCAATGAGCGTTTAAGTCCACTCAACATACGCTGTATTTCTTGTATATCCATTAAAAGCGAATTATAATCTTTATCATTAAGATATAAAATCTCATGCGCGATGGTTATTTGAGTTTCAATCTCATAAGCCGAACCTTCAGCAATGGAAATAAAACGACTAAAATCTGAATTAGAATCTCTACCAGCGCCTTCAGCAATATTAGATGGAATAGAAATTGCCGCGCGTTGCATTTGTGACACAATTCCATATAATTCCGAAGATGGGAAAGAATTCGTTATTGCGTAAACACGGCTAACGAAATCAATAGATTTCTTCCAAACATCCAAATCTCTAAAATTGTGCTGCATATTATCTAACTGACTAATTACTATTTCTTTTGACCTATTACTTTTGACTTATTACTTTTGACTTTTGACTAATTGAGCATTAAACGATTTGAGTGTATCGAGCACATTGCACTTCACGTGGATGAAGTTCTGTATGCCGAGTTTTTGGAGGTCTTCCATGCAAGCAGGAGCACCTGCTACGATGAACATCTCTTTAGCATTCTCGAGTTCCAGCCATGCCTGTGGAGCAAAGGTAGCATATTCATCATCGCTGGAGCAAAGCACGATAATATCGGCTTTGGCTTTGCGGGCTGCCTTGATACCGTCAGCCACCGATTTGAAGCCGTTGTTATCAATCACTTTATAGCCGGCGCAAGCAAGGAAGTTGCAAGAGAACTGAGCACGTGCGATACGCATAGCGAGATTACCGATAGTCAGCATGAAAGCAACCGGTTGTTTCTTAGCGCCTTCGGTTTCTAAGCGCAATGCCTCAAACTCCTCAGCAGCACGGGCAACAGGCAACGTGGGCAGTTCGCCCTTGTTGGCACAGCAAGCACCACAGCAAGCTGTTTCTTTGATTTTCTTAGCAGCTTTCTCGTTGAAGTTGGGGAATTGGTTAGAGCCCAGCAGAGTCTCTTTACGACGGGCGACGTCAGTAAGACGTGCCTTGAGGTTAGCAGCCACTTGCTCCTGAACCTTACCGGCCTTAACCATCTCAAAGAAACCGCCGTTGTCCTGAATTGCAAGGAACTGTTTCCACGCTTCAGCAGCGATACTGGCAGTGAGGTTCTCAATATAATACGAACCGGCTGCAGGGTCAACCACTTTGTTAAAGTGGGCTTCCTCTTTCAGCATAAGTTGCTGGTTACGAGCGATACGCTCTGCAAAGTCGGTAGGTTGCTCATAAGTAACATCAAACGGAGTAACCACGATCTCATCTACGCCTGCCAAAGCAGCAGACATCGTCTCGGTCTGGCTACGGAGCAGGTTAACGTATGCGTCAAAGACGGTCATATTGAAGCGGCTGGTCGTAGCGCAAACATTCATCTTAGCGGCTTCTTTAAGAGCAGCAGTGAATTTAGGAGCTTTGTATGCCTCTATAATCTTAGCCCACAACAGACGTGCTGCGCGGAACTTAGCAATTTCCATGAAATAATTGCCACCTATACCCATATTGAAACGGATATCGCGGGCAGCCAAGTAATTAGGCACACCTGCCTCAGTCATCATGGTCATGTACTCAGCACCCCAAGCGAGGGCGTAAGCAAGCTCCTGTGCGCAATAAGCACCGGAGTTATTGATAACCAAACTATTAACACCTACCACACGATAGTTAACGAGGGTCTTAGCAGCATTGACGGTAGCCACCAAACGCTCTGCTACCTGTTCGCGACTCAGGTTCTTGCCTTTAAGCAACATACCCTTGATGGGGTCCACGTTGATAGAACCGTAAACTTGCTTGAAGTCGTATCCGCAACGGCCGTAGTAACGAACGAGGATACCTGCCAATTCAGGTGCCTTGCAGGGACAAATGTTGAAGTTGATGTTGATAGCACGGGCATCAATACCATTCAACAACACTTTGATAAAGTGGTAGTTGAGTTTGTCTGCGTCCAAACAGAAACCAAGCGAAGTGATACCCTTGTTAAGCACTTCGAGGGCCTTTTCATTGGCTTTGCGAGCGGACTTGCAAGCGCAAATGTTCTGACGAATAGCCCATTCATTGTTGTTTTTTGTGCCGCGTACATACGGGAATTGACCCGGAGCGGAAACAGTTGTTTTGAGACCCTTAAGGTCTTCCTGACGATAGAAGGGCTGTACATTAAACCCTTCCGGAGTGCGCCAAACGAGTTTTTTCTCATAATCAGCACCCTTGAGATCGGTGATGATTTTCTCCTTCCACGTCTTGGTAGAAATGGCGGGGAAATCAGCCAACAGATTCAATTTTTCTTCTGCCATGATTTAAAGTTGTTTAATTGATTTACCTAAAATATTATAGATTTTACGATTACATTCAATATACAAGTGTCCATTACGTAGGATTTTGGGGTGAACGGTTTGGAGTGGCACATCGTCTATATCGGTCGCACACACATACGTCTGTCCCACTTTGGTGCCCCAAACATACTCCACCAACTCGGGGTAATCCGCAAAAGGATTACGGTTGCCTTGCTGTTTTTCTATCCGTTTGTTACGCGTCTTCTCCCAGTCCGACACAGGGTCTTCGCGGTGCCACTTGAGTAACACATTCAGGAAGTTCGACTTGAACGAAGCGACTCCATTGGAATACTGCATCACCCGTCTGGCTTGGGCGTTGGATGTAAAATTCTTGTCCCGATAGCAGGTAATCATATAGAAATAAATACGTGCTATATCACCTCTATAGTCAGGATTGGGATAAAAGACATATCCTTTGCTGCCATACTCAGAGTTCTGTCCCAACTTTGCACCCACTGAATTGGACCATGTAATAGACGATTTATTCGGCTCACCATAGGGGTAATACGAACGCTCTCCGTTAGCTGCATTGTCAGACGGAATAATATGTACCGCATCTGTGTACATCGGTTCACTGTCCGACCCGCCCCACCACGATTTGGGCAACGAATGCTCACGACTAAAGCACACACAGGGCTCTGACTCATCAAAAGACTCGTTTGTACAATTCTTGGCGGTAGTCAATTTACAATCGGAATACATATCCACAATGTATCCCCGTGCATCGATGTCAATCTTGGAGTTATACGTCCAAACTTCCGAATATGTCAGCACCTTATGCTCCTTCAAAATCGTGTGCATTGTCTCTATCAACTGATTTGCCTTTTGACCGTCAATAGTAGCACAATCTACCACCCCCGCTTGCCCGTAAAACGGAATAAGCAAGCAGAGCGCTATATAACCATATTTATCTTTCGTGCGCGTACTACACCTAAATTAGTCTGCAAAGATACACATTTTTTTTGACAAAAACAAATTTTCCGTGAAAATAGGACATATTTTTCTATTTTCTTGCAAATACGGCGAAATAGTCGTACCTTTGTACAACTAAATTGGGCGCATATCGAGATTACAGATTTATATGATTTATTGAGTCGTCATCACCAAATAGCATCTGCACAAAACAAACTGCAGAAGGGACGAGGGCATGTATTGTTGAGCGGACTGCACGGGTCTGCCTGCTCGGTGGTGCTTACCAAGATGCAGCAAGGGCAAGTGATGTTGGTTATCGTTGACAATGCCGATGATGCGCAATACCTCTATAGCGACCTAAAACAATTATCCGCAGGCAACGGAGCAGATACGTGCGCTACACACAGTGTCTTATTCTTCCCCACAGCACGTCGTAGACGGCAGGGCACCGATGAAGCGATGGCTATTCAGCGAACGGAAGTGCTGAGCAAATTGACGGAAGACAATGTGCGATGCACTATCGTCACCTACCCCGAGGCGCTGTTAGAATCTGTCCCCGAGAAGCACGATTTTCAACAATCTACGCATTTCCTCCACACCGGTGATACAACGGCCATCAGCGAACTGGAAAAGCAACTATTGGAACTTGGATTTGACAAAGTCGATTTCGTATATGAGCCGGGGCAGTTTGCCATTCGTGGCGGCATAGTAGATGTATATAGTTACAGTCATGACGACCCCTATCGAATAGACTTCTTCGGAGACGAAATAGACACCATTCGCACTTTCGATATTGAGACACAATTAAGTGCCGAGCACGTGACTGCCATAGAAATCGTCGGCAATGTATCAGAGTCCGTAGATAATGAGGGAGAATCCGACAACGTGGCATCACTGATGGACTATTTACCGTCCGAGACCGTACTGGTAAGCAACGACTGGAGTGTAGTGAACTACAAAATGGAAATCAGCAGTTCATACACTACCCTCGAAATCCGCGACAAGAGTACGTTTACCGACTACGACGAGGTGCGTTTTGACACCCTACCCCAACCCTCTTTTAACAAGAACTTTGATTTATTGGGTGAGAACCTCAAGCAGCACCTCGAGAATGGGTATCATCTGTATATTTTGGCGGACCAGAAGAAGCAAACCGACCGTCTGGCAGCCATCTTCGAAGATATACCTTTCACGCCTATCGACCATACCCTGCACAAAGGATGGATAGACCACGAGGCCAAGGTGTGTTGCTATACCGACCATGAGATTTTTGAGCGCTACCATCGCGTTACGCTCCGCAGTGAGAATGCACGTCGTGGCAAAGCCATTATCACCCTCAAGGAAATCAATCAGTTGCGCGTAGGTGATTATGTGGTGCATAGCGACCACGGCATCGGTCAGTTTGGCGGTCTCGTGACCACAATGGTAAACGGTAAACCACAGGAGATGATTAAACTCACCTACCGCGACGGGGACACTATTTTTGTCAGTATCCACAACCTGCACCGTATCAGCAAGTACAAAGGACGTGAAGGCAGTGCCCCCACCGTCAGTCGCATAGGTTCCGGTGCTTGGGAACGGCTCAAGGAGCGCACCAAAGACAAGGTAAAGGATATTGCGCGTGACCTCATTCAACTCTATGCCACACGCAAGCAACAACAGGGCTTTGCCTATACGCCTGACGGCTATATGCAGCATGAATTGGAAGCATCGTTCCTCTACGAAGATACTCCCGACCAAGCCAAAGCCACCATTGATGTCAAGCACGACATGGAAAGTCCGATGCCGATGGACCGACTGATATGCGGTGATGTTGGATTTGGTAAGACCGAGATTGCTATGCGTGCCGCTTTTAAAGCAGCCACAGACGGCAAACAGGTGGCTGTACTCGTGCCAACTACCGTACTCGCCCTGCAGCACTATCAGACCTTTACCGAGCGGTTTAAGAACTTCCCCGTAAAAGTGGAATATCTATCACGTGCCAAAACACCGCAACAAACCAAAGATATATTGGCTGACCTTGCTGCCGGCAAGATAGATATTCTTATCGGTACGCACAAACTGGTCGGCAAGACCGTCAAATGGCACGACTTAGGATTACTCATCATCGACGAAGAGCAGAAATTCGGTGTAGCCGTCAAGGATAAACTCAAAGCCCTGCGCACCAATGTGGACGTGCTTACCCTCACAGCCACTCCCATTCCCCGTACGCTGCAATTCAGTTTATTGGGGGCACGCGACCTAAGCATAATGACCACTCCACCCCAAAACCGCTACCCCGTGCAAACGGAAGTAATCGGTACGGAGGACGAAGATATTATCAAGGAGGCCATCGACAACGAGTTAGCACGTAACGGGCAAATTTTTGTGGTGAACAACCGCATTGAGATGTTGGAGCGTATTGAGCAAAAAATCAGACGTTTGTGCCCTGATGCACGTATCATAACGGCACATGGGCAAATGCCGTCCGAGGAGATGGAGCAACGGCTGGAGGCGTTCATCAACTACGATTACGACATACTCATTTCCACCACCATCATCGAATCCGGAGTAGATATACCGAATGTGAACACCATGATTATCTTCTCGGCGCAGCATTACGGATTGGCGGACTTGCACCAGTTGCGCGGACGCGTGGGGCGTAGCAATCGCAAAGCATATTGTTATCTGGTAACACCTAATCGCGAATTATTAACTCCTGAAGCCCGTCGGCGCTTAGATGCCATTGCCACGTTTGCTGATTTAGGGAGTGGATTTAATCTTGCCATGCAGGATTTGGACATACGTGGTGCCGGTAATCTGCTGGGAGCAGAGCAAAGTGGTTTTATTGCCGACTTGGGCTATGACACCTACCAACGTATCCTCAACGAAGCCGTCTCCGAACTCAAAGACGAACTTTCGACTCTCGACTCTCGACTTTCGACTCTCGACTCTCGACTTTCGACTTTCGACTCTCGACTCTCGACTTTCGACTCTCGACTTTCGACTACCAACTGGTCTTCCGACGCCCAATTGGAATCCGACCTTCCTCTCTGCTTCCCAAACACTTATATTGAAAACATCTCCGAGCGCATCACTCTCTACCGCGAATTAGACGGTTTGCACAACGAGGACGAACTGACCGAATACAAGAAACGCCTAATTG
>JAKSNJ010000042.1 GCA_024399965.1 Paludibacteraceae bacterium
CCAAAAGCCACCGAGCGTCAGGTTTACGCCGTGGCAATGAAGACAGGCAAGATAACACAACTGACCGAAGGAGACGGTATGCACGCCTTGACATTTTCCAAAGACATGAAACGCGCCATCGATTGCTATCAGAGTATCAGCACCGCTCCGCAGTACACGCTCTACACCGTAGCCGGCAGCAAGTGGCAAGCCACCAAGAGCACCGCCCTTGACGCCATCAATGCCACCAATAGCGGCATAGCACAAGCATGGGCCGCCACAGGACTGCCCAATAAGCAGCTACTGCGTATTCCGACTGAACGCGGGGACACCCTTGACGCATGGGTCATACTGCCCAACGGACTGAAATCGCTGAACGAAGCGACAAGCCAGCGCTACCCCGTAGTGATGATGCAATACAGCGGTCCACAGAGCCAACGGGTGCTGAACCAATGGCGCCACCGTTTCGGTCACTACCTCGCCGGACAAGGGTACATCGTAGTGAACGCCGACCCACGCGGCACCGACAACCGCGGACGTGCATGGCGCAATGCCACCTATCTGCAATTAGGTCAGAAAGAGGCCGAAGACCATATCAGCGTGGCACGCTATATGCAATCCCTACCCACCGTAGATGGGCAACGTATCGCAATGATGGGTTGGAGTTATGGCGGATTTCAAACGATATACACTATGTGTATGCAAGACCAAATGCTAATAAAATGCGGTATTGCCATTGCGCCCGTAACCGACTGGCGACTGTATGACAGCGCCTACACCGAGCGCTATATGCGTCGTCCGCAAGTGAACGAAGACGGGTACGAGGCAACCGACCTGACCAAGATGGCAGACCGTTTGCAAGGGCAACTGCTATTGGTACACTCCACAGGAGATGACAATGTGCATTTCCAACAATCACTGAAGATGATAGATGCCCTCGTAAAAGCCGGCAAGGACTTTGATACGCAGATTTATGTAGATGATAATCACTCGCTGCTGAATGCCGCCAACAATGACCATCTACACCGCAAGATATTAACCTATTTACAAGAGAACTTATGATACGAATAGCCATTGTCGGAACCGGCAACATAGGTCAAGCAGCCCAAAAAGCCGTACAGAATGCCGAAGATATGGAATTAGTGGGTGTTTATCACCATTATGAGGTTGACGATGCACAATGCACGATGCACAATGTAGATGTTGCCTTGGTATGTCTGCCTACTCGTGAATCGCCTGCATTTGCGGAGAAAATGCTTCGTATGGGCATCAGTACAGTCGATTCGTTTGACATACACACCCAAATACCGGCAGTACGCAGCCGACTGATGCCGGTGGCACAGAGCAATCATGCCGTTGCCGTGATTTCCGCCGGTTGGGACCCGGGTTCGGACTCGATGATTCGCGCCCTACTGCAAGTGCTGACCCCCGAAGGACAGAGTTATACCAACTTTGGTCCGGGTCGCTCAATGGGACACACCGTAGCCGCCAAAGCCATTGCCGGCGTAAAGAATGCCCTGAGTATCACCCTACCCCTCGGCAAAGGACAACACGGACGGCACGTGTATATCGAACTGGAAGACGGATACGACTTTGAGGACGTGCGCAACCGCCTATTGGCAGACGACTACTTTGCCCACGATGCCACCGAAGTGGAGTTGGTGGACGATGTAGAGCAATATCAGACCACCGCACACGGCGTGCTACTGGAACGCACGGGAACCGCCTCCGGCAAGGACGGACAACAATTGGAGTTTAAGATGCAAATAGACAACCCCTCGCTGACGGCACAGTTTATGACCGGTTGCGCACGAGCAGCATACCGCCTACAACAAACAGGACGTTGGGGCTGCTATACCACCATCGAATTAGCCCCCGTAGATATGCTGCCCGGAACAACCGAAAGCAACGTACAACACTTAGTTTAAGCCCCTCTGCCGGCACATATTGCAAAGGCGAGTTAGCAAAAACAAAAAATACGGATATATTTGCATGAAAATTTGCAAATGTCCGTTTTTTTTTGTAATTTTGCAAGCAAAACGATAAACAGAAATAAACTGTTATGAAATATCCGGTAAAATACTCCAAGGCACATGTGGCAGCAGCCATTCGCAAGATGGCACACAAGCTAAAAAATGAACAAATCGTAAATGACAACACCATCTATCTGGTGATGCTAAACGGCGGTGTATGGTTTGCCATGAAACTGTTTGAGCAAATGGGCAACATGGATAATGAGGTGTATTTTATCAAAGGACACTCATACGACGGCACGAACCGCCAAACCTTTACATGGGACTATATGCCAGAAATAGACCTTGCAGGACGCGATGTGGTCGTAATAGACGATATATGCGACTCCGGCGAGACGCTCAAACAAGTATATATGCAACTCAAGGACCAAGTACACAGCGTGACGATGGTGACCCTGATGCTACGCACTCCGCGTGCGCTGGACGCAGCCATACCGCTGTACACCTGCATAGAAGACGGGTCTTCCAAGTTCTTTGTGGGCTGCGGACTGGACAACAGACACCACGGACGGTTGTTAGAGTATGTGGGAGTGTGCTGAGGGGAGTTTAGAGTTTAGAGTCAAAAGTCGAGAGTCAAAAGTCGAGAGTCAAAAGTCGAGAGTCAAAAGTCGAGAGTCAAAATACATTAAATAAATTATTAATCATTATGCAACAAATCATCTTGAAACGTGGTTTGGACCTTCCAATGGACGGCAAGGCAGAGTTGGCGTTAGGTAGCGTCAACCGCCCTGAGGTCTTTAAGATAGTCCCTGACCACTTCGCCGGCATCACACCCAAGTTAGATGTCAAAGTCGGCGACCACGTGCAAGCGGGTAGTCCCCTCTTCCACGACAAGGCATTTGAGGCGATGCTGTTCACGTCACCCGTTTCGGGTACGGTACAGGAGATAGTACGCGGTGAACGCCGTAAGATACTATCTATTAACATCCAAGCAGATGCCAAGATGGAGTATAAGCAGTTCACGATTGACAATGCACAATGCACCAAAGACAACGTGAAAGAGCTGTTACTCCAGTCGGGTTTGTGGCCACTCATTAAGCAGCGTCCGTACGCATGTATCGCACTGCCGAACAAAGAGCCACAGGCCATTTTCATCAGCACCTTCTGCTCAGGTCCTTTGGCACCTGACTATGAGTGGGTACTGAAAGGTCAAGGAGCCATCCTGCAAGCAGCCATCACGGCGCTGAGCAAGATAGCCACCGTGTATGTAGGCATCCAAGCCGGTGCCGCTGCTGCCGAGTTCCGCGCCCTGAAGGACTGCGTGCTGTATGAAGTAGCAGGTGCCCATCCGGCAGGAAACCCAAGTGTACAAATCAACCACATCCGTCCTATGAAACAGGGCGAGACGATTTGGACCATAGGTATTCAAGACCTCGCTATCATGGGTCGCCTATTTGCCAAAGGTATCGTAGATATGCAAAAGAAAGTGGCACTGGCCGGTCCGATGGCATACGGCAAGATGTACTACAACGTACTGCCGGGTATGCCCGTTAGCGCCGTACTGGAATCCAACTACCACAAAGAGGTGCCTTGCCGCTTTATTGCCGGCAACGCCCTTAGCGGACACCAAGTGCAATTAGACGACAGTATGTCTATCTACACGAACCTCTACACCGTAATCGGCGAAGGAAACGACACCCATGAATTTATGGGTTGGATGCTCCCGCGCTTCAACGCCTTCCACTTCGGCAACACCGATCCCGCTAAGATGATAGGTGATAACTGCCTGATGCGCTGGCTGTTCGGTGCAAAGAAATACAACTGGGACGCCCGCTTGAAAGGTGGCCGACGCGCCATCATCGTAAGCGGTGAATACGACAAAGTCTTCCCAATGGATATTTATCCCGAGCAACTGATTAAAGCCATGATTGCCCTCAACATCGACAAGATGATTGAGTTGGGCGGTCTGGAAGTAGCTCCCGAAGACTTTGCATTATGCGAATATGTATGTACCTCCAAGATGCCCCTGCAAGCCATTGTACGTGAGGCACTGGATTATATGAGAAAGGAACTCGAATAATGGAAAAGTTCTATCAAATATGGAAGAAGTTCGGCAAGAACTTCGAAGAGGGAGGGCGTTTTGAGAAACTGAGCAGTTTCTATGACGCTTTTGATACCTTCCTATTCACCCCTACCACCACCGCTAAACGCGTTGGTGCACAGATCCACGACGGTAGCGACAGCAAGCGTACAATGATATTGGTTGTGCTCGCATTGATTCCCTGCGCACTGTTCGGTATGTTTAATGTCGGTTATCAGCACCTGCTGGCTACAGGTCAACTCGCTATGGGTATGACTTGCGCACTGTGGTGGAAAGCCCTCGGTTTTGGTGTGCTGGCCGTACTGCCCTTCTATCTGGTATCGTATATCGTGGGCTTGGGCATTGAGTTCATAGTGGCTCAAATCAAGCACGAAGAAGTGGCCGAAGGTTATTTAGTAACCGGCTTTATCTTGCCCCTGATACTGCCCATCAACACCCCACTCTGGCAAGTGGCTGTCGCTACGGCGTTTGCCGTTATCTTTGCCAAAGAGGTGTTTGGCGGAACGGGCTATAATATTTTCAACGTGGCCCTTATCGCGCGTGCGTTCCTTTTCTTTGCTTATCCCAGCAGTATGACCGGCGACAGCGTATTTGTTCGCACAGGTTCGACTTGGGGTTGGGACGGCGGTGCAGCCGTAGATGGCTGGACCGGTGCCACGACACTGACACAGATGAGTACAGGCGCTATGGCTGAGAATGCCACGTTCTGGGATGTCTTCAACGGACTGATGCCCGGTTGCGTAGGTGAGACCTGCGTTTGGGCTATTCTGTTGGGTGCTATCCTGCTGCTGGTGACCGGTGTAGCCAGTTGGAAAGTGATGCTGAGCATCGTGGCTACAGCAGGAATCACGGCTGCACTCTTCAATGCTTTCGGTCCTGATAGCGCTATTGCCAACTACCCATGGTACATGCAACTGATTAGTGGCGGTTTGCTGTTCGGTGCCGTGTTTATGGCTACCGACCCCGTTACCGGTGCCCGTACCGAGTGTGGCAAATGGATTTATGGTGCGTTGATTGGCTTCATCGTCATTCTGGTACGCGTACTCAATCCGGGTTACCCCGAGGGCATGATGCTGGCAATATTGCTCGGCAACGCCTTCGCTCCGCTGATTGACTGGTGCGTAGTTCGCAGAAATGTTAAACGTCGTATGAAT
>JAKSNJ010000043.1 GCA_024399965.1 Paludibacteraceae bacterium
ATATATGCAAGTATTTCGGCGTTTTTCCCTATTTTTGGGGATTGTGGGTGTCAAAGAAAAAGTGTAATTTTGCAGCCCGAAACAATAGAACTAATGATACAGGAATTATTACAACAGGCGGTTGATGCGCTCTATACTTGGTTGCAGAGCGTGATGGACGAGGGCTGGCTTTGCTCTCTCATGACCGACGGCATCGTCAAAGGCGTGGGCTCTCTCTTCACCGCTTTACCCACTATCATACTGCTCTTTTTCGTTCTTGGTCTTTTGGAGCAAACAGGGCTGTTGGCTCGCTTGTCCTACCACACCGACGGACTGATGCACCGCGTGGGCTTGCACGGCGGCTCGTTTGTGCCCCTACTGATGGGATTTGGCTGCAACGTGCCCGCTATCATGGCGGCCAAGAGTGTTGCTCATCCTCGTGAACGTATGCTGACTATGCTGATGGTGCCCTTCATCTCGTGTTCGGGACGGTTACCCATTTATATACTGCTCATTTCTACTGTCTTCCCTCGTCATCAGGCATTGGTGCTGCTGTCGCTGTATGTGTTCAGCATGTTGATTAGTTTGGGCTTTGCCGCCGTGATGAGCCGTACTTTGTGCATTGTGCATCGTCCACCGTCCTATCCTCTACAACCTACAACCTACCCCCTATCCCCTGCAACCTATCCCCTACAACCTACAACCTACAACCTATCCCCTACAAACATCCCTCATACTTTTCCTGCCCTCAAACGTCCATCGTGGAAACCCATCTTTGTCCAAGTAGGGCAGCGTGTGGTGGACTTTCTGGGTAATGTGTTCACGGTGGTGCTGATTTCCTCGATTGTTATTTGGGTACTGGAGTATTTTCCGGCAGGAGATTTAAATCATTTGGAGTCCTCGTGGCTGGCGTGGCTGGGCAAAGCCATAGAACCTGTGATGCGTCCGCTGGGGTTTGACTGGAAATTATCGGTCTGCCTACTCACCGGCCTGCCTGCCAAAGAAGCAATCGCCTCCACCTTTGCTATCCTGTTTGGTAGTGAGGCATCTGCTGCGGCGCTTACGCCCGTGAGCGCGTACGCGTTCCTCGTTTTTGTACTATTATATTTCCCCTGTGTGGCTACTATATCGACCATACGCCGTGAAATCAATATCAAGTGGGCCATCTTCCTCGTGGTTTATTCACTGGTGCTGGCGTGGCTCATGGCGTGGGTGATAACGATGGTGGGCTAAGAATGATGAAAAGATTTCTATACATATTGCTGCTATTGAGTTTCCGGCTGTTGGCGTTTGCACATTTGGAGGGTCGCGTACTGGACGATGAGGGCGAACCGTTGATAGGCGCGCATGTTTATTGGGCAGGAACCAACGAGGGCACTGTTACCGATGAACAGGGGGATTTTGAGATAGAGATAGTCCGGCAAACCAAGTTATTGGTGACATCGTATTTGGGCTATCATAACGATACCACCCTCATCACTACGCGTGACCCTATCAAGATAGTGATGGTGTCGTCTGACGAGTTGGACGAGGTCGTCATCACGCGCCGTAAACAGGAGGTGCTGCGTTCACGCTTCTCTACTTTTGATATTCAAACCATCGGCAAGGGTGAGATATGCCGTTTGGCGTGCTGCAACCTGTCCGAGAGTTTTGAAACAAACGCTTCAGTCGATGTGGCGTATGCCGACGCTGCCACAGGTATGCACCAAATACGTCTATTAGGGCTCTCCGGCACGTATGTGCAACTGTTGGGCGAGAATAGTCCGGCAGCGCACGGACTACTGCAACCCTTTGGGTTGGAGTTCATTCCGGGCACGTGGATTGAGTCGGTACAAATCAGCAAAGGTACATCTTCGGTCCTGAATGGTTATGAAGCCCTGACGGGGCAAATCAACGTCGAGTACCTCAAGCCGCAAAAGCAGGACCCGATAGACCTCAATGTATTCCTTAACACCGACTTAGGTGCCTCTATCGACATCACCGGCGGTTGGAACATACCCATACCCAAAGACCCCAAACTCGGTGCTTTGGCTACCGGTGTTTTGGCGCATTACGAAAACAATTTATTGGCTACCGATGACAACAAGGACGGTTTCTACGATATGCCGCTTTACCACAACCTCAACCTTGCCAACAGATGGTTTTACAAGAACGATGACTATTCGCTTGTTTTCCTTGTTCGTGGCTTGCACGATGAGCGCAAAGGCGGACGGCGAGACAATATCAATCCCTATTGCATTGACCTGAATACCAATCGAATAGATGGCTTTATGAAGCACGGTATATTGCTGAACGAGGAGAGCAATATGTCATTAGGTATAGTTACCTCGGCTGCGTATCATAGTCAAGCCAATAACTACGGCTCACGCACATGGAATGCCGAACAGGTAAATGCTTATTTGAATGCCATTTTTCAGAACTCGTGGCAGGACGGCGCTCACCAGTTATCTGCCGGCTTGAGTGTTAACTATGACAAGTTTTGGGAGACTACCAATTTGGTACTTTCTCCGATGAATAGGCAGGAAATCACCCCGGGTATCTTTGCCGAATATACCTACAAGATGGCAGAGCGATTTTCTATGGTAGCCGGATTGCGTGCCGATTGGTCGTCACGCTACGGCATATTCTGCACGCCGCGCCTTAACCTCCGCTATATG
Source organism: Paludibacteraceae bacterium (assembly GCA_024399965.1). Classification (GTDB taxonomy): domain Bacteria; phylum Bacteroidota; class Bacteroidia; order Bacteroidales; family Paludibacteraceae; genus Colicola. The sequence continues at coordinate 2,637 of JAKSNJ010000043.1, forward strand.
CCGTTTGATTGGTGGACACTTCGTGGCTCAATCGGAGTTGGTTACCGCAGCCCGAATATAGTGGCCGACAATGCCCAATACCTGCCCTCTAACCGCAAGTGGGACATCACTTTTGCTACACCGGCGCAGGAAAAGAGTTGGAACGCCGGACTCACCACCACGTTTGATGTCCCCCTCGGTAACCGCACCTTGCAGTTATCGGCGGAATATTACTACACCAATTTTATAGATGGCGTGCTGGTAGATTTAGACCGTGACCGCTATACCGTTTTCTTTTACAATATGAGGGACATACCCAATGCCCGTTCATACTCGCACAACGCTCAAATAGAGGCGAATATGGAAATACTCGACGGTTGGAATATGACGGCCGCCTTCCGCTATACGGATGTTCGCCAAACGTCCTTCAATAGTGCCAAAGGTGAGTACCAAGTGCGTGAAAAGGCCCTAACTAATCGTTTTAAGGCGATTTTGTCCACTTCGTACAAGACCCCTAATCAGGAGTGGCAGTTTGATGCGACGGCGCAGTTTAACGGTCCGGGTCGCCTCTATGACGGTTATGGTTCGCACCAGTGGTATCCGCAGTTGATGGCACAGATAACCAAGAACTTCCGCCACGACGTAACCGTATACGTCGGTGCAGAGAATATGACCAATTTTACCCAAGATACGCCGGTGGTTGGTGCA
>JAKSNJ010000044.1 GCA_024399965.1 Paludibacteraceae bacterium
GGGCAGGCGAGTTGGCAAGCCAAACATTTATGCGTCACATACGCCTGACACTGCCGGGCATCCCATTCGCCGTCTAACGCGTGGTTGGGGCAAGCAGCGACGCACGAGGTACAGGTAAGGCAAAGAGACCCACCCCCATCCCCTCCCTCAAAGGGAGGGGTGTTACTTATCGGAGATTCTATCACTTCGTTGATGACCAACTCGCCCGGGTGGACCAGGCTACCCAAAGTCGGGTGAATGAGTTGGTGATTACGTCCGATAAAGCCCAAGCCGGCTTCCACTGCCCACCGACGTTCCAACACCGGTGCCGAGTCGCAGAAAATATGCTGCGTCTCTGCCACCTGCGGATGCAACGCGGCTTCCAATTCGTACAGTTTACTCTTCACGGCACGGTGGTAATCGTGCCCGCAATGTTCAAAGGTCAACAGTCCCACAATAACCGTCTGTGCCCCCGGGACCAAGAGGCGTATGTCATAACGCAAATCACGATTGCGCTCCAAATAAGTCATGTTACCATGTTTACCCTCAGCAATCCATTGCTCCATAAAAGCGGCATCTTCGTCCAAGCGTCGTGCCGGAGCAACCCCTATCGCATCAAAACCAAGGGCTAAAGCGGCAGTATGTAGGTCTTGGTAAGTGATAGGCTATTCGTTTGTGGGGAAACCTGACTAATCATAGGAGCCGTGCGTTGCTGCTGTTCCTCGCCGGGGTGGAAGACCTTGACGAGGTTGGCGAAAATGAGTTGGACTGAAATAGCCAACACAATAACACCAAAGAACTTACGCACGATAAACAACGATACGGGTTTCATATATTTGGTAATCCAGTGCGTGCCTTTCAGCACCAAATAAAGCACCAACATACACAAGTTAATCGCTACCAACAGACTGACCACCGAATAGTCCGTTGTCAACGACAGCAACGCCGTGAACGCGCCCGGTCCGGCATACATGGGAAAAGCCAACGGAACTAAATCGCCATTGCCCCCCAAGTCCGAAGTTTTGAACAGCACAATATCCAATAGCATCTCAATCGCCATCAGCAGAATAACAAAACCACCCGCGACGGCAAAATATTCAATCTTGATACCAAACAGTTTCAATACCAAGTCACCAAACATCAGGAAGGCACACAGAATAATCACGGAGTAAATGCACACTCGTGAGGGATGAATCTTGGTTCCGTTCTGCTCCATATTAATGGTAACAGGCATATTCCCGACGGGGTCAATGATGGCTATCAAAAAAACAAACGCCGAAATGGCATGCCACCAATTGAGGGTACCAAAAAATTCTTGTATAGTCATAGTTATTTACGATTTGACGATTGACGATTTACGATTTGACGATTGACAATTTACCATTTTTCGGGCGCAAAGTTACAAAAAAATTTGCAAGTTTGCAAAAAAAATCGTACCTTTGCAACGATTTTAGACAAATTACCTAAAAATTATACAATATGATTAACTCACAAGACATTAAAAACGGTGTTTGCATTCGAATGGATGGCCGTTTGTATTTCGTAATTGAATTCCTGCATGTTAAACCCGGAAAAGGAAACACCATCATGCGTGTGAAGTTCAAAGATGTGGTTGACGGTCGCGTGTTGGAGCGTCGTTTCAATATTGGTGAGAAACTGGAGGATGTTCGCGTAGAACGCCGTCCGTATCAGTACCTCTATGCCGAGGGACAGGACTATATCTTCATGAACCAGGAGACCTACGAGCAAATTCCTATCGCTCACGACCTGATTACCGGCGTTGACTTCCTGAAAGAAGGTATGATTTGCGACGTTGTCAGCGACGCCTCAACAGACACCGTTCTGTTTGCCGAACTGCCGACGAAGGTAGAACTGGCAATCGCCTACACCGAGCCCGGTCTGAAAGGTGATACGGCTACCAACACCCTCAAACCTGCCAAGTTGGAAACCGGCGCAGAGATTCGCGTACCTCTGTTCATTAACGAGGGCGAGATCATCCGCGTAGATACCCGCGACGGCAGTTACTGCGAGCGCGTAAGATAACGGAGAGGATCCGTAGCCGTATGCCATGCGGCAAATTAGAAGGAGTATTTGACTCCTAACAAACCGTGGACACCTTGGCTTTGGTAGCCGTAGTAGATGTCATTATGACGGTTGAGGTAATTATTTACCTGCAGATAACATGTGAGCCAACGATTGACTGCATACCGGACACCCAGCGAAAGGTCAATCGTTGGTTTTAATTTGATGTCTTCCTTTTCGGTCATTGCCATGCGGCTGCCGGCAAAGATATTGTCCGAATACAAGGACCACTTGCGGTCGATGTTGGCATCTATACGCAGGTGCGCATCCCACGAGGGACGGTCATACACCTCTGCCACCATGCGTGCCAAAGGAGATTCCAAAGACTGCATAATCCACTTGTAATAATGCCCCGATGCCAGCACATGAATGATATCGCGGTAATGGTAGGTAACTTCGGCTCCTACGGTCCACTGCTGCCAGTCGCTGTAGAAATACGACATGTCTTGTGCACCGGCAAGCCACACGAGTTGGTTCATACGATAGGCATAGCGGGCGTGAACATCCAGCAACAGACCTTCACACGGCTT
>JAKSNJ010000005.1 GCA_024399965.1 Paludibacteraceae bacterium
GCAAATACATTAGAGGCCACAATGGCAGCCAAAATGAGAATAAGTTTTTTCATAATGTTTATATTTAGTTGTTCGTCACCGCTTATTAACCTTGTTGTTCAAGAAGGGCTTGCAGTTGATCCTTAGACGGCAAGACCTGCAGCACTTCTTCATCAATCTCGTCCGCTGTCTTATAGGTAGCGACACCCATCGGTTGACGGAAGTCTTGCATCACATACTCTACGTACGCTTTGTCTGCGCTCTTGCAGAGAATGATACCAACCGGTTCTTTCTCACCATCACGTTTGTCATCGTCATTTAAGATGCGCAGGTAAGCACTGAGTTGAGCAAGATATGCCACTTTAAATGGTCCATTCTTAAGTTCAAACACCACCAAACGTTGCAAGTCGCGATTGTAGAACAATAAATCCAACCAATGGTCATGTCCCAATTTGTCGTAATGTACCTGATTGCCACAAAATGTGAACCCCTTTCCAAATGTCATAATAAAGTTCTTGACATTATGCACGATATTCTGCTCAATCACACGCTCATCCACATCTTCATCGCGCATACCCAATTCTTCCACGTTGATAAAGTCCAATAAATACTCATCTTTAAACATCTGAATAGCACGGTATGCCTGTTTGTAGTCCGGCATAGCAGTAACAAAATTATTGGGCATAGCTCCTTGATGATGGTAGGGCGCTTGTTTCTTAATCAAATCCTTGACATTATCTGTAGTGGGTTTATAATTGTAACAATAACGGATATAGAAAAGGCGCTCATCAAGGTCTTTAGTGCTCTCAAGGATGCGAATATGATGTGTAAAACTTAATCCCAAGAACTCTGTCAAAGGGAAGTCCGGCAAATTCGCCAATTGCAATTGGCGAATTGTATTTTGTTCATTATCAGCATCTTTGTGTAATTCGGCAATCGTAATTGCCGTTTTTTGTTCTAATTCGGCAATCGCAATTGCCGAATTAGGTTCCAATGCTATCCATGCCTCATAGAACGTACGCATATTTTTGAGATGTCGCTCACTAAATCCCCTAAGTCCCGGAAGTTCTTGGCGTAAGTGTTCACTAATTTGACCCAGCATACCTTGACCCCAATTCTTATTGCGTGTATTGGCAGACACATAGCGACCTATGCCAAAGTATAACGCCAACTGCTCCTGATTGACCGCTTGCACAGCACGAGCTTGACTTTGCAAGATAGCAGTTTTGATGGTGTTAACTGCTATCTGAATGTTAGTCAAATTTGTATTCTCTTTTTTATCCATTATGACTTTCTCAATATTTGTTATCGCTTATTTTGTGCGTCACAGCGCTTTGCGCTGCAAAGGTACAATATTTTTTTGATATATGCAAATAAATTTGCACAATGGCAAATCAACGGCGGAGGACTTGGGTCATGCAGTGGGCGGCACCATAGCCGTCAATGAGCGACTCTAACGGTACCCACTCGACCGTAACACCATTATCCCTAAACGACTGTTGCAACGACTGAGACTGACCCGCTACCGCCATAATATGCCGTGGGGCTATCGTCAAAAAATTATTGGCATCGTGCATTTCATCTGACTGCTCTATCGGAATAATCGTAAAACCACGTTGGCGCAGCAAATCAGCAAAACCTACATTCTTGGCAATTAGGCGATAATGCTTCTTGTTGGGCGCACGCGCATACACATCCGCCGTGACATAGTTGGAGTCACCCGGTAACGCATTTAACCGAGAGGCAACCATCGTACACAGATCGGAATCGATGATATTGAAATGCGTGTCCAAGTGCATCTGCATCTGCCAAAACTTATGGTCACGAACCACTACCACCGTATCATGCCCAAAAGCGTCTGCTGCCAACATCTGCTGAATGGCCTCCATGTTGGTACGCATACCGCAACCGATAAACGCCACCGTACCGGCAGGGATATAGTCCCCACCCTCGAGGCGGCCGTCACCCGTCACTTCATACACAGCCGGAGTGCCTAACTGACGATATACGGCACGCAAAAGGTCCGTTTCACGGCGACGCTGCAGGGAATTCATATTGCAAATGACATGTCCGCGAGGAGTGGTAATACTCTGGTCACGCATGAAATACAGATTCATCAGCGGTTGGTGCTCGTAGGTTGCCTCAATGCCGGTGTTATTATCCACCGACGTCAGGTGAACGGTAGGTTGCAACAACAGCACACGAATCAAGTCCTCACGAGACATCTCCTGCAAGGTCTGACGGCGGTACGCCTCTCCGTTGGTAGCCGTGTCCGCAGCCGACAAGCCCTTTGTGTCATATACGAGTACCTGCTCCGCCAACCGGCGCAAGGTATCTGACGGCATCTGTTGAAGTACCTGCTGCAGGGTAATGACCTGTATGCCGTTCGCCTCCAGTTGCCGGATATAGCCCCGATGTTCCTGCGCTGCCTTATCTACATCGAAATAGTGCTCAAACAGTCCTGCCGTAGGGTGAACGACGCCGTCAAAGAGTTCAATACCCGGCGTGTGCATGAGAATGACACGTGCCGTGTCCCACTCCGCTGTCGGGTACGCATAAGACGTCAGCGCTGCCGAACACTGCCCGTGCGCGCTGCGCAAACGATTATACTCCTGCTGCGCCTGTTGGAGTTGGTTAAGATAAGCAGGGCTGGTATGCAGACGCGCAAAAGAGGCACTGGACACTACACGAGCAGCATCTACATCACTCTGCCAATGGAAACCGGCAATAACACGGCTCTGACCGTACTCATAGCCCTCCTTGAGTATCGTATCCTGAGCAGCAGGATTGATTTCACACAGAACGAGCGCAGTCGTCCAACCCAACGTAGTATGACCCGACGGATAGGAGCCGTTATTGAGCAAACCGGCTTCTTCTTCGGGCACCAGCGTGGGCTCATAATACACCATATATGGCCGTGGACGCATATACTCCTTTTTCGCGTCGATACAGCCAAAACTGGCGGTATAAGTGGCTTCACTCAACAGTTTCCACAGTTGGGGCGTATTGGTAGGAGATATATCTACCCCCATTATCGGAGAGAAAATCTCCGCCATCCGTTTGATACCAAATTCGGCATCTAAACGTGCCTTTTCACCACGAGGCGTATTGCGCATACTCTTGCCCCACAGATACATAACAGAATCATGCGCAAAGCGTATATCCCCCCGTTGCGGAGGTGCCGGCAAATAATGCAGGGCATTCGGCATCTCGGGGACAGTAAAATACGGCAACGGTCGCTGTGCCATCAGACACAGCGACACGCACGCTATACACAGACAATAAAGTCGTTTCATAAGGGGTTACAGGACAGGCGCACCCATCAAACTACGCATCAGGATAATTACCAAAAGAGCCAAAATAGCGTAGAACTCAGGGAAAGCAGCCATAATCATGGTACCACCGGTAACATTATGACCGGCACCCGTGGCAGCTATACCATTGGCACATACCTGACCTTGACGAATAGCAGACAGCAAACCTACCAAACCGAGGGCGATACCGCCACCGAGGATAGCAGCTGCTTGCAACATAGTCATCTCTGGAGTTAAATAATTCTCCACCATAATGAAGCCCACAAAGCCGTAAATACCTTGCGTGGAAGGCAGAGCGGACAGCAAGATATAGGTACCCATTGCGTCCGGACGCTTTTTCAGGGAACCAATCGCTGCATTACCGCAAATCGTTAAACCATACACGCTACCTGTGCCCGACAGACCTACCATCAGGGCGATGCCAATAAAGGCAATAATCAAATTAAGTGTCATAATAATAAATATTTAATTAGTTATTTTTTTAAACGGTTGATACTCCAATCCACCACCCTCAAAGCCGGCGTTCTTGTAGAACTCGACAAACGTCAGACGCATGGGGTGAACGACAGACGAGATAAGGCACAGACCAAAGTTCAGGGAGTGACCAAACAGCATAATCAGTACCATCGGCAACCAGCCAATCCACGGATTCATGCTTGCCTGCAACTGCAATGCCAACGAATTGAAGACATTACCCAATATACCACCTGCCAAGCCAAGGGCAAACAGACGGATATAACTCAAGATGTCTCCCAATAGTCCGCTAATCATGTTGTACGTGCCCCAAAGACCACCTCCTATGTTGAGCACAAGGAACTTGCGGTCCGGATCACTATAGAACAAAATGCCTAACGCACATAGTCCGAACAAAGCATAAAAGAGGTAATTACCGATTGGTGACAACGAGGAAGCCACAATGAGCCACACGATTAAGCCCACCAAGCCAACCAACCAAGCCAAGTCATATACGGCGTACTTGAAACCGCGTTGTATGCTGGTTTTCACCACCTTAAAGCCCATTGCAAAGAGGATTTGGAATATACCTATCAGCACTGCAAATGCCATCAATGGGTGGTAACTGCCACCTGCAAACTGTACCGAACAATTGGTTTGCGTAATGAAGTATTGGCGAATCGGTGCCAAGCAGGCCACCTTCTCCAATTCAATGCCGAAGAACATGCCCGTCAAGATACCCACCACCGCCGTGGAGATACCCAAAAAGACAGCCATCCAACCCCACTCTTTCATCGACGGCTTCTTGGTAATCAGGAAGATACCGGCAGCCAAGACGAGTAAGCCATAACCGCCATCGCCCAAGCATAAACCGAAGAACAGAGTGAAGAACGGCGCCAAGAAAGGCGTTGGGTCCAGTTCGGTATAGTTAGGCAAGGAATAGAGCCGTGTAATCGGTTCAAATAGGCGTGCAAAGAAGCCGTTTTTGAGTTGAATAGGCGTCACATCTTCCGCACTCGGCGTTTCTTGCTCGTAGTAGCATTCCAAGGTCTCCAAGCGCTGATTAAGCGCATCGGTCATATCCTCGGGACAGTAGCCCTCCAAGAGTTTGAGCGCACCCTCTGCCATCGTATCCGACGACAAAGTAACACGCTGCCAATCAATCTGTTGATTTACCTCATTCAATTCGGCTTGCGTAGTAGCAAGGTTGGCTACCTGCCATGCCTCGATACGCGCCTGAGCAGCCGTAAGCAGGCCATTCAGCGCCTCAACATCTTTGAGCAAATCGGCAGACGACTTATCGTTCAGTTTCTCCGGAGTTACCTCTTCACTCTCAACGGGTTGCAACGCTACGAAATATGCCTTACCACCGGCATCTGCTACGCGGATACCCCAATCTTCGTTCCATCTCGCGCTCGTACACGTGTAGTAATACAAGGTATAGCCGGCTTGCTGCAACGCATCTAACTGCTCCTTCTTGAAGTCACCCCACACTTCCATCCTTTTGGCTTCGGCACGTATGGCGTCTATTTGGGCAATTACTTGGTCACGCTCCTTGATGAGTTGGTCAGGGGCACCCTGCGCAATAATATGCTCCAACTCTTCCTTGCGCGCAAAAGCGGCTTGCAGGGCCTCATCGTCTGCCATGCCTTCACGCTTGAGGGTAACATGCACCACCCCCACTTCGCGCAACTGCTCGAGGAAATGCTCATAACGAGAGGACATCACCAAGAAGGTGTATTTTTTCATTTTGGTAATCATGCCATTACCTCCTTTCTTGCTTCTTCGGCTGCCATACGTTCACGCTTACCTTTCACGATTTTCTGACTGGACTTGCTCAGGTTTTCCTCGTCCTCCATAAACCGCTTGATTTTACGGATAGCGTCTTGATAGCCGGGTATCTGCACCTTCTCAAAGAGGTTGACTTTCTGCGTCGTCTTCTTACGGGCATACTCGAGCAAATCCACTTTGCGGCGCACAAACTCCTGCCGAATACCTACATCGGCAATGGCTTTGAGTTGCTCAAAGCCGTCTGCAAACCACTTGGGGGAGGAGAAGATGTTGAATGGCTTGGTGAAATAAACCACCTCGTCCAGCATCGGCACACGCACGCCCGCAATCTTCTTGACGGACATACGCACATCGTCCACGTGAATGAGCGAGGTGTCAAATTCTCCCCAAAGCGCAATCATCTGGTCGTAATCCTTAATGCGGCTGTTGACCTCCTCGTCCAGCGCCTTGATTTCGTCCTTGGCGCGCTTCACTTCGAGGCGCAGGGCGGTCTCTTTGCTCTGTAACGTAGGAAGCGTGCGTTGCCGCATCTTAAGGTCCTTTTCCAGCGTTTGCAGGGATGTTTTATTAAATTGATATTGTATAGCCATTATTTCCAGTATTTATCCACAAGGGCTTGCTTGATGTTCACCTCTTCGGGCTTGAAGTACTTGGCAAAGAGCGACCAAGCGATATCCAACATCTGTGTCGTATTGATATTCACATCAATTGCCAAAATATCGTTGGAATACTCCTTGGCGAACCTGAGGCAGCGCTCATCGTAGTCAGTCAGGTCAAAACCGTTCTCCTGCTTGGTCTTGGCATTGGCGGCATCGGCATACAGACGCACGGCAGCGTTCATCACTTGCGGGTGGTCTTCACGTGTTTTCTTACCGGCTACCAACTGTTTCAAACGAGACAGCGAACGGAACGGATCAACGATGACTTTACCGATATCGCTGTCACGACGCAAATACAACTGACCCTCGGTGATATAACCCGTGTTATCAGGAATAGCGTGCGTGATATCACCGCCGGACAAGGTGGTCACGGCAATAATCGTTATACTGCCACCGCCGGCTTCCTCGGGGAACTGCACGGCTTTTTCGTATATCTTGGCAAGGTCCGAATAGAGCGAACCGGGCATAGAGTCTTTACTGGGGATTTGGTCCATACGGTTGGACACGATGGCAAGGGCATCGGCATAAAGCGTCATATCGGTCAGCAGTACCAACACTTTCTGGTGCTTCTGCACAGCAAAGTACTCAGCCGCAGCCAGTGCCATATCAGGAATAAGCAAACGCTCAACGGCAGGGTTCTCGGTTGTATTCACGAAGGACACGATACGGTCCAGCACACCGGCGTTCGCAAAGACATTCTTAAAATACAGATAGTCATCGTTGGTCAGTCCCATACCGCCCAAGATAATCTTATCTACCTGCGCACGGAGGGCCACATTGGCCATGACTTGGTTGTAGGGCTGGTCGGGGTCAGCAAAGAAAGGAATCTTCTGACCGGACACGAGGGTGTTATTTAGGTCAATACCGGCAATACCCGTTGCGATTAACTCGGACGGCTGTTTACGGCGCACGGGGTTAACGGACGGACCGCCTATCTCAACCTCTTCACCCTCGACGGCAGGTCCACCATCAATAGGGTCACCGTAGGCGTTTAAGAAACGTCCTGCCAGTTGGTCACTCACTTTCAGCGACGGGGCTTTGCCCAAGAAAACAACTTCGGCATTGGTCGGAATACCTTCCGTACCTTGGAAAACCTGTAGGGTTACTTCATCACCCATAATCTTAACGACTTGGGCGAGTTTGCCATTTACGGTAGCGAGTTCATCGTTACCTACTCCTTCCGCCTTCAAGGAACAAGTCGCCTTGGTGATAGCGGTGATTTGCGTAAAAATCTTTTGAAATGCTTTTGCCATAGTCGTTATTTTTTGATTTGCTTTTCAGCAAGAAGTTCATTTAGTTTCTTTTGGTAGTTCTCAAAGTCTGCACTGTGGAACTCACTGTAGTTCATCTGTTTGCAGAGGTTGATAATACGTTTGAAATAATCCATCACATCGAGGAACTTATCAAAGTCATAGTCCGAGTGGCAGATATTCATCACCAAATCCAACATATAACGCTGACGCTCCAACGGGCAAACAGCATCTATCTTATCGAAGGCGTCCTGCTGCAAGATAACGAAGTCGATAACCTCGCTCTTCCAGAACTCCTCGTGGTAATCAACAGGCACACCGTCATCACCCAAGATGTTGATTTGCTCCTGAATCTCCTTACCGCGCTGCAGATAGGTCTTCATCTCGTTGACCTTGCCAATCCATTGGTCGTCAATCAGGTTGGAGATATACTCAGCGAACTCAGGGTACTCAATGTATTTGGAATAGGAGTCGATGGGGTTCACAGCCGGATAACGCTTGTGGTCAGCACGGGCTTGCTCCAAAGCGTAGAAGCAACGTGCCACTTTCTTCGTACCCTCCGTAACGGGCTCTTTCAGGTTACCGCCGGCAGGAGATACGGTACCGAGGAAGGTAACCGAACCGGTCTTGCCGTTGTTCAGATATACGAAACCTGCGCGGGCGTAGAAAGCACCGATAATAGCACTCAAGTCCATCGGGAAGGCGTCTTGTCCGGGCAACTCTTCCATACGGTTGGACATCTCACGCAAGGCCTGTGCCCAACGGGAAGTAGAGTCAGCCATCAGCAACACACGCAGTCCCATTGAACGATAGTATTCGGCGATGGTCATAGACGTATATACAGACGCCTCACGACTGGCAACAGGCATGTTGGACGTATTGGCAATAATGATGGTACGCTCCATCAGTTTGCGTCCTGTATGCGGGTCTTCCAATTCGGGGAACTCGGTAAACGTCTCCACCACCTCGTTGGCACGCTCACCGCAGGCAGCAATAATCACGATGTCTGCCTCGGCTTGCTTGGAAATAGCGTGTTGCAGCACGGTCTTACCCGTTCCGAAAGGACCCGGGATAAAGCCCGTACCACCCTCGCAAATGGGGTTGGCGGTATCAATAGTGCGCACGCCGGTCTCAAGCAGTTTGAATGGCCGCGGTTTGGATTTATAGGCGAGAATGGCTTTCTTCACAGGCCACTTCTGTACCATGGTAACAATGTGGTCATTGCCCTCGGAATCGGTCAGCACGGCGATAGTGTCTTCTATCTTGTACTCACCGGCAGCCACGATAGACTTCACCGTATAAGTGCCTTCAAACACAAAGGGCACCATAATTTTGTGGGGTTGGTGGTTCTCGTCCACCTCACCCAGCCATGCAGCGGCTTCTACCTTGTCGCCCACCTTGGCAATCGGTTCAAACTTCCAAAGTTTGTCCTTGTCCAATGGGAAGTTATATTCGCCACGTTTGAGGAACACACCCGTCAGTTTATCGAGGTCGTTCTGCAAACCGTCGTAGTTACGGCTCAGCAGACCCGGGCCGAGTGTAACCTCAAGCATGTGACCGGTGAACTCTACCGTATTGCCCACTTTCAGGCCACGGGTTGACTCAAAGACCTGAACGAATACGTTTTCGCCGGTTACCTTAATCACCTCTGCCATCAGTTTGGTGTCACCCACTGATATATAGGCGATTTCGTTTTGTGATACAGGACCATCTACTACCACCGTTACGAGGTTGGAGATGATACCCTTTACTTTTCCTGTTGTCATTATATTTACAATTTTATCATTTACAATTTACCATTGATGCCTTGTTTCATGTCCGCAACTATTTCGCGGAACACCTTTTCCCCGACTTCCTTGGTCAGCACGTCCCAGCGGCAGAGCATCTGCATCTCCAAATAATACGCCAACACGTTCTCCAAAGAGAAGATTATCATTTGGGTACGCTCCTCCAGCCACTTAAAACGGATGGCATCTATCTGCCGTTCCCGTTCATACAAGTTGGCTATCTGGCTCAGGGCTTTTACCTCAGAATCGATGTCGGTGGGCATTTCGCCCAAGATGTTCTTCTTGAGGTCGAAACCATGCTTACGGCAAATCTCTGCCGTGAGTACGTTATTCAAGTCGCGGTTGAATAGTTGCCAGTCCTTGATGAACTCGCACACTCCGTACGAGGCGCGCAGTTTCATCAGGCGCAACTGCTCCTTGTCGCTATCCTTCAGCGTTTCGTCCAACAGCACGTCCAAAGCGTCCATTGTCATAGGCGCTTTATCTCCGGCTTTTATCTCCGGCAGACTTGCTATCAAGTATTCGTATCCCATAGTTGTATAGCTTAGAACAGCAGTTCTACCAACTGCGGTCTTAGGAACTCCTTGAAGTATGCCACGAACTCCGCTTCACCGAAAGCCATCTTGTAGCCACCGTTTTCGGGCTTGAGTTGGAAATCGGTTTTGAGTCCTTTTACCTCGTTGACGGTAACACCCTTGTTGAGCAAATCCTTGGCATTGGCAGCGAAATATTGCTTCAGTGCTTCGGCATCTTTGGCATCAATCGTTACGTTACCTTCCTTGACCATACTTTCCGCCAACTTGGTGATAATGCCCTGCATAAACTTCGGGTCAGCGGTAGCGGCTTTGATGTTGTCTTCCACCACTTTGCCGTTTACGAGGTCCGTTACTTCCGTTTTCAAGGCGTTTACGCATTGCTCGGCAAACATTTTCAACTCCGAACGGGTGTGAGCGTCCATTTCTTGGGCTTTCTGCTCGGCTGCTTGCAACTGCTCGGCTGCTTGGGCTTTTGCTTTTTCCACAATCGTCTTTGCTTCGGCCTCTGCCTTAGCGATAATGGCTTGCGCCTGTTGATTACCCTTTTCTACACCTTCTGCATAGATTTTTCCGGTTATTTCTTCTAATTTCATATAAGTAGTATTTAATAGACTTCAAAATTTCGCACAAAGATACAAAAAATTTTTGAAACATGCAAATCATTTTGTAAAATGATGTATTTAACCGCCACTTTGTGGCTGAATAATGAAATGACAATAAGGAACCGACTGCTGACGCAAATCGGTCCCTTAACGGTATTGATACCCATCGACTATGTTATGTTGATGTTATGTTGCAAACAGGTGCAGACAGGGAAAATATATTGGATTCGGATAGATTCAGGTATTTTTATTTTAGGTTCAATTAGTGGACTTCACTCAGGCGAAGAGGGAAGTTGAAAAAAGTATCGGGATACGGTTCATCACGCAGTGTGAAATGCCACCACTCGGTATCAAAGGGCTTAAAACCATGACGAAGCATAGCATCACGCAACAGGTGACGCATAGCTAATTGCTCTTCCGTCAAATCCGTATAAGTAGGATAAGACGACATACCAAACCAATCAAACGTACCCCCCATATCCACTTCACGTTCGGTACTCATATCAAACAACGTCAAATCCACCGTGGAACCGTGCGTGTGGCTACTACGTTCACAGATAAAGCCCTCAGGGAAAAGCCGGTCTTTCGCCAATTCGGGGTAGAAATACGGTTTCATAATGGTGTCTGCCACGTCCTTAGACCAACGCACAAAGTGGTCCACGGCACATTGCGGACGATAGGCATCAAAAATCTTAAGAAGATAGCCCTGCTGCTTGAGGTCGTCACTGACAAGACGCAACGAATCGGCTGCCTGTTTGGTGAGCAAAGCAATCGGTTCATCATAGCCGTCTATGCGTGCGCCCACAAAATTATACGTGGAGTGATAGCGTATCTCCAAAATAACATCCGGAATGGCTTCAGAGATACTAACAAAGCCATACTTGGTTCCTTCAGGGGTAATGTCTTTAGCGGCACAAGCGGACAAAAGAAGAACGAGTGTCCAAATAGATGCGTGTTTCATATAGTTGATAGTTGATAGTTGACAGTTGATAGTTGACAATGCACGGTGAGTATTTATTTAGGACGACGAAATTCGGCAAGGGTGATGGCGGTGGCAATGGCCACATTCAAACTCTCAGACGTTTCTGCGTCTTTGGGATAAGAGGGAATACGGATAGGGTGCGTAATATACTCCCGCACCGGCTGCGAAATACCGTTGCCCTCGTTGCCCATTACTACTATGCACGGTTGACAATGCACAATGCACGGTTGGAAGCCGGAAAGAACTTCGTAGATGTCTTTGCCTTCCAGCAGAGTGCCGAAGATAGGGATTGGGGGAGTTGAGGAATCAGAGTGCCGGAGCGAAGAGAGCCATTGAGGGAGGTCCGTATAATGTACCCGTACCCGAGCGAGCGCCCCCATGGTGGCTTGCACCACCTTGGGGTTATAGCAGTCAGCCGTTTCAGGCGAACACACAATATCATGCACACCAAACCAGTCGGCAGTACGAATAATCGTGCCCAAATTGCCCGGGTCCTGAATGCCGTCGAGGCATAGGAGTATGGATTGTTCGCTGCGCTCACTGATGGAGTATGAAGTATGGATCTGTTTGAAGACAGCGATACTGCCCTGTGGCGTACGCATAGAGGACATCTGCGCTATCTCGACAGGAGTGGCGTTATCACTATTCACCAAGAGCACCAATTCAAAGTGCTTCTTGAGTTCGTCAATACACTTGTCCCCCTCTGCCACAAAGTAGCCATAGGCGTCACGGAATTTCTTTTGCTGCAAACTGCGGACGAGTTTGATTTGGGCTTTACTTATCATAATATCACTACAATTCGATTTTTCCCATCTTGGGCATTAAGTTGAGTATCTGTCCCTGCCGGAGCTGCATATAGGGTCCGGGGCACGTTACACTGTATTTACGCGGATTGGGCAAGGAAGCAGCAATGAGCGCCGATTGAGCATTATTCAACCGTTCTGCCGAGTGGTGGAAATAGCGTTGCGACGCTGCCTCTGCACCATAAATACCATTCCCCATTTCTATCACATTGAGGTACACCTCCATAATGCGCCGTTTGCTCCAAAAGGTCTCAATCAGCACCGTGTACCACGTCTCACGTATCTTGCGGTACCACGTGCGATTACCGGTGGTAAAGACATTCTTGGCCGTCTGTTGGGAGATGGTGCTGCCCCCGTGACGCACCTTGCCTTTCTCTGTCAGTTCTTTCCACGCTTGTCGAAGGCCACGCTCTGAAAAGCCGTTGTGTTGCGCAAAAAGGTTGTCCTCAGAGGCAATGACGGCACGAGTGAGAGAAGGTTGTATCTCGTCATAATCCACCCAACGATAATCCTTGGCGTAGGGTTTGTTTTCCCGCTCGGCCTCCAGCGCACGATGCATCATAAAGACCGTGGTTAGCACTTCGCCCCGTTGCATAACAAAGACCGACGTGACACTGATAAACGGCAACAGCCACACAATAATAGTCACAGGTACGCCCAAGCGAAATCGCCAGTGGTGCGTTTTATGGTGGTGGCGACGCATTGCCATACGCGCCCCTACTCCACCGCCCAACCATGCCAACAGCATCAGGTGATGCTCCGAAATACGCCTCTTACCCGCCTTGGCGTGATGCTTGTCCTTAACGAAACAAGCGTATGCTACGGTATTGATAATCAGCAGATAGACAATAAATGATGTATAAATCAGTATTCCCATAATGAATATAATTATTTCCAAACCAAACGTTGTTTAGTCGTCAGGTACCACGCTATCAGAATCCCCCACGCGACAGCAAGCGTAACCCACGTACCGTAGGGTGGCAGTTGAATATGCGTACATGCCCCACGCAGAGTCTCTATCCACGCAACCGAGTGATTAAGGGCATACGTGAGGCCATTCAGTCCCTTGGCAATCAGTACGCCAAGCGGTTGCCACCAACCAACCGTGAACAAAGCCACGCCACCTACCATCATTAACCATGCCAAAGGAATAACGAGTAAGTTGGTCAGTAAGAAGTAGTTACTCATTTGTCCGAAATAGTGCAGCGCAATAGGCAACGTGCCCACTTGAGCAGCAATCGAAACCCCAATCAAACCCGTATGCGGGGCAAGACGTTCCCACCCCTCCATAAACAGCACAATCGCCAACACGGCTGCGTAACTCAATTGAAAGGAGATAGAAAAGAGGTCATTAGGATGCACCAGGAGAATAAAGAACGCCGAGGCAAAGATGATATTAAAGATGGCAGTACGCCGACGAAGAGCCACCGCCACCAAACCCAACGATGCCATCCAAACACTGCGCACCACAGAGGGTGAACAGCCCGTTAGGAAAGCATAGCCGACTAAGAGCAAAATGAGTACAAGAGTTAAAGCCACTTGTTTGCCACGCTCTTCATACAAAGGACGATAGCGACCAAAAAGCGTTAAGAGAGATAAAAGTACCGAAAGCAAAATGCCTGTATGTAAGCCACTTACTGCCAACACGTGCATAGCTCCTGCAGCCATAAAAGCGTGCTTGACCTGCTTATCTAAATGCACACGATAACCCAAGGTCAAAGCACTGAGCGTGCCTAATTCGGCACCTTTAATTCCCAACTCGGCATACCGGCTGACCAACCGCTGCTGTAAGCGTTGCGACGATGCCACCAAAGATGTGTGTTGCAACGAAACCGACCGCATCGGAATCTGCCGAACATGACACACGGCAATGACTGCCAGCCACACCACAAGCAAGAGCGCAAACGGATTATGTTGCAACCATTTATTCATTGAGACAGATTATCGTTGTTGCCCCAATACCGAATAGCGTTTACCGCCACGCATGAGCCAAAGTTGACCATTGCGCAGATGCTTGGTAGCAATAGAAGGCGTGTTGAGTACTATCCTTATACCACTGGGAGTGGGCTCTTGTGAGACATACGTTTCTGTTTCGTACTGCGTTTTGTCAATCGTGCCATCGGCAACACCATTGAGATAGACTTCCAAATAGGAGTAACCGCCTGACGTGAGTTGTGCAGCATCGGTGTTATCGTTTGGATTTAACCCCTGCTTGATCTCATAAGCATCGGGCAAACCATCGCCATCGGTATCCAACACCAATTGGTCGCCTTCTACCGCGTCCAAGAAAGGATAACCGCCCATGACTGCACCATCTGCCAAGAAGTAATCCTGACGGGCAAAAGTGATGTCGTTTTGCGAGTCAATGATACCGATATAACTCGGTGCAGTAGGTCCTGTAAATTGGGGTTTAATCAGTCCTGCTGCCTCCTGTAGAAGACGATTATCCTCTTCGTCCAAACGAGGCAACCATGCACCGGCAGAAGCACAAACCGTCGTATAAGCGTCAGCAGCCGACTGCAAGTTGAGTTGAGACGAGTCACGCATAAGCGTGAGTACGGGCGCACCTGCCGGCCAATCAGAGGGAATATTATTATCATTCAACGGCAAATCAACCGAAAAACGATTGCCCCGTAATAGCCACGAGCCATAACCTTTAGACGTATTGGGCACAACAAAGCGATACTTGGTCGTGGAGGACATATACGCCTGTGTGGCAGGACCGACTTGGAACCAGTTATTGAGCATATATACCTCGTTGTAGCCCAAACACTTGGTGCCTGAAGCGTCACGATTCTTAGTGGTATCGCATTCACCACCATAGAGCGCATTTTGCTTGCCCCAGTTGAAGACGACATTATTGGCGAACTCGCTCACAACCTGTGCGTCGTGGTTATGCTTGCCGTTCTTGAGGTCGGCTTCGTCACGCACACCATTGAAACGCGGACAGCGATTGAGGCAATTGGTGATGAGGCAGTGGTGCATGGTGGAGTGTTCTCCACCCCACTGAGTAGCATAAGCACGCGCACCTTTATTATTTTTACTGTTATACAATCCCTCGCCAATGATGCAATACTGTACCGTAGTGGAATCGGTGTCGTACATAGTCAGGCACTCCTCCATTGACCACGTAAGCGAGCAATGGTCAATAATCACCCGTTGGGTGTTCTCTATATCCAAAGCAGGATAACTGCTTGTAGGAATATCGCCTGCACGGAACCGAATATGCCGAATAATGACGTTAGGTTTGCACACATATATATTGGCTCCGGTGATACATATACCTCCCCCGGGGGCTGTTTGCCCTGCAATAGTGACGTTGGGGTGCGCGAACTTGAGTTTAGACGTGAGGTAGATGGTGCCACAGACCTTAAATAAGATAGTACGTGGCGTGTCATCGCCGTCACGTAAAGCCCAACGCAGCGTACCCGGCACTAAATCGGCATCGGTACAATCTGCCAAAGAAGTGACATAATAGACCTTGCCACCCCGTCCACCGGTGGCGTACTTGCCAAAACCTTCGGCATCAGGAAAAGCAATGACTTGCTCTGCCCAGCAACAGCAAGCAAAGAGCAACATAACAACTAAACCAACACACTTCTTCATACTATGAGATATTTGAGGTTAAGGCATTCCACAGATTGTCTTCGGGCACAGGAGCAGTAATACAGATATCCTCGTGCGAGACAGGGTGCACGAACGCTATTTGACGCGCGTGCAAACAAATACCCCCATCGGGATTGCTACGCTTGGCACCGTATTTGAGGTCGCCCTTGATGGGGCACCCAATGGCCGCAAGTTGGCAACGGATTTGGTGGTGACGCCCTGTTTGAAGGTTGATTTCCAGCAAAGTATAATGGTCGCCCCGTGCCAACGTTTTGTAAGTCAATATCGCCTGTTTAGCATCCTTTGCGCCGGGTTTAGCGACAAACGACTTGTTGAGTTTTTCGTTACGAACAAGCATATTTTCCAGCCGTCCTTCTGCTTCGCGCGGTGCGCGCTCGACAATTGCCCAATATGTTTTGCGGATTTGCTCATGCGACTTGAACATATCGTTCAGCCGTGCAAGGGCCTTAGATGTGCGGGCAAAAAGCACCACTCCACTAGTAGGACGGTCAAGGCGATGGGTGACACCCAAAAAGACCTCGCCGGGCTTGTTGTACTGCTGCTTGATATATGCCTTGACTAATTCGGACAGGGGTGTATCGCCCGTCTTATCACCCTGCACTATTTCATTGCACGTTTTGGAAACGGCTATGATGTGATTATCTTCGTAAAGAACTTGCATTGTTAAATCCAGTGGAACTGCTTTTTAAGTTGGATATATTCGTATTCGATATGACTATTAAACTCCTTTGCCTCTTGGCTCTCGGGGTGCATAATCTTGTGGCTCTTGTCCAACCACAGTTGGTGTAATTTATGCATCTTGTCCGCTGTGGATTGCGCATACATATACTTGATACGGAATCGCTCCCATAGGTATTCAATGGCAGTAGCGTTGGGGTGTAACATATCCTCGGCATAGAAACGGTAATCACGCAATTCGTCCAACATAATCTCATAGGCAGGGAAGTAACTGACCCGTGTAACCATTCCCTCCTTGAGTTCGTCAATGGCTTGCAGCAAGATGGCCTTGCTGATTTGGTTGGCATGAAAACCGTCCTTGATGTGCCGAATAGGCGAAACGGTGAAGATAAAGCGTTTGTTCTTGTTCTTCTCCAAAATAGGACGCCATACGTTAACAATCTCATCTACCGTCAAGCGACGGCGGGTAAAGATGTTAGCAGGACGCTTTTGGCAGTTGTCCACCACCTTACCGTCTAACTCATATACCCACGATGTACCAAAGGTGATAATAATCACATCTGCCTCCTCTACGTCGCTACCAAACATGTGGTGAGCAATAGAAATAGGATTATAGAGTGTACCGGTCGGATTGGACGTAACACGGAAATAGTACTCCTCCATCTTTTTGGCTATGTTGGAAGAAAAGCAAGACCCCAACAGCAGGTATTTGTCCTCGACTTGTAGTTGCCACGGATTATTGGCAACGGCTACTTTAGTTGTAAATTCCATAATCAATCAAAGTGCATTACTCGTGCCGGCGAAATGCGCGTCACAATCGCCGACGGAGCCAAAAGTATAAGTAAAGAAATAATTATCGTACCAATGTTCAGAGCCACCAAGCCCCCCCACGGGAAGGCAATCGGCACATAACTGACGTAATAAGTGGCAGCGTCTAAAGGCAAGATATGCGTGAAATACTGCAATGCAGCCAATGCCAAACCAATGGCATTGCCCCACAGCATACCTCGTCCTACGAGCAAGATAGACTGGGTAATAAAGATACGGCGCACAAAGCGGTTATCGGCACCCAACGCCTTTAGAACACCTATTAAGCGAATACTATCCAAAATCAAGATTATCAAACCGGAAATGATATTAAAGCCCGCCACACACAGCATAAGAATAAGAATGACGACCACATTCATATCCAATAGATCCAACCACGAGAAAATCTGCGGATTAAGTTGTTCAATGGTCTGTGTATAAAGCACTTCGCCATTGTCCTGTAGGCGGTTGACCGTAGCAAAATAAACGGCATCGGCTGCCTCGTCCAGATGAGTGAGATTATCAACCATCAGTTCAATGCCTGACGCGGACGAATCGGGCCACTGATTCAGTTGGCGGAGGGTTGCCTCGGGTGTGATGATAAACAAGTTATCAAATTCCGCCAATCCGGTGGAATAAATACCGGATACGGTAAGCTTGCGTACGCGAAGATTATCCCCCACAAAATAGCAATAAAAACTGCTATCCACGTCCAAACGCATCAGTTGAGACAGGGAACGCGACAGCAATACCTGCTGTGGGGACTGTGGCAAACGTCCTGCAGACAAGTGCGCATCAAAGTAGTCGTAATAAGAGGTGCCTTTGAGCACTACCCCACGCACGGCATCGGTGGTCTTGAGTACACCGGGTTTGGTCAAGAACGTGTGGGCAGAACGTATATAAGGCAAGGACCGCAACGTGTCCAAAAGCGAATCCGTAACCGTGATGGGCGAAAGTTCGTAAGTGTTGTTGTTTTCAAAGTTCGTAACCTGAATATGTGAGCCAAAACCGGCAATTTGTTCCGCCACAGTACGCTTAAAGCCAACCACAACGCACAACGTGAGCAACATAACCACTACGCCTATGATAATACCTGCCAAAGCGACCTTGACAGCAGGACGCGATGCCCTCTTCTCACCTTGGTGAGCAAAATAAAGGCGATGAGCTATGAATGTTTCGGCGCGCAATGGCATAATTTTTGTACTACTAAAGCAAATAGTTATATTATGAAACGATTAGTTAGTTTTCTTGTTGTGTTGGGTAGTGTTTTGACCCTTTATGCTCAGAGCCGTCCCCAGCGTTTGCCCGAGGAAGAGGCACGTACGCGTACAGAGCGTTTATGTCGTGAGTTGTCTATCACAGACAGTGTGCAACGGCAGCAACTATATGCTATGCATTTGCAGTTTGCCCGACAGCGACAGGTCAGCAATACACGGCAGGAGATTATGCAACGTATGCTGGACATGGACGCTAAATTGAAAGCCCTGTTGACACCTGAACAATACAAGTGCTTTATGAGTCACCAAGTCAATCCTGAGCCCCGTCGCCAGCAGCACCCGTTTGGCACCATGCACAATGTTTCTCCACACAAGTCCAAATCAGGTACACCACCCCAGCCAAACAACTTCCTACCAACAGACCACCAATGATATCTCCCGGGTAATGCACACCCAAGTACATTCGACTATAACAATTCATAGCCACCCACAGCATTAGCGGAAGGGTGGCTTTCCAATTTTTCCAAATCAACGAGAAGAGCAAAGCACAAGACATCGTGTTGGCAGCGTGACTGCTTACGAAACCGTATTGCCCTCCGCGATAGTTATTCACGATATGCAACAGTCCGTCCAAACAGGGCTCATGTGTGGGACGTAAACGGCAGACCAAGGGTTTAATAATGCCCGATGATATATAGTCACTCAGTCCTACTGCCACGCCAAATGCCGCCAGCATAACAAGTGCCCGTTTCCAACCAAAACGCCAAAAGAGCAAGCCCACCAACAAGGCATACAACGGTAACCACGTCAGTTTGCCGGAAATAATCCACATCAGCGTGTCTGCCCAAGGGGCGTGCCAGTTATTGATAGCAACCAGCCACGTTTGGTCTATGTTAATCCAATCCATCATTCATTCATCAATATAGCCGTATGGCAAGCCACAACACCTGCCGTTTCCGTGCGCAGGCGGCTGTTGCCCAAACTGACGGGAACAAATCCCCGTTGCAGGGCATCCTGTATCTCCTGTTCGGAGAAGTCCCCCTCCGGACCAATCAGCACCAACACGTCTCTGCCTTTCCGTATCTCGTCCTTCAAGACTTTTTTGTCCTCCTTGTAGCAATGGGCGATAAACTTGTCCTGCTCCTTGGCGTTTTGAATGAACACGTCAAAAGGTGTCAGTTCATTCAGCTTGGGCAGGTAGGGCGTTAAACTCTGCTTCGCTGCCGAGAGAACGATTTTCTGCAAACGGTCGGTACGCAACTGCTTGCGCTCTGAAAAGCGGCATAACAGAGGCGTTATTTCGTCCACACCTATTTCGGTACATTTCTCCACCATCCACTCCAAACGCTCCACGTTCTTGGTGGGGGCGATGGCAATGTGCAAATAGAAATCATGCCCTTTGGCCTGTTTCTCCTGCGAGATAATCTCAAACTCACAATGCTTGGGGTGCGGATTGGTGATACGCGCCGTGTAAGTAGAACCTTGTCCGTCGGTAAGCAAGATCTCGTCACCCTTGGTGTAACGCAGCACGCGCACACAATGACCACTTTCCTCCTCACTGAGGCAATGATTAGTAGCAATATCGGGGGTATAGAAGAGGTACATATTATAGTTCGCTTTCTTTCATTCGTTCTGCATTTTCGGCCACGGTCAAGGCATCTATCACGCCCTGTATATCACCGTCCATAAAAGCAGCAAGGTTATAAACGGTAAAACCAATTCGGTGGTCGGTGATACGCCCCTGCGGATAGTTATAGGTGCGAATCTTGGCACTACGGTCACCTGTTGATACCATCGTTTTCCGGCGTGCAGCGATGTCGTCGATATATTTTTGGTGCTCCTTGTCATAAATCATCGTACGCAAGCGCGAGAGGGCACGCTCTTTGTTCTTGGGCTGGTCGCGCGTTTCGGTACATTCAATCAGTATTTCCTGCACCTCACCGGTGTTGGGATTTTTCCAATTATAGCGCAAACGCACGCCGGACGAAACTTTGTTCACGTTCTGTCCGCCGGCACCGCCACTACGGAAATAGTCCCACTTGATTTCGCCCTCGTTTATGCTAACCTCAAACTCCTCTGCCTCAGGCAACACAGCCACCGTGGCAGCAGAGGTGTGCAAACGTCCTTGTGTCTCCGTAGCAGGGACACGCTGAACACGATGTACCCCACTCTCATATTTGAGCGTGCCATAGACATTTTCGCCCGTCACATTGAAGATGATTTCCTTGTAACCACCCACAGCACCCTCCGAGAAAGAGGACACGGTGTATTTAAAGCCCTTGAGTTCAAAGTATTTGGTGTACATACGGAACAGGTCACCAGCAAAGAGGGCTGCCTCGTCACCGCCCGTACCGCCACGAATTTCCATAACCACGTTCTTTCCATCTTCCGGATCACGGGGCAAAAGCATAAGCTTAACTTCCTCCTCCAACGCAGGTATTTGCGGTTCGAGTTCGTCTATCTCCATACGTGCCATCTCCTTAAGTTCAGGGTCGGACTCATTGAAAAAGAGGTCCTTGGCGTCCTCTAAACTTTTGACGGCTCTTTTGTATTTATTGGCAGAAACGAGTACACGTTCCAAGTCCTTATAATCGCGATTAAGGCGCACATAGCGCGCTTGGTCGGCAATGACGGCAGGGTCGGTAATCATGAGCGATACCTCATGAAACTTGGCCTCCAGTCCTTCTATTTTATCCAGTATATCCATTTAGTAAATTGAGAATTGAGAGTTGAGAGTTTAGAGGGTAGAGTTTAGAGAATAGGCCTGAAGGGTGTTTTGGAGTAAACTGACGATGGTCATAGGACCTACACCACCCGGAACAGGTGTGATATACGCACATTTGGGTGCTACCTGCTCATAGTCCACGTCGCCGGCAAGGCGGTAACCACGTTCTGTAGATGGATCTTCCACACGGGTGATACCCACATCTATGATGGTAGCACCCTCACTAACCATATCCGCCGTGAGCAGTCCAGGGTGACCGACTGCCACAATGATAATGTCTGCCGAAAGGCATATCTGTTTCAGGTGCGCCGTATGACTATGACAGAGTGTTACGGTAGCGTTACCACGTTCATGCTTCTGCATCAGGAGGGTTGCCATCGGTTTGCCCACTATGTTGCTGCGCCCAATGACAACGATGTGCTTGCCATCGGTAGTGATATCATAACGACTGAGCAGTTCACGTATGCCACGCGGAGTGGCAGAGACGATGCAAGGCAACCCCTTGGCAGCACGGCCTACGTTCTCGGGCGTAAGACCATCAACATCTTTTTGGTAATCAATGGCAGACGTGATGGTTTGCTCGTCAATATGCTTGGGCAAAGGCAGTTGGACAATAAATCCGTCCATTGAAGTATCGCTATTCAGTTTATGCACCTCAGCCAACAGTTCCTGCTCGGAAATAGTATCTTCGTACGCTATCTTGACGGCTTCAATGCCCACCTCGGCACACGCCTTTATTTTGTTTGCCACATACGTTTCCGATGCAGGGTTATGCCCCACAATGACGATGCCCAACTTGGGCGCACGTTTGCCTTGGTTGAGCAA
Organism: Paludibacteraceae bacterium; assembly: GCA_024399965.1. Classification (GTDB taxonomy): domain Bacteria; phylum Bacteroidota; class Bacteroidia; order Bacteroidales; family Paludibacteraceae; genus Colicola. The sequence continues at coordinate 22,036 of JAKSNJ010000005.1, forward strand.
GGTGGCTATCTGCGCTTTGAGTTCGGAACGTATCTCAGCGGCTATTTGTTTCCCATTCAGTATAGTCATTTCTGTATTTATTTGCTGTCTTTAATACTTGCTTCACGTATCGTCGCGGGTATGATGAGGACACGTACGGTTCCACTTGCGACCAAACATAAGGATTTGCACCATCTGCCTTGGCCAGTTTGCGTGCCGCAAAAATGAATCCGGGCCCTACATTGTACGACGCTAACACGAATTTGGTTTGCTCGTCCTGATTATGAATAAACGCCCATTTGCCCTGCAAGAACTGAATATATTTGACTCCGGCACGTATATTGTCCTCCGGCACCCAAATGGTAGAGTCGTTCAGTCCGAATCGGCGAGCCGTCTTGGGCATGAGTTGCATCACCCCACATGCGCCGGATTGAGAATGTGCCTTAGCGTGAAAACGGCTCTCGTGGTAAGCCACCGAAGCCAATAGTGGCCAATCCCACCCCACCTCGGGAGCACACTGCTCAAAGCAGGACTGAAAAGGCACCATCTCCTCACGTGTGATTTCTTCCTCACCCTCACTAACCTCCACACGCATAAAGCCCAATAGAAAGGAGAGAACTGCCACGAGAAACAATATGATAGCTGCCTTTTTCATATCCACAACCTACTCTAAACTCTAAACTTTAAACTCTAAACTCCCCTCCTATCTGCGTTTCATCTGCTGCACTTTGCGCATCATCTTGCTGGTTTGCTCAAACTGCTTGAGGAAACGATTGAGTTCGACGATGGAAGTGCCGGAACCACGGGCGATACGGTCCTTGCGCGAGCCGTTGAGACAGCCCGGATTGGCACGCTCGTAGGGAGTCATACTGCCAATAATGGCTTCGATGGGTTTGAAGGCATCGTCGCTCACTTCCACGTTCTTGAGCGCTTTGTCCATGCCCGGAATCATGCCCATGAGGTCTTTCATAGAGCCCATTTTCTTGAGTTGCTGCAACTGACTGATAAAGTCATTGAAGTCAAATTGGTTGTGGGCAATTTTCTTGCTGATACGGCGTGCTTCCTGCTCATCGTACTGCTCTTGCGCACGCTCTACCAAACTCACCACATCACCCATACCGAGGATACGGTCGGCCATACGCGACGGATGGAAGACGTCCAGTGCCTCCATCTTCTCACCCGTACCGATAAACTTGATGGGCTTATCCACAACGCTGCGAATAGACAGGGCAGCACCACCGCGGGTATCACCGTCCAATTTGGTAAGGATAACACCGTCAAAGTTCAGACGGTCGTTGAACTCTTTGGCTGTATTGACGGCATCTTGACCCGTCATGGCATCTACGACGAACAGCGTCTCGGAGGGCTCAATGGCTTGCTTGATGGCTGCTATCTCCTGCATCATCTGCTCATCTACTGCCAAACGACCGGCGGTATCGACGATGAGCACATCATAACCATAAGTGCGTGCCTCGCGAACGGCTTTCTTGGCCTTCTCCACCGGATTGGGTTCTGTCTCCTCCGTATATACTTTCGCGCCCACCTGCTCGCCCAACACGCGCAACTGCTCAATAGCAGCCGGACGATAGACATCACAGGCAGCCAACATCACTTTCTTGCCACGCTTCTGTATGAGCAGATTTGCCAACTTGGCAGCGTGAGTGGTCTTACCGGAACCCTGCAAACCGGCCATCAGGATAACCGCCGGATTGCCTTTGAGATTCAAATCCACACTCTCACCACCCATCAAGGCAGCCAACTCGTCGTGCGTAATCTTGACCATCAACTGCCCCGGGCGGACAGCCGTCATGACACTCTGACCGAGGGCTTTTTCCTTGACTTGGTCGGTAAACTGCTTGGCGGTCTTGTAGTTGACATCCGCTTCCAACAGGGCTTTGCGGATATCTTTGACCGTTTCGGCGATATTGATTTCGGTAATACGTCCCTCACCTTTGAGGATTTTAAAACTGCGTTCTAATCGTTCACTGAGATTATCAAACATACTTATCCATTTTAATTTTGGCTGCAAAGATACACTTTTTTTTTGAAATTTCCAAATTTAATTTGCATAAATGCAAATAAAAGCGTATCTTTGTACTCGATATGCGACGAACATTGTTTTTTATACTCCTAATCGGCTGTTTTGCTGGAAGTGCGCAGGCGGTGCAGAAAGAGCCGTCTCCACGTATTCCGCCACGCAAAGACGTTCATTTGCGTTATCGGCTGACAGGTACGGCAGGTTGGCTGAACAGGGACGACAAGATAATCGGTACTTCCCAAGTAAAGGGGCTGACGATGGACCGCCCCGTGGTAGTGGGTGGTACGTTTGCCGTGGAGTTTATGCCAATGGACCGCAACTTGGGTCTGCGCCGCTGGAATAACACTTCGGTGGGTGTGGCGCTGACGGTGCTGGACCTTGGACAACAACAATATTTAGGACAAGTGATTGCACCCCACGCATACGTAAACGTGCCGTTGGTAAGGAAACCTCACTTCGAATTTGGGTTACGTCCCGGACTGGGAGTGGCCTTTGTGACAAAGACGTACGCCAACACGGTGCCCGATGAATACAGATGGAATGCCTACACCAAAAACGGGCAACAGATTGCCAATGTGTCGATAGGCAGCATTGCCAATGCGTGGATTACCGCCGGTGTGTATGTTGATGTGCCGATTAAGAAAGGTTGGTCATTTGCCGTATCGGCAGCGTGGCAGCACGTGAGCAACGGTAGCGTGATGACCCCCAATGCCGGCTACAATATGTTCAACGGAGAAATGGGACTGGTATATTCCCCCGAGACCAATCCCGGAGGGCACTATTACGTGGAACCGATGACGATTGTGCCACACGAGTTGTACGAGGGCGTGAAGAAGAAGTGGGACGTGGAAATCGGTTTGGCAGGTGGTTGCAGAAGTGTGTATTACAGGGACCGAGAATGGTTTGGTGTAGGGTCGTTTACCGTAGCAGCCCACTGGCAGCCGGTGAGTATTTTCCGCTTGGGAGGCGGTGTAGATGTGTTCTATGACGGGGCATACCGGAGTGTGTGTGACAAGTTGGCAACCCCGAATACGACTGCCCCGATTACCTATTTTGGCAAGACGTATCTGGCAGAGAGCAAGGTCAGCAATTGTTTTCGGGTAGGTATCAGTTTGCAGCCCGAAATGGTGTTGGGTAACCTGACATTTGGCTATCACTTAGGTATTTATCTGTATGACCCCGTGAAGAACTTGGAGCCGTACAAAGAGGCCGAAAAAGGACTTGACCGGGGAATCTTCTATAAATACGACCCGATGAAGGCAAGCACGTATCAAGATGGTTGGTTTTATCAAAAGCTACAACTTAAATACCTTTGTACCAAACATTTATATGTTCAGTTAGGGCTTAAGTTGCATATTATGAAGGCCGAATTTATAGATGCCGGTTTGGGAATACGGATATAATTTTTGTATTTTTTGGTCGAAAAATTTGCTTATTTCCAAAAAAAGCAGTACCTTTGCAGTCGCAAATGACGGAAAGTAGTTCAGCCCGGTAGAATGCCTGGTTTGGGACCAGGTGGTCGCAGGTTCGAATCCTGTCTTTCCGACATCATGAAAAAAGTCCGCCAAACGCGGACTTTTTTTTAGTTTGTTGGGTGCCAATCAACATACGTTTACACCATTGTAAAGGCAGCCATCTTGCGTCCCAATTGATTGATACCATCTTGAATACGTTGTGCTTGTGCACGGGAGATATATTCGCCTTTCTTATAACGTCTCATCAGTGTATCATTAATGCCGACTATTTTGGAAAAAGCAGCCAAATTGATGAAGGAGAACTCCTCCAAAGCAGAAGCCGTGTCGTATTTGTATTCAAATTCAAGGTTCTTCAGTTCTTCAGGAAGTTGCTCACCATCCTCAATATAACTTGCTTTCATATCGTTTAAACAGGAGTCAAAATCCGCTTTTGCTTCTACCAAAGTAGCACCATTACCAATAATTATATTTTCCAAATCGGGCGTATGAAGTCCAAAAGAGCCGTCTTTTCCTAATTCAATTAAAACTGTTGTTTTCATATTTCTTCAATGTTTTCGCCTAAAAGTTTATAGTAGTTATTTTATCCCTGATGCCTTCAGAATTGATTGCAGTGTTTTAGGTTTTACCTCTTCTGATTGGTGTCTCGGTATAGGAATTTGTCTGCCGGGAATTCTGGGATTGTAATAAATATCATGATTAGCGCCATGCCTCTTTATCTGCCACCCAAGAGGAGTAAGAATTTTCAATAATTCACTATATTTCATGTCGTTTTTTTCTGTTTGACGGTGCAAAGGTACAACATTTTTTTGATATATGCAAACTTTTATGTACTTTTTTTAATACATATTGCATTTTTGATACATATTACTACCCTATCTAACTCAAAACAGCATAAGACATATCAGAACAATCTATACTGCATAATTGCTCAATCACATACTAATAACATACTAATCACATACTAATCACATATTAATCACATACTAAAAACACGGAAAATCAAGGAGAAGTGACAAGCAATCTTTCATTTGCTTATTTCAACATCTGAGACATCAAATATTTATTAGGTCTATCCTCTTTTATTACAAACTTTTCTCTAAAGTAAAAATTGATTGCCCGAATATTATCTTTTCTAACTTCTAAATCTATTTTTTCGAATATGTCAGTATGATTAACCATCTGTAGTGTAGCCATTAAAAGATGACCACATCCACGATGTTGAAAATCGGATAAGACAAATAGAAGAGTAACATATAAATATTTATTCGGCATATTCTTATAATAAAAATTAGCTCCAATACATTGTTGGTTTTTACATATCAATAGGATATTCGCAAACTGGGCCAATTTAGTGCTAAAGTCTTGCATATTAATTGTTTCGTGAAGATTTGGGACAAAAGAGTAATCGCCCAATAGCAATAACTGGTAAACTTCCTCCGCTGATAATGATTTTGGGGCAAATGAATAAACTTTAAATCCATTCGAAAAGATTCCGTTGCTCACAATGCATCCCTTATTCAAAAGGGATTCTTCAATTAGATTTTCCATACGATTAATAGTTTTTTGTTGCGCATAACTATCAATCGGTTAGGAATATAATAAAAAGTGTGAAACTCTCTATTCGCGTTCTAGGAAGCCTGAGAAGAAACCCTTAATATCGCATAGAAAGCTTCACACATGCACTATGTGTTATGCGATATTAAGTTATTACTCAAGCATAAAATGAACGCTTTTCCCAATTCAAAAATTAGTTTCTCAGGCTTTTTCTTGAACGCGAAATAATAGCTAATGCTTATTTAAATATGTCCTCCTGTTTAACGTCGGTGAGCGACTATGTCGTTATAAATCAGACGATGTAAGTCTCTAACAAGGTGCAAGCGTTGTTGGGCGTTAGGCGAATATCGCGCACAGCAGCCGGAATAAGTGCCGTTTCTCCTGCTGTCAGGGTGATGGCCTCGCCCTCCTCCCCATCTAATGCCTCAATACGGACCTCACCTTCGGTACACATATAGACCACAAACGAATCAAGAGGCGCATAATCTCGCTCTATCATCTTGCTGAAAGTCAATACGTTGGTGCAGAAATGTTCGTCCTGAACAATAGATGCCACCGAATTATCTTTGCGCTCGTAAGGGACTAATGGCTGCGCCAAAGCATCGTAGTTGAGCACCTCCAACGACTGCTCGATATGCAAGGGGCGCAACTTCCCATCTAAGCCCGGTCGGCGGTAGTCATAGAGGCGATAAGTCATATCGCTTGACTCCTGAATCTCAGCCACTTGCGTGCCCCGACAAAGGGCATGTACCGTACCTGCCTCAATAAAAGCGACATCGCCCTTTTGGACAGGAACACGCTGCAGCAGCGACAAAATAGAGTCATCGTTCAGCGACTGCGCCACCTCCTCACGCGACGTGGGACGCGCAAAACCCATTAAGATAGAGGCATCGGCGTCACCGCCTGTGACATACCACACCTCGGTTTTGCCCAGTTGTTCCACCTCGGCTGCTGCCATATCGTCAGGATGCACCTGCACACTCAAATCATCCTTCGCCTCAATGAACTTGAAGAGCAGAGGAAAGGCGTCGCCATACATTTGATAGATGGCACCTCCCACCAACTCGTCCATGTAGGTTTCCAACAACTCCGGCAAAGTGTTCCCTGCCAAAAAGCCGTTTTCAACTACCGAATGGTCTTGCCCATAGGCAGACAGAGTCCACGACTCATGTCCCCAAACTTTGGGTTTATAGATAGGTGTGAATTTTAACGGATACAACAGCATTTTATTCTATTCCACGAAGTTTCTTTTCCCAATTCCAAGCAGACATCAGCACCTCTTCCACAGGGGTATCTGCCTTCCAGCCAAGCACCGTATTGGCTTTGTCGGGTTTAGCCCAGACTTGCTCAATGTCGCCCTCACGACGGCCAACAATCTCGTACTTGAGATGCACGCCCGTTACCTTGATAAAGGTACGCAGGATTTCCAACACACTCAAGCCACGTCCTGTGCCGAGGTTGAAGATTTCAACCTGCTCGGTAGGTGCGCCGGACAGCATACGTTCCACTGCCTTAACGTGGGCCTTAGCCAAATCCATAACATAGATATAGTCACGGATACACGAGCCATCGGGGGTGTTATAGTCATCACCGAAGACACGCAGACATTCACGCAAGCCGGCAGCCGTTTGGGTAACAAAAGGCAGGAGGTTATTGGGTATGCCATTGGGCAACTCACCAATCTCAGCCGATGGGTGTGCGCCAATCGGGTTGAAATAACGCAAGATAGTGGCATGTAGGTTGGCATTGGAGTGACAGGTGTCCTGAATAATCTCCTCATTGACCTGTTTGGTATTGCCATAGGGCGAAAGGGCCTTTTGAATAGGTGCCGTCTCATCTACAGGCAGGTGGTTGGCATCGGGCTGACCATAGACCGTACACGAAGACGAGAAGACGATGTTCTTCACACCGTGTGCCATCATAAGTTCAAGCAGGTTGATGAGCGAGCCAAGGTTGTTGCGATAGTACAGGAGGGGTTTCTCAACAGACTCACCCACTGCCTTGCTGGCTGCAAAGTGAATAACGGCCTCAATGTCACTATAGCGCGCAAAGAGACGATCCATATTGGTATAGTCCAAGCAGTCAATGTTCTCAAAATCAGGACGACGACCGACAATGCGCTCAATACCATCCAAGACCTCCACATTGCTATTGCTCAAATTATCTACAATGACCACGTCATACCCCTGCTCCATCAAGCAAACCACGGTATGCGAGCCAATATAACCGGTACCACCAGTGACTAAAATACGTGCCATAATTAGAACAGTTTTGCAGGATAAACACCCTTGTTAATCAATTCGTTAATCTTCAGAATAAACTGTGGGCGGTCCTCCGCATACGTTACACCAAACCAGCGTGCAGGGGTGTCCAGCACCTTGCAGGTGGCCTTGCCGGCAACGATAAGGTCATTGACCAAAGTAGGAATATAGAACTCCTTTTTTAGTTCCTGTCCGTTCTGCTGCAAGAAGAGTTTGAATGCCTCCTCAACATAGCCAAAATACTCCGGCGTAAAGCCCCACATGTTCATAGAAACAGGCGTATTCTCAGGAACGATGGTATCTACCCCATTCTCGGTATAGACGATGGCGCCGTTCTTCTTCTCAATCTGCGTGCGCTCCACCACGTCCGTCAAGAACCCGTTGGCATCGGTTGCACAAACACCACGACTGACACTACCGTTCTCGCTGAGGGTGTTCTGAATACGATAACCCACCATGCAGTATTGTCCCTGCTTGCCTTCCATGTTCTTGAGGAAATCAGCCAAGACCTCGTAAGACTCCTTGCCATAGAAATCGTCGGCATTGATAACGGCAAACGGCTCCTTGATAACATCTTTCGCCATCAGCACAGCGTGGTTGGTACCCCACGGTTTGGTGCGCTCCTGATTATACGAACAGCCGGCAGGCACTTTATCCAACGACTGGAAACATACCTCGCAAGGTACTTTGTCAGCATACTTGCTCAAGACCACTTTGCGAAAATCGTCCTCAAAGTCTTTACGAATGACAAAAACTATTTTGCCAAAACCAGCACGAAGCGCATCAAAAACGCTATAATCCATGATAGTTTCACCATTGGGGCCAAGTCCATCAATCTGTTTCAGGCCTCCGTAACGGCTACCCATGCCGGCAGCCAAGATAAATAAAGTAGGTTTCATAGTATTTATTTTTTGTGAAATATATTTTCCCAATATTGTTTGCGTCGCTCCATGTACTCCAAGCGTTTTTGCTCAAAATCCGCACGCCGCTTCTGCATATCGTCACGGAAATTGTCGTAACGTGACTTATGAATCAGCCACGTACCGTATATCTCCGAACAATTACCTGCCGTGGTAAATGCCTGAATATGGTGGTCACGCATGAACTTCATCAATTCAGCATACTCATCCTTGGTAAGCAGAGTCTGCACCTCAATTTGCTTGGTATTGGTATAACCACCCTCTACCTCATACAACGAGCAGCCACGACCGATATTCCTAATGATATAGGTACGTATCCTATCCCACTCCGGCGAGATGATACAGACTCGCTTTTTGTTGTTCATCGAGACCGTGAAATAGTCAATGACCATGCCGTTAATCCACGTACCGATAAGACCAATAACAACCATACGGAAATCATTGATAATGAAAGCCGTGCAGCAAATAAGCGCACCACCAATCGTAACCGAGGCACCTATATCAAAGTGGAGGAACTTATTGATTATCTTGGCAATAATGTCCAAGCCGCCCGTAGAGGCATTCATACGAAACTCAAACGCCTGACAAGCACTAAGCAGTAGCACAAAACAAATCAAGTCAAACCACACATCTCCCATTCCTAATCCGGCGGACATGACGGAGTCCTTGATTTGCTCCAACACCTGACCTGAACGGGACAAGAGATACGGATTGCCGTTGGGGTCCAACACAACCCTATGCTGGCAAAGTTGAATCAAGACATCTTCGTTATAAATAACACGGTGCGTGAAGTTGGTATAAGGATAAATACGGTCCCACAACTGCGTCATCGGACCCAAAATCATTGCCGTATAAACCGTTTTGGCACCAAACTCGTTGCCAATCAACAGGAAAGCCAATATAAGCAAGAAAGCATTAATGCCCATCACCCAATACGAGAACGTATCGGCATTACCCCCTAAAGCCGTGTTGATGACGATACTGAGACCTGAGATAGTACCCACAATCAGGTGGCTGGGTATCAAGAAATAATACACGGCAGCACTACCAAAGAGCATACCAAAGGTCATCAAAAACAGTTCTTTCCAGAACTTAGCAGTGCGCATAGCGGCCATGAACTCGTGGCCAAGTTGCTTCCAATAAGCAGCCGTAAAATATTGTTTAGCAGTTTGATCCATTAGTGAATCCAAGTCCCTTGTTCCTCAGGACGGAGGAAAGGTTTAACAAAAAGAGGTATTTGCTTTTCCAACAGGGGTTGGAAGGTTTTTTTATGTACAATCTGTGCCCCCTGCTCCACCAATTGAGCAGCTTCGGCATAGGTCATCTCGTGAATAAGACGCGCATCACGCACCTTACGCGGGTCGGCCGAATACACACCCAAAACATCTTTCCACAAAGTAACCGAATCGGCATCTAACATATACGCCAAAAGGGCAGCCGTATAGTCCGACCCCTCACGCCCTAACGTGGTACGCAAGCCATCGGCTGTACCGCCTATAAAACCCTGAGTAACATAGATATGCGCAGGGTGAGCAGAAAGATACTGATGTAATAAGGTAGTGGAAGTAGCGATGTCCACATTGGCCTCACGGAACGTAGAATCTGTGCGCAAAACAGACGTGATGTCCATCCATTGATTAGCCAATCCGGCATGATTGAGATAAGCACTGACTATACGCGTGGACTGCAATTCGCCGGTAGAGACCACTTGGTCGTACAGACAATTATAATCGCGGTCCTCAAAAGGAGCATCCGGATAGAGCATCTGGGTAAAGTCCTCCAACTGATTGGTGGTCTTGCCCATCGCGGAAACGACAATCATTAAATCGTCCGTCTCCTGCGCTACGATATCCGCCAAATGGCGAATACGTTCCGCATTTTTAACTGATGCACCTCCGAACTTATAGATTTTCATCTTATCCTAAATTCGCCATACGAATAGCCGTTACGGCACCTTCAACGCCCTTGTTTCCCAATTTACCGCCGGAACGCTCCTTGGCTTGTTTCTCGTTGAGCACGGTCAGTACGGAGAAAATAACCGGCGTAACTCCCTTGCTATTGAGCATTGTTACCCCATTAGTAATCGATTGACACACATAGTCAAAGTGGGGTGTCTCGCCCTTGATGACACAACCAATAACGATGATGGCATCAAAGCGACTATGACGATTATTGATATTCGGCTGTGGGATTAGGCGACCGGCAGCATAGGTCAGTTCTACCGTACCCGGCACGTGCTGCACCAAGATATTTTCCGCCGACACGCCATTGTCCAACAATGTTTGCTTGGCACCCTCAGCCATAGGAGCAGTGTACTCCTTGTTCCAATCCGCAACTATAATTGCATAACGCTGACGCAAAAGGGCATCAGCGTTAGGCAACGTAGACGAATCGTATTGACTCAAATCAGTCGTCATAGATTTATTGTGCTAAAACAATGTACTTGTCAATGTCCTGCGCCTCTTGGGTCTGTGGGAAGTTGTCGCGAATCTGCTCAAAGCACTTCTTGGCAGCGGCCTTGTTTCCCATTTCCATATACACCAAACCGGCTTTCTTCAAGCTCATGGGAGCAAGCAATTCATTACCTGACTTAGCGACAGCATCAAAGGCCTTAACGGCTTTGTCCAATTCGCCCATTTGCACATAAGCATCACCCAATAACTGGCGAGCAGCAGGGTCAATCATCAAATCATCTGCCGAGAACTTCTTTAAATACTCAGCAGCGTCCTCGTACTGACCTAACTGGTAATAACAAATACCTGCGTAGAGGTTAGCCAACTCACCTTGCTGATACATTGCATAATCGTCAGCAATAGCCAAGAAGCCCATGCACTCAGCATCATCGCCGTTCAGGGCCATTTCCCATTGACCTTGGTTAAAATACTCTACCGCTTTGGCCGTCTCGTTGCTGGCCTCCATCGTGTGCGGTTTGATTACGTAATTATTGAGCGCAATGCAGCCCAATACGACTACGATAATACCAATAACGATACCAAAGAGCATGTTTTGATGATCCTCAATCCATTGACCGGTAGTGTTGAGCGCCTCACTCATATTCTCGAGTTGCTCGTCTTCTTTCTTAAAATTTTGTTTTGCCATATTTGTATATAATTTGTTTTATTTCATAAAAAGCGTGCAAAGATACACATTTTTTCGCAAATATGCAAATTTTTTCACTAAAAAAAGGTGTCACAACGCGTTTTGCTCGAGAAAACTCCTAAAAATAGGATTTGAGACCTTACTTATTCTTTGTAATCCGGCCACCCTCTCGCTACGCTTTCGCGGTCACGGCAAGAAGTACCGGCACGCCATTGAATAGGCAGTATCTCGGTTAAAATATATCTGTTGAGTTTTCCGGTCTCGTAGCGTTATGACACCCGTTTGTCTGCGCTTTGCAATTAGTTTCTAAATCCAATAATCTCGCGCACTTCGCGAATAGTCTGTGCGGCGCGCTCATGTGCACGTTCGGCACCAAGTTGCGCAATCTTGGTCAGCAAGGCCTCGTCGTTGCGATATGCCTCTATCTTCTCACGAATAGGAGCCACCGTGGCACAAATGTCTGCAGCCAACTGCTTTTTCATGTCGCCGTAACGAATCTCGCAGGTATTCCATTTATCGTTGAAATACTCCACAGTATCCGGCGTAGAAACAGCTTCCATCAACGTAAAGAGATTCTGAATTACCTCGGGCTTTTCGCTGTTCATCGCTTGCGGACCTGCATCCGTGACGGCACGCATCACTTTCTTGGTAATCGTTTTGTCATCTTCAAACAGATAAATGCAGTTGCCATTGCTCTTACCCATCTTGCCACTGCCGTCTAAGCCGGGTATTTTGACCGCCTGCTTGGTGTAGTAGAAGTTTTGCGGCTCCTTAAAATACTCCACATTGTAGATGCGATTGAACCGACGCGCAAACAGACGTGCCATTTCCATATTCTGCTCTTGGTCCTTACCTACAGGCACTTTATCTGCCTTGTGCATAAGTATATCTGCTGCCATCAGTGTGGGATAAGTCAATAAACCGGCATTCACATTGTCGGGCTGCTGGCGCACTTTTTCCTTAAAACTGGTGACACGCTCCAACTCGCCCAAATAAGCATTCATATTGAAATACAGATACAACTCCAACACCTCTTTTACATCGCTTTGGATGTAAATAGGCGCTTTCTCGGGGTCTATACCACAAGCCAAATACTCTGCCAAAATGGTACGAGCCGATTGGCGTATATTTTCCGGTGTAGGATGCGTAGTCAAACTATGCCAATCGGCAATAAAGAACATGCAATCGTACTCGTCTTGCATACGTACAAAGTTCTTGACCGCACCAAAATAGTTGCCCAAATGTAGATTTCCGGTTGGGCGAATACCACTAATTACTCGTTCCATAATTATTCGATAGGTAAGCTACGTTCAATGCCTTGCTCCAGACATGTCAATGTTTCCGTATTCGTTATGCCGTCAATATTCAAAATGGCATTTAACAATCGCAGCAAGTCCTTGTCACTACGGGCATACATTTTAATCAACATAGCGTATGCACCGAGGGTGTAATATTCCTCCACCACTTCGGGAATCTCTTTAAGGGCCTCCACCACGCTGTGGTACTTAGAACCGGATGTCAACTCAACACCGATTAACACACACCGCGTATAACCCAATGTCTCCGCATTCACTTGGTATCCCGAGCCAATGATTACACCATTGTCACACATTTTTTGCACTCGCTGATGAATAGCAGCACGGCTCACATCGCATTGATCTGCGACATCCTTGAACGGAATACGCGCATTCTGAGTGATGATTTTAAGGATTTTTCGGTCTAATGCATCAATTTTTTCCATATATCTATATTTTTTGTTAGCAAAATGATTTAAATCGACTACAAAATTACAACTTTTTTTTGATATATGCAAATTTTTTTATACTTTTGTAAACAATTTGTAAAGAATATTAACATTTCACTATTATTATGACACTAAACGAATATATTGAGCAACACTCGTCACTCGAATCAGAATTGCTGCAAACTATCAACCACGATACCAACCTGCACGTGCTGAATGCACACATGCTGTCAGGACAGGTACAGGGACGATTGTTGGCCCTGCTGAGCAAGATGATTCAGCCCAAGCGCATTGTAGAATTAGGCACTTTTACCGGTTATTCAGCCCTATGCTTGGCAGAAGGACTAACCAGTGACGGTCAGCTCATTACGATAGAGCATAATGATGAACTGGAAGATATGATTCGCCACAACTTTCACGCCTCCGCCTATGAGCAACAAATCTCCCTAATGATAGGAGACTGCAAGGAGTTGATACCTACCCTGCCAAACGATATTGATTTAGTGTTTATGGACGCAGACAAACGCGAATATTGCACCTATTTAGACCTTATATATACTCACGTACGCGCGGGAGGTTGGGTGCTAGCCGACAACACCCTGTGGGACAGGCATGTCATCGACCCCGCCTATGACAAAGACGCGCAAACATTGGGTTTGCGCGCCTTCAACGACCAAGTTGCTCAAGATGAGCGTTTTGAGAAAGTTATTTTACCTATTCGGGACGGACTGACTATTATGCGCAAGATAGGATAATCACCCCCTAATCTTGTCAAATCCGCTACCAAACACACCACTTACATTGGAACAAGAGACAAACGCCTCAGGGTCAATCTGCTGAATGAGATTAAGAATGGTGCCGGACTCATGCTTACGTGCCAAGACGGTGATTACCGTAATGGACTGACCGCTGAACCACCCTTTACCATCTAACAACGTGACACCACGATGAACCGTAGCCGAAATAGCAGAGGCGATTTCGTCGTGCTTACGACTAAAGATAAAGAACTGCACAGACTGACGAATACGGGACATAAACCAATCGACCGTAGCCGTGTAGGCCACCGTCATAGATATACCGCACATAATGCGTCCAAACTTATAGTCGGCAAGGGATTGTCCTTCAAGATTGGTACCTTCCGGCAGAGGCAAGAACCACGCACTGAGTATAATCAGCACATCGCAGATAATCATCACTTTACCCAAGGAAATATCCCTGTAATGGTGTACAATCATAGCGATAATATCTGTTCCGCCGGACGAACCGTTGCAGAACAGCACCAATCCCAAAGACATGCCAAACAGCACGCCACCCACGATACAACCCAAGAGAGGGTCGTCAATAATGGGTGTTTCACGAATGGGAATAAGGCGATACCACAGCGCCAAAGTGAAAGCTCCGAAAATCGTACGGATACAAAACCTCCAACCCACCGTCAAACAGGCAACAAGCAGCAATACACTATTGATAACCAATGTAGTAAGCCAAATAGGTATCGCTCCGCCCCATTGTCCGAAGAGTTGCGGGAAGTCACCTTGAGTGGCATAATAAATCATAGAGCATATACCTGTCAAGCCACCGCCGACAGCGTGGTGCGGAATAAATATCCAGTTGACCATTAGCGCCAACGGACACAAGGCAAAGAAAATGCCTAAATACTCCAACGCCACTTCAAGACGGTACCGCCCGGGTGTAATAATACCGTGCGGATCGGTTTGCTCATGAATGATAGTGGTTTGCATATCAATACTTGGCAATTAAGTTACGGTCACCCCAACCATTATCTACTCTGCCGACGGGAATCCAGAACTTATTGGCACGTACCCAATCGGTAGGATAAGCGGCTTTTTGACGGCTGTAAGGGTGTGTCCACTCGTCTGCCACTATCTCGTATTCAGCATGTGGAGCATTGAGAAGCACATTATCCGTTTTGTCCGCCGTACCGTTTTCTATCTCACGGATCTCCTCACGGATAGTCAGTAGGGCATCAATAAATTGGTCTAACTCATGTTTACTCTCCGATTCGGTAGGCTCTACCATCAGCGTGCCATGCACAGGGAAAGAGAGCGTAGGCGCGTGGTAACCGAAGTCCATCAGTCGTTTGGCAATATCACCTTCAGTGATTCCAATAGCGTGGAACTGACGGCAGTCAAGGATAAGTTCATGCCCTACCCGTCCTGTTTCGCCTATATAAACAATGCCATAGGCGTCTTTAAGTTTGGCAGCCATATAGTTGGCACTCAGGATAGCAGCGGCAGTGGCTTCACGTAAGCCCTCGTTGCCGAGCATACGAATATAACCATAACTGATTAGTGCCATATTAGCGTTACCATATAGAGCAGACGACACACGATTGACATCTGCGGTAGGTATATAAGGTTTCAGCCGTTCGTTGCAGCAGATAGCACCCACACCCGGGCCACCACCACCGTGAGGCGAAGCGAAACTCTTGTGCAAGTTCAAGTGGCATACGTCGGCACCGATAAAGCCCGGATTGGTGTAGCCAATCTGTGCATTCATATTGGCACCGTCCATATAAACCAAACCGCCATTGTCGTGAATGATTTGGCACATTTGGCGAATGGCTTGCTCAAAAATACCGTGCGTAGAAGGATACGTTATCATGCAGCCGGCCAAAATGTCTTTGTTGACTTCGGCTTTGGCTTGCCAATCGGCAAGGTCGGTATTACCCTTTTCGTCGCACTTGACCACACAAGGAGTAAAGCCGGCTTGTGCGCAGGAGGCGGGATTAGTTCCGTGGGCCGATTCGGGAATCAGAAGAACGGTACGCTGCTGTTGTTTATTCTTCCACAAGTACTGGCGAATGGTTACCAAACCCGTGTATTCACCGGCGGCACCACTGGTGGGTTGCAGATTACATGCCGCAAAGCCCGTGATAGTAGCCAGTTGTTGCTCCAGTTCTTCCAACATCTCCGTGTAGCCCTCCACCTGTTTAGCAGGAGCCAAGGGATGAACGGCGGTCCAACCGGGCATTGTGATAGGCAGCATAGCGGAAGCAGGATTCAGTTTCATAGTGCAACTGCCCAGCGGAATCATCGTATGTGCTAAACTGATATCTTTGCGGTCTAAACGCTTGATATAACGCATCATATCTGTCTCGGTATGATAGCGTTGGAACACATCTTGCTGCATATAATCCACCTCACGAATACGACTTTCGTCTATGGCCCA
Organism: Paludibacteraceae bacterium; assembly: GCA_024399965.1. Lineage (GTDB taxonomy): Bacteria > Bacteroidota > Bacteroidia > Bacteroidales > Paludibacteraceae > Colicola. The sequence continues at coordinate 38,298 of JAKSNJ010000005.1, forward strand.
CAAACCCTCAAACGCCGTTTCGTCGTCCTCGTATTGGGGCATTCCGTCGCTCTGTTCAGCAAAGAGTTCGATGAGGTCGTTCATATCGTCTATAGTGACTGTTTCGTCTATACTCAGGGCGATATAGTCCTCACCATAGTAGAAATTAAAGCCCTTCTCTTCGGCTGCTTTCTTAAACTCCTTCATCGTGCATTGTGCATTGTCAACCGTCAACCTAATCTTGAGCGTGTCGAAGAACTCGGTGTTTTCCTGCGTATAGCCGTATGCTTGCAACATTTCGCTCAGATAGACCGCCTTGCCGTGTATGCCTTCGGCTATTTGGCGTATGCCTTCAGCACCGTGATAAACGCCGTAGAAACCTGCCATCATGGCACAAAGTGCCTCGGCTGTGCATATATTCGAAGTGGCTTTTTCGCGTTTGATATGTTGCTCACGCGTTTGTAGTGCCAAGCGGAAAGCCGGTTGCTCGTGGCTATCTTTACTCAGTCCGATGATACGACCGGGCATATCACGTTTGTATTCGTCGCGTGTGGCCATATAGCCGGCAGTAGGACCGCCAAAGCCCATCGGCAAGCCAAAGCGCTGAGCCGTACCGCACATAATATCGGCATCTAACGGCTTGAGCAGAGCCAAAGCCATCAAGTCTGCCACTACGGTCACTTTGAGTCCCTGTGCATGACATTGGTCAATGAAATAGCCGTAATCCTCAATGGAACCGTCGGCATTGGGGCACTGAATGAGTGCGCCAAAGTATTCGGCAGAAGGAGTAAAGGTGGCGTAATTACCTTTAACGAGTTGAATACCCTGCCCTGCAGCACGCGTTTGGAGAACAGCCCACGTATTGGGCCAAATCTTTTCGTCCACAAATACCTTGCAGACATTATTCTTGACCTGCTCGCGGCTACGCAGGTTGCGCATCATCGTTACAGACTCGGCAGCAGCGGTGGCCTCGTCCAGCAGGGAGCAGTTAGCCAAGGGCAGACCGGTCAGGTCACTTATCATCGTTTGGAACACAAACAGGGCTTCCAAGCGTCCCTGACTGACCTCCGCCTGATAAGGAGTGTAAGAGGTGTACCACACAGGATTTTCCAGTACGTTACGTTGGATAACGGCAGGTGTGATAGTGCCGTACCAACCCCGACCGATTAAACTTTTGTAAGGCATATTCTTGGCAGCCATGGCAGCTATGCTGTCCAAATGTTCCTGTTCGGTAAGCGGTTCGTCCAAGTCCAGCGGTTGTGGCAGAAGAATATCCTTGGGCATTGTTTGCTCAATCAGTTGTTCAACGGACCGAACACCAATCGTTTGGCACATATCTTTTTGGTCTTGTTCACTCAGACCGATGTGCCGATTTTTGAGGTAATTAACTTGCATATATTGATTTAACTTTATTATCGCGATTCATTTTTGCGTTTGCACCGCAAAATTACACTTTTTTTTTGATATATGCAAATATATTTGCCAAAACCTTGCGTATGTCAAATTTTTTTTGTACTTTTGCGTCGCAAAACGGTGCTTAGAGCACTCCACAAAACTGCCGTCCACCGCGGACGTTAAAAGCGGAGACATATTGATTTAATAAGGCGTTTAACACGCTTTGTTCTTGGCACATGTGAACCTGAGAAATTCATAAAAGTTATAAACCAAGACGAAGTAACTAAGACGCCTACTAAGTGTGTATTCGTGTACAATGTGCTTTATTGATTATGGCATAGTGTACGTATATGTATACCACGGCGTAGGTTTAGAGTTGCTCGTTTCTGATTATAACTGGCAATCTCAGGGCCAACATGTGCAGGACGAGTAAACTACTCGAACCTGCGCTTTTTGTTTTGTAATAAGTGGAAAGCATAGGTTCATAAAATATAATGTACTATGCTATTCAACTCACTGGAGTTCGCAATCTTTTTACCATTGGTGTTCCTGCTGTATTGGTTCGTCTTTGACTACGCCATGAAGCGGTGCCCCAAGCAATTACTATGGCAAAACCTATTCGTGGTTGTTGCCAGTTATGTCTTTTATGGATGGTGGGACTGGCGTTTCCTTATTCTTATTGCTTTCACCTCGTTCTGTTCGTGGGGTAGCGGTTTACTGATTGACAAGTCCCTTAAGCCCAAACTATGGCTAACCCTCAACATCGTCATTAACCTACTGATATTAGGTATTTTCAAATACTTTAATTTCTTTGTAGATAGTTTCTGTGACTTGTTTGGTTTGACCAATACAATAGTGATTAAGATCATTTTACCTGTCGGCATTTCATTTTATACCTTCCAAGCATTATCCTATAGTATTGATGTCTATCGCAAGAAGATTGTCCCCACCAAAGATGTGGTGGCATTCTTTGCATACGTCAGTTTCTTTCCTCAATTGGTTGCAGGACCTATCGAACGAGCAACCAATCTATTGCCACAATTTGAGAAGAAACGTGTATTTGATTATGCAGAAGCCGTCGATGGTATGCGACGTATTTTGTGGGGACTATTCAAGAAAATAGTGGTGGCAGATAATTGTGCCACGTATGTAGATCAAGTATGGAATAATTATCAAAACGAATGTGGCAGTACACTTGCTTTGGCTGCCATCTTATTTGCCTTTCAGATTTATGGTGACTTTTCCGGTTATTCGGATATAGCCATCGGTTCTGCCAAGTTGTTTGGTATTCGTCTGCGAGATAACTTCCTAACACCATATTTCTCTCGCAATATGGCTGAGTTTTGGAAACGGTGGCATATCTCACTTAATACATGGTTTGTAGATTATGTGTATATTCCTCTTGGCGGTAGTAGAGAAGGACGCTGGAAGACGATTCGTAATACATTTGTTATCTTTTTGTTGAGTGGTCTTTGGCACGGAGCGAATTGGACTTATGTTACTTGGGGCTTGTATCATGCTTTGTTATTTGTTCCACTTATTTTGTTGGGTCGTACAAAGGCATATCAGGGTACTGCTACTTGGAAACAAATTCCTCAAATTCTGCTCACTTTTATCCTAGTTGTTATTGGTTGGATTATCTTCCGTGCCCCAAGTATCGTAGATGCATGGGGGTATATTTGTGGGATGATGAAACATTGGGGGATACCTAATATAATTAGTCCAACTTATATGTTACCCATGCCGTTTCTTATGCTTGTTTTTATTATACTTGAATGGAAACACCGTAATCAGCAGCACGGTTTAGATATTCCACAATTAGTATTATGGAAACGTTGGTTAGTTTATATAGGTATTTTTGTGTTAATATATACTTTTGGTGCCACAGCTGAAACTTTTATCTATTTCCAATTCTAAAAAAAATGATGCGAAAATTTGTTGTACATATAGTTATCTTTTTATTGATAATATTAGCATTAGCTACACTTGTTGACATTCTTGTTTCTCAAGGTTTACGGCACACCCCAAAGAACCATTTAGAAACAATGAATATGGTTATGAACGACTCGCCTAAATATGATGTGCTTATACTTGGCAATTCTCGCAGTGCAAATGGCTATGACCCATATATCTTAGATTCTATTTTGGGTTGCAATAGTTATAATTTGAGCACTTCTGGAAAATCATTTAGAATTAGCAATCTACGTTATCAAGCATATCGACGCAATAATCCTGCACCTAAAATGCTTATTGTTAACATTGATCACATTGAACTAAGTGAGGGCACATTAGGTTTTGAGAATTATATGTTTTATCCTTACATTACAGATTCTTTAGTAAAACCTATATTAACAATGAATAATTTTGATTGGTTAGATCAGCATATTCCAATGTATCGTTATCGTGGTGATTACAAATATATTTGTCTTGGATTGTGTGAATTATTGAACATCTATCATCTTAAGGGGAAGGGATATAAAGGTTATACTCCCAACCCAAATAATTCATGGAATGGAAACAATATGCATGCAGAAATTAGAAATAAACCACATCAACTTAATGTAGGATTGGATTCCGCAGTTTTAGAAATAGCGGATTCTTTTATGGAACAAGTAAAAAAAGAAGGTGTACAAGTAGTTATGGTTTATTCTCCTCTATATTATCTAGTGCAAGAAAATTTATCGTCTAAATATGATACACTTAAATGCACCTATGAAGCACTCAGTTTGAAGTACGACGTGCCTATTTTAGATTATCAGTCACTACCTATCAACCATGATAGTACATATTTTGCAGATGGGAATCATTTAAATCAGGCAGGAGCAGAATTATTTACTACGCTATTAGCGAAGGACATTGATTCATTACATCTTTTTAATCATAAAATTCTTCTAAACCATTCTTGTAAAGAGCAAATTCATGAGTGACCTTCAAGCCGGCAAAAACTAGCAACTCAAATTACATACAAAATCTTACACATCGTCAGTCGCTCATTCCCCCTGTTTGCACCTGTTTGCAACATAACATCAACATAACATAGTCGATGGGTATCAATACCGTTAAGGGAACCGATTTGCATCCAAAATTCACCCTCCGTGTATCGTTCGTCCATCGTTCGTATATCGTTGGTCTCGAGATAGACGAACGATAAGGGGTACATCATTTCATCATTCAGCCACAAAGTGGCGGTTAAACACATCATTTTACAAAAAGATTTGCGCATCTCGATTTTTTTTTGTACTTTTGCGTCGCGAAACGGTGCTTAGAGCACTCCACAAAACTGCAAGCCGTTATGGTTTACGAAGGAATATACAAGGACAGAGGAAGTAAATTCTTGGCTTTTGCAGAGCCAATCAGCAACGAAGAAGAAGCCAAAGAACGAATAGCATGGTACAAAAAGAAATACCATGACGCACGGCATGTATGTTACGCATACCGCCTCGGTGAAAACCTCTTCCGCACTAAAGATGACGGAGAGCCGCACGGCACCGCCGGCATACCTATATTACGTGCCATAGATGCTGCCAAATTGGACAATATATTAGTGGTGGTGGTGCGCTACTTCGGCGGTACTCTACTCGGCACCGGCGGACTGATGGTTGCCTACAGAGAGGCCACAAGAGCTGCGGTGAGGGGTTGGACCGCTACGCTGATGGAATAAGGACCGCCTATGGCTGATGGAATAAAGACAGTCCATACTCCATATTCCATCAGTGAGCGAAGCGAACGGTCTATACTCTAAAATATAAATGAATAAATATAAACAAATACGAGCATGGAGAGTGGAGCCGATGCGGATGGTGGCAGACCTGCTAATTCATTGGCCCTATTTGGATTGCATTGCCCATAAAACAGCGACTTCGTTGCAATTGGACTACGCCGAAGGACAACAACAACAGATAGAACAAGATATTCGCCACGGTGCATTCTTTATGACCAACCACCGAGACATCGTGATGGACTCGGCATGGTTGAGTATGCTGCTTGAGAAGAAATATGGTATTCGTCCCTTTATCGGCATAGGTAATAATTTATTCGGCAAATGGTGGATAGAGCCCTTTGTGCGATTGAACCGTGCTTTTGTGGTCATTCGTGACGGTTCGCCTCGCGACCTGCTGCAACACAGCAAGACTCTATCGGAGTATATACAGCACCTGCGTCGACAAGGCAAGAGTATATGGCTTGCGCAACGCGAGGGTCGTGCCAAAGACGGCAATGACCGCACCCAACCGGCGGTACTGAAGATGCTGACCATGGCAAACACGGGACAGATAATAGAGACGATAAAGCAACTCAATATATGTCCGGTCAGTATCAGTTATGAATACGACCCGTGCGATTACCTCAAGGCCCAAGAGATGCAACAGAAACGCGACATAGAAGGTTGGAAGAAGAGCAAACAGGACGACCTGACCTCTATGCACACCGGCATACATGGTCAAAAAGGGCGTGTGGTATTTCGCATCACTCCGTCTATCAACCACTGGATAGACAGCCACCGAGACGAATTGGAACAGATGAACAAAAACGAGCAAGTCGCTGCCGTGGCTGCACAAATAGACCAACAAATACATGCCAACTACGAGCTATTTGAGCGTGGCACGGAATTTGAGCAATACTTGCAACAACAATACAACAAAATAAACATACCCAACAAGGACAAGACATTCCTAATGAGTAAATTACACGAAATGTATCAAAATCCCGTTATCAACTATGAAAAAAGCCATTTTCCCGGGCTCGTTTGACCCCTTTACTATCGGTCACTACGATATCGTAAACCGCGGACTCAAACTATTTGACCACATCACCATCGGAATCGGTCGCAATTCGGTGAAGAAAGAGACCTTTCCTATTCGTGAGCGTTTGACCGCCATACAAAAGATATTTGGTGACAACCCCAAGGTAGATGTACAGATATATGACTGCCTGACCGTAGATTTTGCCAAACAAGTAGGTGCCGAGTTTATCTTGCGCGGAATCCGTTGCGTAGAAGACTTTGAGTACGAACGCAATATGGCAGAAGCCAATAAACAAATCGGTGGCATTGAGACGATGCTGCTCTACACGCGCCCCGAATATGCACATATATCGTCCACACTGGTGCGCGACCTATATTCCTATAACAAAGACGTGAGCGCATTTGTTCCGAATAAGTTGAAGTAGTTTAGAGTTTAGAGTTTAGAGATATGAGAGGTAAGTTATTTAGTATATTGCTGGTCAGTTGCTTGACTGTTTGGGCAGGAGACAGCATTAAGACGGTGGACATCAACCGCAGTTTGCACATCTACAACGATGTGATGCGGCAGTTGGACATGAACTATGTCGATACCTTGGACTACAAAGACCTATTGCAAACCGGCATACAAGCCATGCTGTCGCATGTAGATCCCTACACCGTATATATACCCAAAGACGAGGACGAGAGTTTGAAGATGATGACCACCGGCAAGTACGGCGGTATAGGTGCTATTATTATGCAGCGTGACTCGGTGGTGGTAATCAGCGAGCCGTATGTAGGTATGCCCGCCCAACAGAACGATGTTCTTGCCGGCGACACCATCTTAGAGGTAGATGGCATGGACTGCTTTAAGAAAACGACCAAAGAGGTGAGCGATAAATTGCGTGGCAAGGCCGACACACCCGTTCGGCTGAAACTGAAACGATATGGTGAGAAGAAGCCCATCATTCGCGAATTTGACCGCAAGGAAATTCACCTGCCGGCAGTCAGTTATTACACCTCCTTGCCAGACAGCGTAGCCCCCAAGACAGGTTATATCCTCTTCAGCGAATTTACCACCAACAGCAGTCAGGATTTCCTGCAAGCCGTAGATAAGATGGTACGCGAGCAGCAGATAGAGCGTTTGGTAATCGACTTGCGTGGCAACGGTGGCGGTATTATAGACGAGGCCATTCGCATCGTGGGTTACTTTGTCAACAAAGGCACGGAGGTGGTTACTACCAAGGGCAAAGCCCAAAACTCCAACCGCAGTTACACCACATCAACCTTCCCCCTCTATGCCCAAATGCCATTGGTGGTGCTGGTGGATCACAACACCGCTTCGGCTGCTGAGATAGTGAGTGGCGGTTTGCAAGACCTGAAACGCGCCACTATCGTTGGGCAACGTACCTTTGGTAAGGGTTTGGTACAGTCGCTTCGTCCGATTGCCTACGACGGGCATCTGAAAGTAACCACCGCCCACTACTACCTACCCTCCGGACGCTGCATACAAGCCATCGACTATGCCGAACGGCAAAAAGGACATGCCTTGAAACGCGATACGGCAGGAGGTATATTGCCGGACGTTGTTATTAACGATTCCAATAAAGTAGATATTACCTATACACTCTTTGCCAAACAACTGCTGTTTGACTACGCGACGCGCTATCACGCTACACATGCTACCATAGCCGAGCCCACAGTGTTTGAGGTAGATGAGGCGATATTAAGTGACTTTATGCAGTTCTTGGACGAACGGCATTTTACCTACGAGACGGAGACAAGCAAGTACCTCAAACAGACGTTAGATGTAGCAAAGCACGAAGATATTGACTCACTGACCTTGCAACAAATAGAAGCGTTAGAACCACTGCTGACACCGGATTACAAGGAAGCCATTCGCCGTAATGAGACATCGGTAAAAGAAGCGCTTGGCGGTGAAATAGTGGAGCGATACTACTATCGCGAGGGACGTATTGCCTATATGCTGCGCAGTGATAAAGAACTCAAACGTGCTATTGAGGCACTGAACGACAAACAACTATGAGAATAGGAGTACGCTATATTCTATTAGGCAGCATTTGCCTCGCACAAATAGCCCTGATGACTCTCTCCACCGGTTGCGCCAACCGCGGAATAGGTCCGCAAGGCGGTCCAAAGGACAGTTTGCCACCTGTTATCACCAAGATGACTGTGCCCAACGGCGCACGCAACGTGACACAAAAGGAGATGAGTATTCAGTTCAACGAGTTTATCTTGCTGGACGGCAGTACCGACAACATCCTTATCTCGCCACCTCAACAACGGCCGCCTGAAATAAAAGCCGTCGGTAAACGCATTGACATTGCTTTTCAGGAGGACCTAAGGGACTCAACCACCTACACCATTGATTTCGGCGACCAAATAGTAGATAACAACGAAAAGAATCCGCTAAAAGATTTTGCACTGTCTTTCTCTACCGGTGACCAAATTGACTCATTGGAAGTATATGGCCAACTTATCAATGCAGAGGACCTGAATCCGCTTTCCGGTGTGATAGTCGGTTTGCATGAGAACACCGAAGACTCGGCATTTATGACACTGCCCTTTACCCGTATCGGGCGCACCAACGAAGAGGGTGAGTTCTCTATCAAGAACGTCAAAGCCGGTTCCTACCGTCTGTATGCCCTGCAGGACCAAAGTCGCGACTATCTGTTCCAACCCGGTGAAGGTATCGCCTTTCAAGACGAATTGGTAACACCCTATATCACCATTAGCACCGAAACGGACACGATTTATTTGCCGGACACATTAGATGTTGACGGTCGTCCGATTGCAGACAGTGTAATCACGGCTGAATACTATTACTACGAGCCATCTAACCTGCTGTTGCGTTTCTTTAAGGAGAACTATCAACGGCACTATTTCCAACGCGCATTACGCAAGGAGGCACATGCCATTACATTCTATTTCGGTGCACCACAGGACGAGTTACCTACCTTTGATGGTCTGCCTCAGGGCATTTTGCAAGCCAATCAGGGCAAAGATACGCTGACCTATTGGCTGACCGACTCGGCAGATATTAAGAACGATACATTACGATTTACGATGACCTACCTTAAGTCGGACTCGCTCTATCAACTGCAACCGCAGACCGATACCCTTCAGACCGTCTATCGCGCACCCAAACTGACGGAACGTGCCCTAAAAGCCATGCAGCAGAAGCGAGAGAAGACAGGCCTTGCCATTCAGTCCAATGCCAGCAGTAAAGTACACCATTTTGATACATTGTATATCAGTTCACCTACCCCATTGGCAGAGGTGCTTGCAGATAGCATTCATCTGCAGCTGAAGAAGGACAGCACCTTTACGCCGGTTGCTATACAGGTGCAAACAGACAGCAATCAAATGAAGGTACGTCTTATCACGTCTTTGCGTGCCAACCAAGACTACCGCATCGTGGTCGATTCGGCAGCGATGACCGATGTGTACGGTTTTGCCAACAAAGCCAATCATTTTGACCTGCACGTGCGTTCGACAGAGGAATATGCCACTATGACTATCTTGCTGCAGCCATATATTGACAATGCCTATATTCAACTGCTGGACAGCAAAGACATGCCTATCACTACCGTCAAGGCAGAACAGGAAGGGACACTATTTAAGTACCTTGAGCCGGGCACCTATTTTATGCGTATGTTTATTGACGAAGACGGAGATAGCAAATGGACTACGGGCGACTGGAAGACACACCGTCAGCCGGAGCAAGTGGCATATTTCCCCAAGAAGATGACCTTGCGTGCCAACTGGACCTTTGAAGAGACTTTCCGCTGGCAGGAACGCCCCTTATTGGAGCAGAAACCGGCAGCTATTCGCAAGGACTTGAATAAACAGAAATAACGATTAGTCGAGCGTGGCAAAGGTATAACCCTGCTCACGCAACCACGCCAAGACACGCGGCAGTGCTTCCAATGTATTGGGGGCACTTTTTTTGCTATCGTGAAAGAGAATAATACTGCCATTACGGGTGTAACGCTGCACAATACGCACAATATCGTCCGGCGTGTAGTAGCGCGTGTTGTAATCGTGGGTAATGACGTCCCATAAGACGATACGGTATCCGTTACGCAACAGCCACCGTTTTTGGCGTGCAGTCTGCCTACCGTGTGGCGGACGAAAGAGATGACAGTTATGCCACATATTACCCAAAGTACGCTCAAGCACCTCGTCACATAACTGACAATTCAACCGATAAATAGAATAATCGGTTCGCCAACCGGGCAGATGATTAAAGGTGTGATTACCTATTTGGTGCCCACGGCGCAATACCTCTTGCGCCAATTCAGGATAGCGGTACACGTTCTCACCCACCTGAAAGAAAGTGGCTTTGGCATCGTATTGATCCAAGAGGTCCAGCACCTGAGGTGTTACCTCAGGCACCGGACCATCATCAAATGTCAGAAACACCGTATGTTGCTGCTTATCGCCTCGCCATAACGTATGCGGTACCAGACGTTGCAGCCACGATGGTATTTGGTAGATTATTCCCATGCGAGTGCAGATGCGCCCAAGACAGCAGCGTCCGCTTCTTTAAGGTCAGAGAACATAACTTTGACTTTGTTCTTCCAAATAGGCATTACGTTCTCGTTGAGGGCCTTTACGATGGGGTCCATAATCCAATGACCGGACTTGGTCAGTCCACCGAACAGGACAATCGCTTCGGGCGCAGAGAATGCCACAAAGTCAGCCAGTTTTTGTCCGAGCAGTGTGCCGGTGTAGTCAAAGATTTGCTTGGCTACTTCGTCGCCTTCTTCAGCAGCTTTGAAGACATCGTACGAAGTAATCTTGTCTATATCCTCTACATTGCGCAGGAGGGTTGGTTGGGTAGTGGTGGCCAAAATCTCTTTGGCGGTACGTGCCACACCGTTTGCACTGGCGTATGCCTCAATACAACCACGCTGACCACAACCGCACAGACGTGCTTTGTCGCTACGGTCTATTTTGGTGTGACCCAGTTCACCGGCAAAGCCGTCATGACCATAGACCATCTTACCGTCTATCACGATACCTGAACCGACACCGGTGCCAAGCGTAATCATGATAAAGTTCTTCATACCGCGAGCAGCGCCATATTGCATTTCGCCCATAGCGGCAGCATTGGCATCGTTGGTAATGGTGCAAGGTACACCAAATTTCTCGCTCATGAGTTTAGCAAATGGAACAATACCTTTCCATGGCAGGTTGGCAGCGTTCTCGATATTGCCGGAGTAGTAGTTGGCATTGGGCGCACCGGCACCTATACCGCGAATCATCTCCATGCCACCAACAGGCACAATGATTTTGATTGCCTCCTCGTAGAGGGCGTTTACATAATCGTTAATGTCCGTGTATTGTTGCGTTTTGATAGAGGTGCGTGCCAACACGTGGCCACGTGCATCTACAATACCTAATACACTGTTCGTGCCTCCCATATCGAGGCCCAGCACATACGGTTTATCCATAGTAGTAAATAAGTTATTAATTAATGATTAGTTTGATTATTCACTTTTTGCCCTAAGACATTATACCACATACCTTTGCTATAAATCATCAATTGGCGATTGATGAGGTAACTCTTTCCCTCCTGCCATTTATCGGTATTTGTCAATTTCTGCCACCCTGTAGCCGGCTTGTGATTACCACTTTCCAACGCGAAGGCCACCGGCTCTTCATCTACCAATTCTTTGCCACTGCGGTCACAATCCATCCACCAAGCATACACATCTAAGTCCTTATCCAAGCTCCATAGTTTACGGTTGCTATCGGTTAGATTTAACTTGATATGATACGTATAGGCATTGGGTAGCGACGAAGGTCCCACTTTAGAGATTGTCATCACGCAATCGGTTATGCTACCGGTTGTGCCACCTTCTTTGCTTGGGAAGACAATATATGAATACGCACTACCACCTGTTTCGTGGATATAATACGCTTTGCCATCTTGGTAGTAATGGGACGATTTATACGTTCCCGCTATGGAGTATTGAGACGGTGCCAAAATAGTTAGTCCCACTTGCGGCACAGCGTCCCAATCTTCTTCTTGCAACAACGACAACTCCACGTAATAATATTGTGCATCTGCTGGCGAGAACTTACTTTGACACGCATAAAAATCGGCTTGAGCATAGTTAATATCCAACTTATTGCTGCCATCGACAACTTCTTGGTCACCTACTACGTATAGATACAAGTGCTGAAAGCCGATAAATTTCTTGGTGTTGTCATAATAAAAACGGAAACGCTTGTTAGACGTAATATACACCAGCATTTGGGTACCGTTATTGGTCGTAATGTCGGTATATCCGGAGTTCATTGCCAAATAACAAGATTGCGCTCCTTTTCCGTCGGTTATTAAACTATTTTGCTTCGCTTCTGTGCGAATAAAGCCGGTGCTAGTTTTAATACCATATTCGTTGGCAGATTCGGCATTAACGGTTACAACATAATCGTCAAGATTATCTGCATTTATCTTGCCGTTCGCAACGGTTGCTTTGACATAATTACCACTGGCATCTTCACCGTTCCACACATACGCTTCCGTTTCTGACGGCTGATATACAATCAAGTATTTACCGGGCCACCCTGCAGCAGGTTTAGCACCTATGCGAGAGTAAGTGGTGGCATTTGTGATTTGCCAACCACCAACAAATCCGCATAAAATACCAAGCAATAGTTTTTTTATCATATAATTGCCATTTATTCGATTTGGCCGAATAAGTTATAGTGTACACCACCTTTTACGATGACGATATGTCCGCCCTTCAGCATTTTGGTAGGCATCAGTTTATTTGCCTTGTGTTGCATAGTAGCGGTAGGATATTGCTCCTTGCCCCACGTCACATCGGTTACATAGTAGGTGCCGCCGTTGTTGCAAGCCATATCGGTGAACTTGAATGCCATAAAGAAGACATCAGGTATTAACGGTTGATCTGCCAATGGCACCATAACATAACTCCACTGATTCTCGGAGTCCTCATCGGCATACGGGATATATTCATCCAAATCTATCAAATGTTGGAAGTAAATATCCTTCGGGTCGGACGGGTCGATGAAATAAACCTCCAACTGATGTGTCTGTCCCTCAAACAAGATGTCGGACATCACTTTGAAGGTAAACACCTGAGAAGCAGCGTTCTTGTAATCCAATGCGGGCGTTACGAGCCACATCTCGGATTCGGTCGGCTCGCTAACACCGAACATATAGCCGGTGGCTTTGGCTTGGGTCGTGGTGTCGGAGTTGAAGCCCCACCAAGCACGTGTACCTTTCTTAACGACATTCTGCCAATCGGTTACTTTGAGCGTCTTGTTACGCAGGGTGGGCAGTGCAGTAGAGAAGTTCTCGTCAAGGAGTTTATAGGGGCTATTGGTATTCCACACAAATTCGGTATCGTAGTCCGTCGGAACGGGGTCTGCTTTGGTGGCTGTACCGGTTACGTCAATCGTGATGGTGTTACCTTTTTCGGTAGTGAAAGTAACGGTAGCAGCATATTCGCCTTCGGTCATTGGGCAGAATGTGATGACCGTAGTATGAGGGGTGTTCTTCACGATGAGCGATTGGTCGATGGAGAAGCCCGAACCCTTAGTCTGCTCGATTGTTACCTTTACATCGTCTATACAGTTCTCCGAAGTGACGGAAACAGATTGCGACTGGGTTTCCTTGGCTTTGCAGGAGAAGGCAGACAAGGTGGTAGGAGTGACGGTGACAGCGGGTGTCTTGGTGGAGTCAATAGCCGTACCCAGCAGCGAACGAGCCGTGTTGTAAAGGGTGGCTTCGGGATCGTCCATGAAATTAACCAATGCCTCAAAGTGCCCCGTGGTCTTCGGCGCAAAATAGACATCTACGGTCTCGGTGGCTTGGGTAAGCGAGGATTTGCTGGCATGGAAATATGCCTTGCCCGTACCCGAAATCTCTACCAAGACGGGCTTGGTGAGGTTGGCTTGCTTAACGGTGAAAGTACCGACAAGAACCGAATCACCTATATTGGCCTCTATGGATTTGACACTTTCGGGCGTAACGGTAAACATCGGTTCAGTCGATTCGTGTACTTTCAAACTGAACTTGTCAAAGAGCACCTGCACACCTTTTTTTATACCTACGCGCACGTATAGGGAAGTTGCGCCTTCGGGTTTGGTGATGATAAAGGACTTTTCTGTCCACTCAGATTGGTTGCCCAAGGTAACTTTGAGAATATCGGCATCAGCATCCATTTGGTCCACGCGAGGACTGTGCCAATAACTATCCGAAACGATATCATCATCGCCTTTGGAGGTTTTTACTTTGTAGTTCACCTTCAGTTCAAACTGCGTACCGGCAGGATAGGTGTCATCTATCTTGACTTCCTGAGTGAGATAGGACATGTTGGTGGTCAGTTGGTTGGCAAACATTGCCACTTCGCCATCTAATTTGTCATTAGTCTCTATGCTTTGTCCCAAAGGAATAGTCCAGTCGGTCCACGAAGTACCGAACATGTTGCTGCTATACTCCTCAAAACTGGGATTACTTAGCAATTCGGTTGCAGGGTCAATCACAGGTGCTTCCACGCCCTCCCATGCAATAGCCACTTTTTGGGTCAGTGTACCGCTGGTGAGCGTGATGGTATCTTTCTGTTCGCCCTTGACGGTAGGTGTAAGGGTTACTGTTACTGTCACTCCTTTGGCAGCGTCAGCCACGGCGATAGAGGCAGGACTAACGGCAACATCGCCACTCTTTTTGGCAACGGCAATTGCCTCCGTCAGGTCTGTTCCTGTCACGGTGAATTGATAGGTTTGTTGGTCCTTGTTGATGGTCAGTTCGCCAAAGTCGTATGACTTCTTATCTTCCGGCACCACGAGGGTTGGGGTCTTCACATCGCTGCCACTTTCCCACAGGTCAGCCCAAGCGGTAGCCACCTTGATCTCGTCGATGTACATATCGCGAGAGGTGTTGGTGGCTTGATTGATCATCACACCTGCAATAGAGGCAGCATCGTCTTTAGCATCTGCACCTTGTTTTGCTCCTCCACCTGTCGTTGTGTCACGAACACAGGTGACAGTAGGTTGGGTCGTACTCGAAGTAGGATTGATATAGAGCGATGCAAAGTCGTTCTTTTCGCCATCAGTAAAGTCGTATTGCATTACAATGAGATAGGTCTCACCGTAGGTAAGTTTTTGAGAATAACGCAAATAACTATTAGACTCTGAATACTTGGCAATACCCAAATAGTAGCCATCGGCATCTTTCTTGGTGTACAGTCTTGCGAATGCATTGGAACCGTTTATAGCAGGAGCCATGTACATAAAATACTCCTTCGTGCCATCTGTACTTTGCAGTGTATTGATTTTAATTAAGGCGCTCACAAAGACAGAACCTGTATTGATGTCTGCAAACTGGCGACCGGTTTTATAACCTTGGGCTGCAATTTTGACTGCTTTACCTGTTGCTTTAGTGCAGTAGTTAGAATAGGTCAGATTGGTATCTGCCACTTGCAGCAAGGTCCTCGTACCTGATACGGTGTAGTACCAAGAGGTGTAATCCGTATAACTGAGATCATCTTGGGTTGTTTTGGTGGTAAGGTCACCAACGCTGTAGTTAAAACTCTCCGTCCAAACTACCTTTGCTTGTGTAGTTGCCAATGTGGTCAGTGCCACAATAAACGTTAAAAATCTTTTCATACCTTATAATGTGTTAATTTTGTTAGCAATTATTTCAAATTCGCTACAAAGATACATTTTTTTTTTGACATACGCAACAATTTGCACAATAAAATCATTTTTTATCTATCAAATAGGTGTTTTAATGCACGGTGCAAAAAAAATGTAGCACACACAAGCGCCCAATCCACAACCACCCTGCCCCGTGTTTTTAGTATGTGATTAATATGTGATTAGTATGCGATTAGTATGCGATTAGTATGTGATTAATATGTGATTAGTATGTTATTAGTATGTTATTAGTATGGTATTCAGCAACTGTGGTGCTAACGTTGAGTCGACATAATGAGCAACCAAGCATAGCGAACAAATACAAAATAACACTCTTTTCGCATTTTTCTTGTCAAAAATTTGCACATATCAAAAATTTTGTGTAATTTTGCAACCGATTTTGCAAATATGTCTAACAAAATAAAAGAAAGGTATTAGTTATGAAAAAGATTTTTACATTTATTATCTGTGTATTAGCTGCAATCAGCTTGAACGCAACAAGTCCTATTCTTATTGAGAATTTTGAGTATCAACTTGGAGGATTAACCAATCAAGGTGATTGGATTAAGAAAGACCCCTATACTTCCACTGCCATTGAATTAGTTAACACTCCACTAACTTATGGTGACTACATTAAGACTGGTAGCGGTTTGGCAGCTTTTGTTACCAATCCAACATTAATTGCTAAGGATAAAAATGCTTATTATAGTAAAGCATTGTCTGCACAATACAACTCAGGGACACTTTATATGTCTGCTTTGGTCAAAGTAACAGAAGAAGTGTTATCATCCACTAATCCTTCATATATTTTGTGTTTTGCCAAAGTAACTAGTAGTAGCACCTCTGAATATGCAAGATTGGCATTTATGAAAGGATCTAGTGCCACAAAATTCAAAGTAGGAGTATTTAAAAGTGCAGCAGCCAAAGCCGTATACTATTCATCTGAGTTGACCGTGGGTGAAACTTATTTATTTGTTTTGGGCTATACTTGGAATGTCAGTGCAAGCGATGACGTCGCTTCTTTATGGGTAAATCCAACCAACTTTACCACACAACCATCTGCTAACGCAATAGAAAGTAGTGGTTCGGACGCAGGATATATCAATGGTATTTATCTTGCACAAAAAAGTACCACTAATTCAATATGTCCAACCGCTTTGATTGATGGCATTCGCGTTGCTACCACTTGGGCAGATCTCTTTACTAGCAGTGAGGAAGAGGAAGAAGAGGAAGAGGACAAAGACCCCGAATTGACAGTTAGCAAAAGTGCATTAGAATTTAAAAACTTTACTGCCGGAGAGACACCCAGTTTGACTTTCACGGTAACAGGTGCCAACTTGACCGAGGACATTACAATTTCTTCTGAGTCTTCTGCATTCAGTTTTTCGCCAGCCAGTATCAGCAAGGAGAATGCAGGTACCCCGACAACAGTTACCGTGACCTTAAGTGCTACACAAGCTGCTGATTTCTCTAATCAAACAATTACAATCGCTTCCGGTGAATTAAACAAAACAGTAACGGTAAAAGGTAATGTATATATTCCTGAACTCGTTAATGTTATGGCTTTTTCTTTCTTATTCAGCCAAGAAGATACAGAAGGGAAAATTTATAATTACGCCGGTACGGCAGCAAAAATTCTTTCCGTAGATTCCGAACTCAAGCAAATTATATTAAAGGATGCAACAAAATCCGTCAAAGTACAAATATCTGATGCCGATTGGGCAGCCAACACATACGCTGCAGGTATGAAAGTTACTAAATTCGTCTTCACGGCTGAGATTATGTTAGGAGGACAGTTGGCTATCTGCACCCCTATAACCTTGACCTTTGCCGAACCTAACTTCTCACGTGAAATGACTTCCACCAACTTGGCAACCATCTGCCTAAAGGGCGATGTTAGCAACTTCGCCAAGCTGCAGGAGCAAGCCACCTTCTACAAGATTTTGTGCAAACAGGAATACGAAGGCGAGGTGTATAATATCATCTTGGAGGAAGTAAACACCAATATGGAAGCCGGCAAACCCTACATCTTCCAACCAAAAGAACCTTGCACGCTGAAATTCTACTATTCTGCCGCAACTGACTTTGCAGGCAGCGAAAACGGCCTCATAGGTACATTTTCCAACATGGACATTGACGAAGGTATGTTCTTGGTAAGCAACAATATGTTCTGCAAAGCAGGTACGGGTTGCACCTTGGCTGCCAACCGTGCTTACATTGACATGGACCAAGTGCCTGCCGAGGAAGATGCCCAACCGAAGGTAGGTATGCGCCAACTCAGTTTGCAAAACGCAGACAAGAAAATGCCAACCGAACTGGCTAAACCTATAGTAAGCAGCCAAGCACAAAAATTCATCGTAAAAGGCAAGTTGATGTTCAAGAAGAACAACAATTTCTACAACGCACAAGGTCAAATCGTTAAATAAGAAAGGAGTATCGTTATGAACAAGACATATTTTCAACCCATCACAAATGTTGTAGCCACACAGGCAGTCACCTTCTTGTGCGCCAGTGGTATGCCGGAAGGTAATGTGGAAAAAACACCACTTGACTATATGACAGGTGACTAAACACCACACGCTGTTTGGATATTCTTTTAAAGGTACAAAAAGCGTGTACACCCCTACTCTTTCGGGAGCAGGGGTGTTTTTTATGCAAAGAAACAAAGGTGAGGGTTACAACCCTAATTTCTTACGTATGACACGTGGAATAGCGTCCTTATGAACAAGGATATCGTTGGTTTTATACTCCATAAACGCACGCGAGATATACCAAATACCCTTGTATTTGCTGCGTTGCGTGCCCCACGAGTTCTTGACCATGTAGTATAGTTTGCCGTTTTGGTCATGCGCCGTACCGAAGATTTGCATACCGTGGTCGTCGGTATTCTCCCAGTTATCAAACGCACGTTGACGCAATTCTTGCGTTATTTCCATCTCGGGGAGAGGTTTCTTGGTCAGTTCATCGGTCTTGGCCTTGCTGTCCAATCCCAGCCACTTAGCCATATCCGAGCCGGTGAGGTCGGCACCCTTGTCGGCATCGGGCATCACGCCTATTCCCTTGCGCGAGAAACCCACTTCGCTCACGTCTGCACCCCACGCCATCGTATAGCCCTTGGCGATGGCATTGTCAATAATCGCCATCAGGTCCTCCAACGGCACATTATACATTTGGTCCATACGCCAGTTATCCGGCACCTCCAACGCAAAACGCGTATAGAACGGATGGTGTGTATAACTGGTAATCGACACATAATCGTCCGGATTAAGCCCCAACGACTGCGCATAGGACTGCGGTGTATAGGATTTACCCTCGTACGTAAACGACTCAGGACATGCGCCTAAATAGGTATCATAGATGGCTTGTAAGCCCTTTTTCCACACGGGCGTGAGACGTTTGATTTTGCTATTATGGCACAGGGCCTTGACATAGCCCTCAGCCACGGCGTCCAACTCATTGTGCACGGGCAGGGTATCGGCCTCGGTAGTGCCATACTGAATACCCGGCATAACGGACTGCGGCACCATACCGTAATTGCGTAAGCAGTACAGCACATCGTATGCCGAGCCGCCTCCTGCAAAAGCCACATCGCCGTACATGCGTACCACATATTCGGCACGGTCCATCATCGTGCGATTAACCACAAACATCTCCGACAAATCGACTTCACGTCCTTGCATACGCAGCACCTCAGACTCCAAGAAACCAATGGCCGAGAATGCCCAACACGTCCCTGAACGGTGCTGGTCCTTAACGGGCGTAATAGCCACACTGTCTATCGTTGTAAACTGAAAGCCAACACTATCGGTCGTATCTTTCGCCACGGTATCGGTCACAACCGTATCCATCGCACATAGTGCGGTTACAAAAAGAAATAGTAAGTTCATATCGCTTGCAAATTAGTTAGATAGGGCTTTGATGCTGAACACATAGCGGTCATCCTTGTTGCCTTCACCATCCCCTATGTAAATTATCTTAATAGCTCCTAAAGCTTTATTTTCTGTTCCAAATAATATGACATCATCGTTACGTAGCGCCAATATGGTATGGTCACATTTACAACTCTTATATGCGCTCACAATGGACGTTTTAGTAGCTTCACTATAATCAAAACTCTCGAAACGCGCAAAATAAACATTTGGAGATGTCCACGACCGCGACATAACATCTGAACTATCAGTCGGTGCAACATCTCTAAAATATAGTCCTTTCATGGTTGTATCTGCCAATACAGCCGTCATTGTTTCTAACGAGAAATAACTTGATTGACCTGACAAGGCGGAATACAAAGTAACATCATCAATAGGTCTAAGTTTTTGTTCGGTAGGCGCTACCCACACACGCAACGACAGCGAAGATGTTTCGCCATCTGTTGCGTATGCTGTAGTCGTAAAAGTAACTAATGTTGTGTCCTCAAACACATTGGTATGGTACAATGTGTGCATTTTAATCTCCTTCAATGGATCTTGAAATACCGTATCCAACACTGTTTGGTTCAGATACACTTCATCAAACGAAGTGATAGTAATACGCCGAACAGTAGATGTTGTAGAACGTGCCTCTGTATATAATTGGCAATATGTATCACCCTGCAGTTTGTCACTATTTGTCGAAAAGTTTTCTACAGATGTATATGCAAATACAGGAGACTCTTTTCTCCCCTCACATGCCATTAATCCCAAAGCAATTGAGCACACAAGTATTAGTTTGGATTTCATAAATTAACGAGTACGTTTAGCGTTTTTATTGGCTTCATTAATGCGTTTTTGCAAGTCCAATTCCTCTTGGACCTTTTGAAGTTGCGCTTTCAACTGAGCATTTTCTGCTGCTACATTATTATGTTTGGCTTCCATCTGTGCTTTAAAAGCTTCCATTTCGGCTGCTTTCTCCGTTACTGATTTCTTTTTCAAAGCAAATACTTTCACTGTCAATATTTCTTTGACATTGCGACCACCAAACATGTGTTCATACTCGTTACGAGCGGACACCGGCATAATATAATCGGCGTTAGGATATGTTTCTACTACCTTATAACAAGCTTGACGCATCCATTTGCTCATCGCAATACGATTGGTAAAATCAATGTTAGTTACCGTATAATTGCGTGGGTCGTATGCATCACCATTAATTGTTAACACCTTCGTAATAAGACCATATCTCTTATACGTTACTTCCATGGTAACATCACCCAAGTAGTCATAATCTGCCATTGTTACGTTCATGCGAACAATGTCAGGTTTGGCAGGGGTATATGCACGGTTAACATTATGCTGACTTACGCAAGATGTTGCTAAAGCCATCACTGCCACCAATGCTAAATAAACGACTTTTTTCATAATGATTCTTTTAAATGATTATTACTTACGGAAATAATAGGTAAACGTGATAGCTGCATCAGCCCCCCAAGTACCTTCCATATAGGAGCTACTCTTGCCTTCTATATAATCCTCCAATTCGTGATAACCTTCTACACGACCGATGTACTTGTATTTACTTCCATTGTCGTTAATCGTGGTCATACCCTTATTTTCAAATTTAGCATGTCCAGAATAACCACCTTCAATACCAATAGCAAACGGCAGGTCCGCAACAAACACTTGCAAGCCCAAGAATACACCGCCACCGATTACAAAAGCACCTTGAGAAAATTTGTTGGTATACTTTTTACCATCATATACATCGGTACTGCTTTCATTGTTTAGATTGAAACCGAGTGGAACTTGTGCACCAACGTATACATCTAAAATGTTATTAGTATTAAAGTGGTAAGCAAACCCTGGCAAAAAACGTGTAAAATTCACATTCGTGGACTCTTTATATGAGCCATACTTGCTATCTTTTGCAGCATCTTTTTCGGTAGTCGCCTTAGCAGCAAATTCAAAACCAAGACGGAACTCCCAATTGTCGGTCATATAATACTTGATATTAACTACCGGAAGAGCCCAAAAGATATTGTCACCAAAGGCGTCATCCTTGTTCATTTCTACCAAATCCATCACTTGAGTTACTGAAGCACCTAAATACATACCAAAATCGCCAGCTTGAGGACGATTACCCGTACGAGGAAGAACACTAGCATTTGGTTCTCCTGTTGAGAGTTGAGCGAAAGCAGAAGCAACACCCATTGCTGCTACTAACAAAGTTAAAAATGTTTTTTTCATTTTGTTTAGATAATTTTAGTGAGCTCTACATCCTTTCAGGCGATTCGAGAATTCCTTTCATACAAAAGCATGTTTTTTACTCAAAGTCATGTATTTCCTTACCGAATTGGCAATACTGCGGAACGGTCATGCACAAGGCATCATGAATACAATGTACCTCAAACGTGCCCATGATATCCATCGTAATGCCATCTGCCTCAAACTGCGTATGCTCCTTCGTCTCTATCACAAAGTCCTTGCCCGCAAAGGGGTGTACAAACGGCAGTTTATAAAGTTGACCGTTAAAGAGGTTGGGAATACCCACACATAGCTGTTTAAAGGTCGGCTTTTCCACATACATACCATGCAATATGCCGTCACGCGGATCGGCCTCGGCATTCTGCTTTATACCGCCACCGTTATAAGGACCATTGGCGATATTAAGGTGGAACATCTTGCTATCAACCAGCGATTTGCCATCTACCAGCAGGTGCATCTTCTGCAACTTGAGTTGAATCAATGCCCAAAAGAAACCGATTAGATAATTCACATGGTGGGAACCGATATAGTATTTAAGGTGCTGACCATACACGTTGGTAAGCGAGTCTATACCAAAACCGACGGAATTGATAAAGTACCGATGGTGTTCTATTCCGTTTCGCCAATAGGTAAGGCACCCCACGTCCAACGGCTGCGACTTGCCCTCAAAGAACAGTTGCAAACTGCGTTTGAAACGACGGTCTAAGCCCCAAAAACGTGCAAAATCGTTACCCGTACCGCGTGGCATAATACCAAATTGGATTTGACTGCGCTGCGTAGGCGTCAGATTAGAGCGCATAATACCGTTGATGGCCTCGCTGATGGTGCCATCGCCACCCAGTACCAAAATCTGGTCATAACCTTTCTCCACTAACTCACGTGCCAATTCGAGCGCATGGTTAGCATAACGTGTAACGCGGTAAGTAAACGGCTGATGTCGGGCTCGTAAAGTTTTCCATAGATAGATGCGTTGCGCACGCATGGCACGCTTGCCTGATTTGGGGTTGATAATTATTCCAAGCATACTTTATTAGATTGACGGTTTTAGTGTAAAATACGATATATGAGTTCCTTCCACAAGTCCTCGTCTTTTGCGGAAGGATTGTTAATGCCTTTTAGCCGAGCATCGGTATCTCGGAAATACCCGATAATACGGAAGGTTTTCATCGCGTTGTATCGTTTGGCAGCTGCAGCATAATCCTTTACAAAGAACGGATTGATACCCAAAGCGGCCGCAACTGCTCGGTCGGACTTATCGGACAAATAGTGATACAACATCAAGTTTTGGAAAAAACCAAATAATATACCCAACTCCTTAACCATCGGGTGGTCTTTAGACGAAGCAAAATAGTGCGTAATACGATTGGCTTTCAGCACATCACCACGAATAAGTGCGTCTTGCAGTTCAAAGACATTATAATCCTTGCTGATACCTATATTGCGCTCCACCAATTCGGGTGTGATAGTCGTTACACCTTCAGGACGGCCATCTACCAGTTTACGCAAAGCACCCACGATAGCCGTGAGGTCATTGCCAATATATTCCGCTAACAACTGCGATACCTTGGGGTCCACTTCGTTGTGCAAATACTGCGTAATCCAACCCGCCACCTGATAGTCGCGCAACTTGTCGGACTGCATGATTACGCCACCTTTCTTCTCCAATGTCTTCCACACATTCAGGCGTTTATCGGGGTTGCCGTATTTATAGCACAGCACCAGTACAGATGATGGTTGCGGATTGTCCATATATGCTGCCAAGGCGTCCCATTTCTTAATCGTCTGCGCCTCCTTGACAATGATAACTTTGCGTCCACCCATCATAGCAAAACCGCGTGCCTGACCTATCACGGGCGCTATATCAGCACCGGCAAGGTCCTTGCCGTACAGCACCATTTGGTCGAACTCACGCGCCATATCGTCCAAAGCATGCTGCTCAATATAAGCCGTCGCCTCGTCTATATAGTACGATTCCTCACCACACAGGAGAATAACCGGTGCGTATTTGTCAGATTGGAATTGCTTAATAAGGTCTTCGTATTTCATGATAAACCCACAAATCGGCTGCAAAGGTACAAAAAAAAAATTAAATATGCAAATAAATTGCGTATGTCGAATTTTTTTTGTAATTTTGCAACGCAATGCGAAAGATACTTTTTTTCATATCACTTTGCGCAGCCGCAGCGGTGTATGCAGTAAATATTCCACAAGGGACATTCTACTACGACAACGGCAAAACCGGTTACAGCCACGTTAAATTCGTGTATGGCAATAATTCGGTCAGTTACGTCAAAAGTATGAGTCCGCTCACGCAGACAACCTGCGGACACACGGCATCGACCACGTGGCAGATTACGTTCAGTCAAGCCGTGCAGAATATGTACCGCTACAGTTTCGCACAAACCGACTTGGCAGACGGCACTTACAACAAAAGTTTCACTACACTAAAGGACGAAATCAGCAACACCCGCAACGAACTGCGTACCGCCACTCGCGAAGACGCTTTTGGTGCGGACGACATCTTCATTCCCTCATCCGGCGATAATTGGGCGCAAGGCGCTTGGACAGCATTGTGTGCCCCTGCAGCAGTGGCATCCGGCACTCTGCCCGTACTATACATCGACACAGAGAACGGCAAAGAAATCGTTTCCGAAGAGGAATATATCAACGCCACCTATCATTTGGACAACGATGCACCGCAACCTATGCAGATACGCGGACGAGGCAACTACACTTGGCGCGACTTTGACAAGAAACCCTACCGCCTCAAATTGGAAAGCAAAGCAGCCCTGCTCGGCATGGCGAAAAGCAAGCACTGGGCACTGCTCGCGCACGCAGACGATACTTACGGTTTTATGCGCAACGCCCTCGGCTTCTGGTTGAGCAAGCGCATCGGTCTGAAATGGACGCCATCGCAAGAACCCGTAGAGGTGATACTGAACGGACAATACTGGGGGCTGTATTTCCTGACTGAGACAATTCGCGTAGATAAGACGCGCGTCAATATCGTGGAGCAACCAGACTTGCTGAATGCAGTTTCGGATTCAATCACAGGCGGCTGGCTGGTAGAGATAGACAATTACTACAGCGAGAGCGGACAAGTACACATGACAGAAGGGAACGGCGAGAATATCATGATAACCCTGCACACCCCCGAACTGACCTCTCAACACCAGTGGAACTACATCAGCAGCCAAATGACGGCCTTGGACAAGGCCATATATGGCAATTACCCCGAACAATTGATTGATTTGGACGAAGCAGCCAAATACTACATCGTGCAGGAGATAATGGAGGACTGCGAATCCTATCACGGCAGTTGCTATCTATACAAAGACATGGGTACCGACAAAAAGTGGATGTGGGGGCCTGTGTGGGACTTCGGTAACTCTTTTGAACGCCATGCCGACCGTTTTATTTGGGACCGCCCTATTTGGAGTCAAGTGTGGATAGGCCAACTATACACCAATACGTCTTTTCAAAAACTGGTAAAGAAATACTGGCAGCATTTCCTGTATTACGACTATGCAGACTTGAGTTCGTACATTGACAGTTACGTATCCCTGATATCCGCTGCTGCCAAGAATGACGCCGCCCGTTGGCCTCAATACGGCAATAGCAATATGAGCGATAAGAAACAAAAAGTGAAAGACCGTCTGTCATGGCGCACTAACTGGCTCAAGCAACAATGGGGCGAAGGCAAACAAGATACAGGGGTGGAAGAGTTGAGAGTTGATAGTGTAGAGTTTAGAGGGAAATATATACATAACGGACGGCTGATTATTCGCCACAACGGCAAGACATACAATGCCTACGGGGCAGTTGTACGGTAGTTGAAATTTAGCGTATAAAGTGAATTTATGATAACAATAGAACAATTGAAAGACGTTCAGCAACGCGCTGACAAATTGAAACAGTACTTGCAGATTGACGAGAAACGCGTTCAACTGGAGGAGGAAGAGTTACACACCCAAGCACCCGGTTTTTGGGACGATGCCAAAGCCGCCGAAGCACAAATGCGCAAGGTGAAGAATATCAAACGCTGGATAGAAGGGTTTGAGGGCGTGCGCTCGGCTACCGATGAGTTAGCACTGGCTTTTGACTTCTTCAAAGATGAGTTAGTTACCGAACAAGATGTAGATAACGCCTACTCCACCGCCCTTGCAGCTGTGGAAGATTTGGAAATGAAGAATATGCTGTCGCACGAGGAAGACAGTATGCCGGCCGTGCTGAAGATTGTGTCCGGTGCCGGTGGTACAGAGGCGCAAGACTGGGCAGAACAACTGATGCGTATGTATCAGCGCTACTGCGAGAAGCACGACTATAAAGTAACCGTCAGCAACTTCCAAGAGGGCGATGAGGCAGGTATCAAGACCGTAACGTTTAACATAGAAGGCGACATGGCATACGGCTATTTGAAAAGCGAGAACGGCGTACATCGCCTCGTGCGCGTAAGCCCGTACAATGCCCAAGGTAAACGCATGACCTCCTTCGCCAGTGTATTTGTAGTGCCGTTGATAGACGACAGCATAGATATCGAAGTGAACCCTGCCGGTATCAGTTGGGACACGTTCCGCAGTTCGGGCGCAGGAGGACAGAACGTAAACAAAGTAGAGTCCGGTGTACGTCTGCACTATAAGTTCATCAACTGCCTGACAGGTCAGCCCGACGAGATAGTTATTGAAAATACGGAAACGCGTGACCAGCCCAAGAACCGCGAAAACGCCTTGCGCCACCTCCGGTCACAGTTGTATGAATTGGAGTTGGAGAAACGCCGTCAAGCCGCAGCCAAAGTGGAAGCAGGTAAGAAAAAGATTGAATGGGGCAGTCAGATACGCAGTTATGTGTTTGATGACCGTCGCGTAAAAGACCATCGCACCAATTATGAGACACACAATGTGAACGCGGTCATGGACGGCGACATAGATGCGTTCATCAAAGCATACTTGATGGAATTTCCCGATTAACCAATTAAGGACCGCTGACGCTGATGGAGTAAAGACCGCTTCGCTGATGGAATAAGGACAGTCCATACTCCATACTCTATCAGTGAGCGCAGCGAACGGTCTATAATCTAAATTAGCCAATTAACCAATAAGATGTTTACCCACTTACACGTTCATAGTCAATACTCGGTGCTGGACGGAATGAGCAAAGTACCGGCATTGGTAGATAAAGCCATCCGATGCGGTATGCCCGCCATCGCCCTGACCGACCACGGCAATATGTACGGCATAAAAGAATTGCTGGACTACTGCAAAAGTATTAACAAAAAGCGCAAAGAGGCAGGCGAAGCTCCCTTCAAGCCCATTGTGGGTGTAGAAGCATACTGCGCCCGTCGTGGTCGTTTCAGCCGTAGTGACGAAAAAGCCATCAACGGTTGGGGACGTGAGTACATCATCGACCGTAGCGGTTGGCATCTTATCCTGCTTGCCAAAAACATGACCGGCTATCAAAACCTGTGCAAGATAGTCAGTGCCGGATTTATGGACGAGGCGTATTACTACAGTCCGCGTATTGATAAATCCCTATTAGAGCAATATCACGAAGGTATTATTTGCTCAAGCGCGTGCTTGGGCGGCGAGTTGCCACAGTATATTTTAGAAGGCAAGTTAGACGAAGCAGAACAGACTATTCAGTGGTTCAAAAACCTATTTGGCGACGACTACTATATCGAACTACAACGCCACGAGACACAAAAGCCCGGCGGTGACCAAGAGACGTATCAGAAGCAATGCCAAGTGAATCCCGTACTCATCGAGTTGGCACGTAAATACGGCATCAAAGTGATTGCTACCAACGATGCTCACTTTGTGGAAGAAGAGCACGCCGAGGCACATGACCGACTGATATGTCTCAGCACCAACCACTACGTAGATGATGTCAACCGAATGCACTACACCAAGCAGGAGTGGCTCAAGTCGCAGGAGGAGATGGCCGCCATCTTTGCCGATATACCTGAGGCGCTGGAGAATACGCAAGAGATTGTAGATAAGGTAGAGATATACGACATCGACCGCGACCCTATTATGCCCCTATTCCCTATTCCTGAGGACTTTGGTACAGAAGCACAGTGGCGTGAGAAGTTTACCCCCGAACAACTGATTGCGGAGTTTACCTCTGACGAGAACGGCGAGAATCCCCTACCCCAAGACGAGGCAGACAAGAAAATAAAGAAACTCGGTGGTATAGACCGCCTTTACCGCATTAAGTTTGAGGCCGACTATTTGAAGCACCTCACTATGCAAGGCGCAACCAAGCGTTACGGTGACCCCTTGCCCCAAGAGGTAGAAGACCGCATACGGTTTGAGTTACACGTGATGAAGACCATGGGTTTCCCCGGTTACTTCCTCATCGTGATGGACTTTATCAAGGGCGCACGCGAAGAATTGGGCGTCAGTGTAGGTCCGGGTCGTGGCAGTGCGGCCGGTTCGGTAGTAGCTTACTGCCTACGCATTACCGATTTGGATCCTTTGAAGTACGACTTACTGTTTGAGCGTTTCCTGAATCCCGACCGTATATCTTTGCCTGATATAGATACGGACTTTGACGATGCCGGACGAGGCAAGGTGCTTGATTGGGTAAGTAAGAAATACGGCGAAACCCACGTGGCACATATCATTACCTATGGCACGATGGCGACCAAGTCGGCATTGGCCGATGTAGGGCGTGTACAGCGTGTGCCACTACCAACCGTCAACGAGATAAAGAAACTCGTTCCAGACGCTTTCCCTGAGAACTTGAAAGACGCCAAAGGCAAACCGCTGAAAGTGAATCTGAAGAACTGTTACCAGCATGTAGATGAACTAAAAGCGTTGCTAAACGGTGCGGACGCCGGCATACGCGATATGCTGACGTATGCGGAACAGTTGGAAGATACGATTCGGCAAGTCGGCATTCACGCTTGCGGTGTCATTATCGGTGCAGATGACCTCACTAAGTTTGCGCCCCTATCCTCAGTAGAAGACAAGGACAGCAAAAAGCGTGTGCTGGTAACCGAGTACGACGGACACGTAGTTGAGAGCGTGGGACTGATTAAGATGGACTTCCTCGGGCTCAAGACGCTAACGATTATCAAGGAGTGTCTCGCCCAAATCAAACGTGCAAAAGGTATAGACATCGACATCGACCACATTCCGTTGGACGATGCCGAGACCTATAAACTATTCTCCGAAGGCAAGACGGTGGCGGTGTTCCAGTTTGAATCGACCGGTATGCAGAAATACTTGCGCGATTTGCAACCGAACGTCATCACCGACCTGATTGCCATGAACGCCCTTTATCGTCCGGGGCCATTGGAGTATATTCCTACGTTCATTAAACGTAAGAAAGGCGAAGAACCCATCACCTATGATATTCCTTGCATGGAACAGTACCTAAAGGATACGTACGGCGTAACCGTTTATCAGGAGCAGGTGATGTTGCTCAGTCGTCTCTTGGCAGGTTTTACCCGAGGTGAGAGTGATGCCTTGCGTAAGGCGATGGGTAAGAAGAAAAAGGACATCGTTGATGCTATGAAGCCCAAGTTTATCAAGGGCGGTCAGGAGCGCGGTCACGACCCAAAGATATTAGAGAAGATTTGGCATGACTGGGAGGCATTTGCTTCATACGCTTTCAATAAGTCGCACGCTGCCTGCTATGCTTGGGTGGCCTATCAGACGGGCTATCTCAAGGCGCATTTCCCTGCCGAGTTCATGGCTGCCAACTTGACTGTTGCCAAAGACGATATCACCACCGTGACTAAATATATGGACGAGTGCCGCAGTTTAGGCATAGATGTGCTGGAGCCAGACGTGAACGAGTCTGACTTGACCTTCACTGTCAATACCGCCGGTGCTATTCGTTTCGGTTTAGGAGGTATCAAGGGCGTGGGCGAAGGTGCAGTAGAGGCCATTCTCCGTGAACGTGAGGCCAACGGCAAATATACCAGCGTGTTTAATTTCTTAGAGCGTGTCAACCTGCAAGCTTGTAACCGCAAAACGGTTGAGAACTTAGCCAAATGCGGTGCATTAGACTGTTTCCAAGGTATTTACCGCGAACAGATATTAGGTATCAACGACAAGGGCGAAGACATGTTAGACGTGCTTATGCGCTACGGCAACAAGTATCAGCAAGATAAGCAACAACAGCAGAACACCCTATTCGGTGAGATTGACGGCGGTATCGAGATACAGAAGCCAGAATTGCCTAAGTCGCCTCACATGACCACGATTGAGCGACTAAATATAGAGAAAGAACTCATTGGTATTTATCTCTCAGCGCACCCATTGGACGAGTACGAGTTTGAGGTGCGGCAGATGAGCACTATTCATAGCGACGACCTCAACTGGTTAGATAGCCGACGCAAGGAGGTGGAAATCACCAAACGAGACGGTTCCAAGTCCACCAAACGCCGTATTTGTCTCAAAGATTGGGAAGGTGTCATTGAGGAGGCAGAGAACGAAGAAGGCGAAACAGAGCAGATTGATGTTTACCAAAAGTTGAAGAGCTTAATTGAGAAACACCAGAATACGCCTATGCACTTATGCGGTTTAGTTACCTCCGCAGAGGAGCGAACGGGGCGTAGCGGTATTCCCTATGGGACCTACACGATAGAGGATTATAACGGCAGTTACAGTTTTGCATTGTTCCGCGAGACATATCAGCAAATGGCTCCGGTACTCAAGCCCAATGTGTATGTTTACCTTACCGGCACCTTGCAGCAGGTGGGTAAAGGGCGTGATTATTTCAAGGAAAAGCCCCTAACCGAGGGCGAATATGAGTTCGCCATTCAGCAGGTAGAGTTTCTGCAGGAGGTGCAGGACAAGTATCTGTCCCAACTGGTGTTGCGTATTCCGATAGAGAACGTGGACAGCAGTTTGGTAGATGAACTGACGGACACGGTTAAGCAGCACCCGGGTAAATCATTGCTCAAGATAGAGATTTACGACACCGGTAAGCAGAACGTGATTCAGTTTACCTCACAAACGTACACCGTGCATGTCAACAAAGAGTTTTACGCTTGGCTCAAGGCCAAAGAGCAAGAAGGTATATTGTCAATCGCTATAAAATAAATATGTTACAATCAATGACCGGCTACGGCAAGGCCGAATATACATTTGCCGACCACAAGACGATTGTGGAACTGCGTAGTTTGAATAGCAAACAACTCGATTTAAATCTCAAAGTAGCGTCTATTTTCCGTGACAAAGAGCCGGACATACGGGCCCTGCTCACAGCACCGTTGGAGCGCGGTAAGGTAGATGTAGCCATTTATACGCAAGCCCTTGACGGCAGCGCCACCCCCAACGAAATCACGCCTATCAACGAGGAACTTTTTACCTATTACTATCAGCAACTGCGTCACCTGCAG
The DNA here is from genome assembly GCA_024399965.1 of Paludibacteraceae bacterium. Taxonomy (GTDB): domain Bacteria; phylum Bacteroidota; class Bacteroidia; order Bacteroidales; family Paludibacteraceae; genus Colicola. The sequence goes on from JAKSNJ010000005.1 coordinate 69,622, forward strand.
GACCAACTCGGAATGCCTGCACCTCAGGATTACACGGGTGCCATCTTGCGTATGCCGGGTGTGGTAGCGCAAGCCAACACGTTGGCGACGATAGATAACGATGAGTGGAAGATATTGCAAGGTGCTATCCAGCAGGCCTTGGCATCGTTCCGTGCCTTCCGCGTGCAGGAGGGAGCCGCCTTGGAAAAGATGTTCACGGAGAAATTAGACGGCATACTGGCACTGCTTGCGCAAGTGGAGCCCCTTGAGAAAGGCCGTGTAGAAAAAATCAAAGAGCGCCTAATCGACAACCTCAATAAACTGACTGACGGTTCATCGGCCGACAAGAAGGTAACTATCGCCTACGACAAGTCCCGTTTGGAAGCAGAGTTGATTTATTATCTTGAAAAGCTGGACATAACAGAAGAGAAAGTGCGTCTTCGTAATCACATTAAGTATTTCCGTGAAACGATGTCGCAAGACGGTGCCGGTGTAGGCAAGAAACTCGGTTTCATAGCACAGGAGATGGGACGCGAGATTAACACGCTCGGCAGCAAGTCCAACGAGTCGCAGATGCAGATACTTGATGTGCAGATGAAGGATATCCTCGAGCAAATCAAAGAGCAAGTTCTCAATGTGCTGTAAGTGCATAAAGTACTCCACCATATTACCCTCGCCATTTCAGCCGGTGTATTGCTGATGTTGGTGTCCTGCGCTCCGTCGCCCCCTAATCCCATCAGAGAGGGGAACCGCTACGCAACGGGCTTTCGCATTGAGCAGCAGGACTCATCTATTCGGCTGACTATTTATTCGCCGTGGCATAGTTCCCAAGTGATGGGTGTCTATACGATAGAGCGTCCTTATCGCCGCCTTGCCTCTAATGCGTGTACGCACGTGGGATATATTAAGGAATTGGGCGCGCTGTGTTGCCTTGTGGGTATTACCGACCTGAATTTGGTCTATACGCCTCTGCCGGACTCGGTGAAGGATTTAGGCAACAGTATGTCCCCCAATATGGAACGTATCGTGCTGAGCGGTGCTGAGGTCATGCTGCTCTCCACATACGCGGAAGGCGACGGTACTCCTGAGCGTCTTCGCACATTGGGTATGCCTATTGTTTATATCAACGAGTGGCAGGAGAGCCACCCCCTTGCCCGTGCCGAGTGGATACGTGTTTTTGGAGCCCTAACGGGGCATCTGGCGGAGGCAGACAGTATTTTCAATATCGTTTGTGCCAACTATAACTCACCTCTCCCCCTTACTGAGGGGGTTGGGGGGTGTGACCTCACCCACTCTCCCTCCCTTCTCTCGGGTCAAGATTTCCGCGGCACGTGGTATGTTCCGGCAGGGAAGACGTATATGGGTCAACTGTTTCAGGACGCAGGTTATGCCTATCGCTATGCCGATGACGAACGAACCCAATCTATTCCGTTAAGTACGGAGCAGGTAATCCGCGAGTTTGAGGAGGCAGATGTGTGGGTAGGCGTGCAAGCCAGTAGTTTAGCCGAATTGGCCCAAATAGACGACAAGCACCGTTGGTTTAAGGCCTATCAGACAGGCCGTGTGTATTCGTATGGCAAACGCACTACTGCTACCGGTGGAAATGATTTTTGGGAGACGGGAGCCGTACATCCGGAATATATATTGCGCGATTTGCGCCATATCCGCGAGTGTAATTGCTCACCGGATTCGCTATTTTTCCTCCGTCAATTAAACTAAAGTTTTTTGAGGCATTTTTTTAGTCGACACTCATTCGACGGTCATTCGACACTCATTCGACCCCCTCAAGCCCCCCCTCAATTCACCGGTTGCCCAAGTGCGTCATAGCGTTGGTCAAGGCGTTGAATGTATAGGTGTTCTTTATAGATGTATTTGCGTACTTTATCCTTTGTAGCAGTAATCTGCTCACTGCCGGTAGCATATACTGCAAATATCTCGCTTCTCAACTCAAGTGGGCAGTGATTATCAGTACCTCCCTCCTGTGATGGAGGTATGATTTGGGCATAATACTCCCCTGATAATAGTTCTTGTTTATTGACATAGTAGCCCCTATGTACCAATATATCATCTTCAGGATGAGCGATGTTATCCGGTTCGCCCACGATACGATACCAAGAAACATCATTTTCCTGCGGTTGATAGCCCTTTTGATACAGGTCTTTCACATTTACCATTACCAGTTGACCATATAGATTTGCTAATTGAATAATTGTTTGTGGGGCGCATACCTCCTCAAAGATGGCATATATATCTATATTTCCATCTTCGCCAATCACTATTTCTCTGGGGTTGTCGGTGTTGCCGTCCGACCAGCGAACAAAGCGATTTCCGTTCTCCGGTGTAGCGGTGATAGTAACAATATCACCGCAATGCAATCCGCCTAATTCGGTATCTTGTGCCCAAAGAGGAATAGTCCATGGACTGAGTAGTATACTCAGCAGCCATGTATATACTATGTGCCTCGTTGATTTCAAGTTTAGTTGTCTAGTTTTCTAATTATCTAGTTATCTAGTTTACTAGTTACCTAGTTTATTAGTTATTTTTTAGCGACAGTTACGGAACCATTACCGGCAGTAGAAGCTTTAACGGTGAACTCAGCTTCCTCAAAGATGGCAGTATAGGTATTGTCGGTGTCGTTAGCGGCGACGGTGATAGTGCGTTCTGCCGTAGTAACGCCGTCGGACCATTGTTTGAATTGGTAGCACTTGCTTGCCGGAACAGCTGTTAGTTTGACTTCTTGACCAAAATCATAGCTACCGCCACCGGTTACAGTACCCATTTCGGTTTCAGCAGCAACAGCCACTACGGTGTAGGATGCAGCAGTAAATACGGCCTCGTAGTTAGTGGTCAGTTCCATGTCGGCATTTACCTCCACCTCACGCACGGGATTGGTGTTGTTGTGGTCGTCTTCCCAGTAGAGGAACTTGTAACCGGCATCAGGAGTGGCAGTGATGGTTACGGTTTGTCCGCAAGTAGCGGTTGTTTGTGTAAGATCTTGTGCCCAAGCACTTGTCATGCAGCTTATGAAGGCAGCTGCTACCATTAACATTGTTTTTTTCATATTCGTGGAAATTTAATAGTTATCAATTTGTAAATTTGTAAATTATTTAATATTTATTTTGACTGAACCGCCGAGGTTATTTTTGACGGAGGCAGTTATTGTGCGCTCAATTGGTGTGAACTGAGCAGTATAGGTGGCATCTTCGGTGACAAGGATACGCCGAGTGGCATTGGTATCGCCATCGGTCCATTGGTTGAAGATGTAGCAATTTGGCTCATCTATAGCCGCTATTTGCGGACGGGCGTAGTAGGTATATACGCCACTGCCGGATACTTCGCCCTCGCCCTCGTTTGCGGTTTGTACGGTTATGGTAAATTTCGGGTCACAATGGTAGTAATAGGTTTGCTCTGAATAAGAGCGTAAAATATCGTTGGACCAAGTAGCATATAACTCGGTTCGGAGTTTAGAATTAGCATCATTATCATATGTCGTTTCTGATACAGACTGAATAGTCCAATTATTATTTCTAAACACATAGACATAGGTGGCTGTATTTCCATATTTTGCATCGTATGTTTTATCGGTCTTTGTATCGTAGTACCAACCCGTTGTTTCTGAATATCGTGAATTGATTTGTTCTATAATACGACCTTGCTCATCATATGTATATTCATATTTGAACATTCCAATCCAATCCCATAGTGTAGCAGACCACTTGTAAGAAACTTCTGTAGTTTTGATTCCAAATTCATTATAGATACTTTCGGTTTTGTTAATTCCCTCCCAATCCCATATATCGGTTTTTGTATTAAATTTATAACTAGCACTCATAATCTGAATAGTTCCGGTATCATCGTACATAGATTCGCTGCGAGTGCTACCTTTCCACCTATTGTTTTCGTATGTCCAATAGGCATAATAGATTTGATTGCCAAAGTCATCAAATGATTTCTCCATTTTAGAAGAATAACTCCATTTGGATGATTTCCACGATGACTTCATTTCTAGTATTTTGCGACCTTCTGAATCATATTGTGTCTCGATTTTTGTACCTGTACCATACCATGTGTTTTTGTTGGTCTTCCAATAGTAATGCGCGTCTAATACAACACGATTTTCTGCATCGTATTGTATTTCCCATTTGGTAGAGGTAGATAAATTGCTCCATGCACCATTTTTCCATTGTGCATCAATAAATAGTATATTGTTGCCGTGTTCATCGTAGGTGTATTCCTGCTTTAAACTATCAGCCCAAGCATTATCTTTCCAACAATAGGTGTAGATACTTTCCGGATTGCCCAATGTGGTATAGGTATTACTGATTTTGACGGTACCCACCCACTGACCATTTGACCAAATATAGTTGGCAATGGATTGGTTTTTACCCTCTCCATATTCGTATTTGACCATAGTGGCATATTCCCAATTGAAGCCACCTAACCATTTATAGGTAATAGTAGAATCCGGTTTGCCGGCTGTGGTGTAGGTCTCTGCTATTTTGCTAATACCCTTCCAAGCCGAACCGTCCCACGTATATTTCGCCGTGGTAATATCTTTGCTGCCGGTGCCGTATTCTTTTTCTTCTCTGGTATTATACACAAAATCACCCCCTGACACCTTGTAGGTGGTTTGGCTTTTTATTCTGCCGTCGTCGTATTGGCTACTTCCGGATTTGGATTGTGGAGTCCAACCGCTGCCGTTCCATTTCCAAGTGGCGGTAGTCAGGTCTTCGCCTTCGTTGTAAAACACACCCGTCTTGCTTTTTCCGACCCACATACCATTTTCCCACACATAATTGGCAGTGACTACATTCTTTTTGCCGCTGTATTCATATTCGGTACGTGTATCACCCAACCAATCGGAACCGGTCCAGAAATAGTGGGTTTCTGTATGTACTTTATTATTGGGGTAATAGGTGTAACCAATACGAGAAGTGGCTACCCATTGATTATTCTCCCAAATAAATGAGTTTTGGATTTGTTCACCGTCCAGATACGTAAATTCTGTTTTACTGCCACCTGTTTGTACGCCATCTTTCCATATCTGTGTCATAGCAAGTGTTTGTTGTCCGTTTTCGTATGTATTGGTGGTACGTTTTGTTTCTATCCAAGTGCCATTGATATAGTCGTACGAAGACGACTGTGTCAGTTTGCCGTCGGTATAGGTGTTGTCTGTTTTGCTGATAAACAGCCAATCGTTGTTTTGGTAGATATATTTGGTGGAATTGATTAAACCAAATTCGCCATAGGTGTTGGTCGTTTTATTACCACCGATTTGTTCCGTACCATCCCAGTTCTCGGTCATTACGAGAATGAGACGACCTTTGTCGTCGTAGGTGTTGGTATTTTTAGATGTCAGTTCCCATTTATTATTTTTCCACTCGTAAGTAATGGTTTGGTAGTTGATTCCTGCTTCGTTGTAGAAGTATTCCTGTTTGAGGTTGTTTTTCCATGTTGTGATATTCCAAACGGAAGTGATATAAGTGGCTATTTGTCCGTCTGCGGTATAAGTATAGGCCTCTTTTTTATCGCCTGTCCATTTATTATTCTTCCATTTATAGGTAGCTAATTCTGACACTCGTCCCTCAGCGTCTAATATTTTTTCCTCTTTTTGTGTACCTACCCACGCATTGTTTTTCCACGTATAGTAGGCATACATGATTTGTTGCCCTTGTGCATTGAAAGCATATTCTTTTTTCGTCGTACCTACCCAATCGCCATCACCCCAGATATATTGCTCATCTAAGATTTTATTTTTCTTGCTATCGTAGTTGTAGATAGATTTTGTCTTGCCAATAAACTGTTTATTGGTGCTATCCCACTCATAGATAATGACGGCTGTTTGCTGCTTATTGACAAAGGTGTATTCTTCTTTTTTTATACCTTTCCAATCGGAGCCGTCCCATGTATATTGTTCATCAAGAATCTGATTACCGGCAGTGTCGAAGTCTGCTATCAGATTGGTAGCATACACAAATTGGCGATTGGCATCGTCCCAAGAATAAGTAATTGTTTGGAGTTTTTGTGCTTTGGCATTAAAAGTATATTCTTCTTTTTGTGTGCCCTGCCAATAGCCCTCTTTGTTCCACGTATATTGCGTAATAGAGTTTTTGTTTTTCCACTGATCGTAGGTATATTGTGTCCAAGATTTGCCTACGAAGTCGCCTTCGCCCTTGTTGGCGGTAGCGTCCCATTGATAAATAATTTCTTCGGTCAGGTAGGTCTTGTCTATATAGGTGTGTTCTTCCTTTTTTATTCCTACCCATTTGCCATTTTGGATGGCATATTCCTCATGATATATTTCGTTCTCCCACTCGTCGTACTCAATTTGCAATTTGGAAATAGGAATAAAGGTCTTGGTAGCAGTGTCCCATTGGTAGATAGTGGTCATCGTGAGGTTACCACCGGCATCGTAAGCATATTCTTCTTTGGCTACGCCTATTTTTTCACCATCTTTCCATGTGTATTGTTCCAACAGGGTGCGCAAATTTTTGTCCCCCCTGAAATAGGCGTAGTGGTTTTCGGAAGAGGGCGACCACGTTTGTGATATAGGGTCGTATGTATTGTAAAAACGAGATAAGGTTTGGTTGCCGTAGGTGTCGTATTCAAAATCGTAACGCGACGTACCTTTCCAATTGCCATTTTCCCATGTATATTGTTCTGTCAAGGTTGGGCTTTTAGGAGATGTGGTAGAGTTATACTCCCACGCTTGCCACGACGAGCCAATCCATTGAGAGGTGGAGGTGTCGTAGCCGCTATAGTAGCGGTCTAAGATTTTATTACCTTTGCTGTCGTAGTTAAGTTCGGATTTTGTTTTGGGAATCCAGTTGGTACTATTGCCCGTGTAATAAACAGATAATATCTGTCTATTTTTGTCATCGTAGGTATATTCGTATTTGGTTCTCTTTGCCCAGTCGTCGGTGCCCCAGTTGTATATCTCCCATGTAAGGGTAGAGCCTTTGGCATTGTAGGTATAGACATTTTTCTCGTTGCCTACCCAATCATTTTGAGTTGTTGACCATTTCCATGTGGAGGTGGATTTGGTTTTTCCGTTGGGATAATATTCGGTTTCGGTTTTGGTACCGCTGGTGATGATGCCATCGGTCAGTTTGGTGTTTTCGGTTAAGGTTGTTCTTCCTGCCTCGTCGTAGGCGTAGATAGTTTTGGCGGTAGGGGTATTGTTTTGGTCATACGTGATTACGCTATCCACAGGACAGGCAGCCGCTGTAACGGCAGCAGTTACTGTTACAGAAGTCCACAATGCCACAACAAGGCAGACTGAAAACCCTATGTATGTGCGTACGCTCACGCGAATATTTAATTCCCAACAACTGCCCGACCCGTTGAAACAGGTCAGGCAGTTAGTTTGGTTAATTGGTTAGAATATACCGGCTATTAGTCGCCGATTACCTCTTGTTGGGTACTAACAGAAGCTACACCAAGGTATTCTACCATCAAACGGTCCATTTGAACATCCTCACATAGAGGAGCAATATAATTCTTTCTCATAAAAACTTTGTTTTTTGACACCCCCCGACCCCCTCAGTAAGGGGGAGAAGGGGATAGTTAATAATTAGAGGCCAAGAACATTAAACATCTTACCATCTTTAACAATCACAAGGCGACCATTAATCAGGTAAGAACCATCCTTAACGCCATCAGCAGCGACTTGCATATCCTCGGTGGCAGCACCACGAACAACAGAGAAGAAACGTGCGGATACACCGGATGTGGGTACATATTCATCCATTGCGGAGATGTCGGTCAAAGCCAGATAAGCACGGTTAGCAAGCACGGTAGAAGTTCCCAAGGCAGGAACGAAGGACTGACCTTTTACTACGTAGTAACCATCTGTGCCGAGTGTGGTCTGCCCAAATGTACCGGTCAAACCACAAGCACCCTCTTGCAGAGTAGCTGTTACATCGGGGTTGTAGAAGAATTTCTGTGCATCAGCGGTAGCGTTGAAGATGTAAGGTTTACCCGCAACCATATCAGCCGCAGCGACAGGCACCACTGCTATCTTGGTAGCATCGGCATTGCGTCCAGCTAATTCGTAAACGACAGCACCTTCAACAGAAGTGATGAGTTCAGGATAGCAGATAGTACCCCAGTTGTCGGAAGCAACCTCACGCGGATAGTAATTTTCAACAGGAGCAGCGCAAAGTTGATACATATCTTCCACCCAAGTGTTAACTTTGTCGGAAGCAATAGTGATATTGATGACAGCATCTTTTGCTAATTCGGTGATTGTGCCATCAGCGAGATTCTTCATATACAGAGGAGCACCGGAAGCATCCGTAACGGTCATAGTAGCCGTAGTGGCTTGGATTTTGAAACCGATAGGAAGTTCTCCTAAAGTCTCCAAACGCAATTGTTCACATTTTTTGCTATTATATACAGCATACAAAGCAATTGAGTTACCCGGTTCTACCTCCGCAGTAAGGGTTCCTTCTGTGGACTCTGTCAAATACATGTCAGATTCCCAAGCTTCGTTGTCTAAGATATGTATGGTAACCGAAGAAGTTGCCATCACATTTAATGTTGCTGCAATCATAAGCAGCGATATAAAAAGTTTTTTCATTTTATTAATTACTTGATTTGATTATACATATAATTTTCTTGCAGGAGCTGGTATTCCACTATCACCTTGTATTCCTTCGCCTTTTACTCCACTACCATTACAAAGAGCAGATAATAAATCTACTTTAACGATTTCAATAGTCGGATTAATATACTTTTTCATAACTTTATTCTGCTTTAGTGTCCCAAATCATAGTCTTGTAGTCGATAGGCAATGTCATTTCACCACCATCATTCTTAATCAAGAATACTTCCATAGGACGAAGTTTGAGTTTGGCGTTAGGGGATTCAAGACTTAACTCTGTCACCGATTTCCACTGGTATACCTTATTTGGTTGATTTACGCACTTGTAATAATATACAGCGAGGTTATCTGAACTGCCACTGAATTGTTCTTTAATAGCTTTCAGCAATGTCTTAACATCCATTTCTGCTACGTAACTATTACCAAATCCGTTCCAGAAATTAGCACGCAAAGTCATTGTCTTGCTGGTATTACCTACCAATTTACCTTTGAATGTGTATTTAACACCGGGAGTTTGATTATATGTCAAGAATTGGTAGTTAACAAATGGATCATTCAAATCATTGACATCTAAATCTTTTTTGTGATTAGGATTCGCAACATTACGATTCAAGAAACCAAGCTCTTGCCAACTTTCCGTATCATAGTTATATTTCTCAAAATATGTTTCAACATTGTCTTCGCAAGATAACTCATCAACTACGAAACCGAAAGGAATAGCGACACGCTCATATAAATAAGCAGGAGCATCTACGAATGAACGAGTAGTCAATTCAACAGTGGCACGAGGAGTGGTGTTGAAGGTAACTTCAGGATTAATCAGCAATTGACCATAGTCGGTTGCATCAGCTTCTATAATTATGTTGTCATTAGAAGTAGAAATGATACCTTGTTTGGAAGTAACCACCACCATTGCTTTGGGTTCAATAACAAGAACTGCATCTTGGCTCAAAGCAACTTCTCCAACATTGAGACGAGCACCTGCTTTAACAACCACTTTATCATTACCAACTACGGCAAGGTATTCAACATTTTTCGTACCTGTAATTTCAGTTACTATTTGATTATCTAAATCTTGGTTGTTTAATTTTACATAACTATTTTCAGTGTTGAAGTCTTGTTTCCAAGTTTCACCTTGAGGAAGGTTACCAATCGTCCAGTAAGTATCACCTTTATCATCATTCCAATAAGTGATAACACCATCTACGTTAGATACAAATTCTGAGATGTCAGAACTGAAAGTACCACCTGTCAATGTACCATTGTCAGCAATATGTTGTTTTTCTTGGTCCGTAGCAACAATAGCTCCTAATTCGCCCTCAACATTACCGGCAGAGATATTAACAGCAGGTAATTTATCATCACCTTTGGTTGCAACCTCTTCTATACCATAACCACTATTAGACGATATATTTGCATCTCCTTTGATTGTAAGTGACATTCCGTCTTTCACATATCCGTCGTGCGAATCTACTATGATTGCCGAACCAGAAGCATCAGCTCCATCCCCATTTGGAATAGGAGTAGAGTAATTTTCAGAAGTACATAGAACATGAGTTCCATCCAAGGTAAGTTGACCACCCTTGATGTAAATACCGACCTCATCACCTATAAGTTCAGCAGCTCCAATGTTCCATATAGCATACCCACCTGCAAAGAGCGAATAAGCACCACCATAAATATAAGCACCATCGTGAATATTAATTTGAGGTACATTACCAGTCGTTTGTTTGATATTGCCCAACACCCAAATTCCCACATAGTTAGGTGCGTTAACACTTCCGTCAATATCCACCTTTATACCATATCCACACTTTGTTTTACCTGAGACACCAGATTGGAAAAGGAGAATGCCATATTGTTCAATATTCAAAGTCACATTCTCACCTAATTTAAAGTAAGAATAAACATTATCGTCCGAAACAGAACGGCCAAATAAAGCAACGCGATTTGATACATTCATCGTGGCTTGTTTAGAAGAACTATTGATGACTTGCAACTTACCTCCAGCAGAATCATCGTTTTTACCAATGGCAAAACCAGCAAGAGTCAAGGTGTTTCCTGCAAGGTCAATGATATACTCTCTACCATAAATACCATAGAGAGCGTCATCTGTTTCAGAAAAATCATCCAATAATGTTATTTTTCCTATTTCCCCTTCGTCAACGGCTTTTTTGGCATCAAGGAAAGTTGCAAAATATAAAGTAGTTTCTCCAACTTCCAATTTAATTAAATCCCCCTCCTCTTTAGTTGCATGCCCATTGGTAGCATCCAACTTACGGGCGTGTGGGTGGTTCGTTTCAGCAACATCTAATCTGCCCTCAATAGTAGGACAATTAATTGCTTTCGCTTGTCCGCTAATCAGCAACGCTGTTGCCATTAGCATGTAAGAAAATAGTTTTTTCATAAATTAAATTAACTTAGTTTTTTGGAGTTAAAGCTCCGTTTTGTTAATACATGTTTCCCAGCGGAAACGTTAGTTAGTTTTAAAAATTAAATTTGTTTGAGTTTGTTTGATTTTTTACTGTCTGTTTCGTATAAATAAATTGATTGTCAATTGGTTAATAATAAAATTTATCTTTTTTCTTCATCATTATCAATTTCATCATGGTGGTCGTAATAGTAGCGTTCACACTGGCGATAATAGTCCTCCTTTAACCTGCGATGCCGCAAAGATGGAATAAAGATTTCTAATAGTTTTGACATATTGTTTGGTTTTTCTTGGTTTTCAATAGATTAAATTACACGCCCTGACACACAAAAAAAGCGGGACTGCACTATTGCTGTCTCGCTCATCAGGGCTCTGGTATCGCCTGCAATTCCAAACAAACAACATTGAAGCCCACGCCGAATATGCACGCGCGCGTACCATAATATATAGTACGCACGGAATATGACGCATATCCCGAGGGCATCTTTGTTTTCCTTGTTTCGGAATTTTATGAATTTACCAGATTCTGATGAGCCAAAACAAAGCACAAATATGCCTTTTATGTATGTCACAAAACCCATGTAGGAGGGATATCAAGAGACGCTTCTCTACCCCCGATGGGTGTGACCGGCAGAGCCGTATCCTCCCACCCTCTAACCCTACGTGAGCTTTTGATTAGGGTGCAAAGGTACAACATATTTATGACATTTGCAAATTTTTGGGGTAGAAAACTTACGATTTTTAAGATTTTGCAACATATTTGGGTTAAAAAATCGTTAAATTGCCCTCCGTCCACCGTCCGTATATCGTTCGTATATCGTTCGTATACCCAAGGCAACTTACTTTTTTTAAGGCCCCCCGACCCCCTCAGTAAGGGGGAGGGAGGGACCCTCTCGGTCCCCCTTCAGAGGGGGAAGAGAGATGGGAGGGGTGATAGTTGAGAATTGAGAGTTGAGAATTGAGAATTGAGAGTAAAATTAACTCATTATTTTTGCCAGACACGGGCGAGGGCAATGCCCATCGCAATGCCAATGAGGTCGGCAACAAAATCCCACCAACTGCCGGAACGGTACGTCAGGCAGTAATTCTGAACCACCTCCAACACCCCACCCCAGCCAATGCTCCACACAGCAGCCGTGAGATAAACCAACACCGACGAGAAATGTGCCCGACGAGCGTCATGATAGACCAACCACGCCAAGACCATAAACAAAAAAGCATGTACGTACTTATCCGCATTCGCTATAAGCGGCATAGATACCTCCTCCGGCATCTTAACCAACAACAGCACTCCAATCAACGCTGTCATCACAAAGGACAGCCCAAAACATCGTATTCGTTTCATTTGGCACACAGAGTAGCGCTAATCCAAGAAAGCACTAACCGTTTGGATTAGTTGCAGTTTCGCCTTATCCAAGTCATCGTTGACGATGGTGACATCAAACTTGGGCTGATCTAACAACTCGACCTCCGCTTTGGCGACACGTTCCTCGATTTTTTCGGCACTGTCGGTAGCACGTCCAATAAGACGTTTGCGCAATTCATCTACCGAAGGAGGCGCCACAAAAATAGAAAGGGCATTGTCGCCAAAGTATTTTTTGAGATTAATTCCCCCCTTGACATCCACATCAAAGACCACATGATGCCCCTTGCTCTCAATACGCTCAATCTCGCTTTTGAGGGTACCGTAATACGTGCCTGCATAGACATTTTCGTACTCCACGAACTCATCGTTTCGGACACGCTGAAGAAACTCCTCGTTAGAAATGAAATAGTATTCACAGCCGTGCTGCTCGTGCCCCCGTGGCGCACGTGTGGTACAAGACACAGAAAACTCCAAGTCGCTACGCTGACTTAATAAATAATTAACCAAAGTCGATTTACCGGCACCCGAAGGCGCACTGAAAATGAGTATCATACTATTTACCTATACAAAACTTACTAAAGATATTATTAAGCACTTCCTGCGAAGTGATTTGTCCCGTTATCTCCCCCAATCCGTTGAGGCAGTCCTGCAAGTCCTCGCTGAGCAGTTCGCCACTTAAGCCCATTTGCAAGCCGTCCCCGACGCGCCGTATGGCCTCCAAGGCACGGCACAGCGCCTGATAGTGGCGGAGCGAGGAGATAATATTTCCACCTGTTTGCAGCCGGTCGGCTTTTGACACCAAGTATTGCTTGAGAGCAGCTATATCGCCGTTCTTGGCCGAGACGCATAATTGGCCCGGGACAGCGTGCAGGTCGGCTTTGTTATACACATGCAGCACCTTATCGCCCTGTAATGTTTCTTCGGGGCAGGTTGCATCAATCACTTCGAGGATAATCTGCGCCTGCTCCATCGCCTTACGGCTGCGCTCAATGCCCATATTCTCAACGGCATCGCACGTTTCGCGAATACCGGCCGTGTCAATAAACCGGAACAGAATACCGTGAATGACCAGCGTTTCCTCGACCGTGTCGCGCGTAGTACCGGCAATATTGCTCACGATAGCACGTTCCTCGCCAAGCAAAGCATTCAGCAAGGTCGATTTGCCCACATTGGTTTTTCCCACGATTGCCACCGGAATACCGTTCTTGATGGCATTGCCGGTCCGGAAAGAGTCAGTCAGTCGGGTGAGTTTGTCCGTTATCTCCCCGGTCAGGGCTTTCAACTCGTTACGGTCAGCAAACTCCAAGTCCTCGTGGTCGGCAAAGTCCAGTTCCAACTCCAAGAGGGAGGTGAGTTTGAGCAAACGGTCACGCAACACGCCTAACTCGTCGGAAATCCCCCCTCGCAACTGGTGCAGCGCCATATTCGCCTCTGCCTGCGTTTGCGCCGCAATCAAATCAGCCACCGCTTCCGCCTGCATGAGGTCCATCTTGCCGTTGAGAAAAGCGCGCTGCGTAAACTCTCCGGCCCGTGCCGGTCGTGCTCCCAAGTCAACCAATCGGCGCTGGATTTCCTGCTGGATATACATGCTGCCGTGACAAGAGAATTCAACTACATCTTCGCCCGTAAACGAATGAGGGGCACGAAAAGAGGTTACCACCAAATCGTCTAAGTCCCTAACGGCACAAAAATGCACCTGCCGTTTTAGGGGCTTTCCGCACAACTGTTCCGCCATCTGTATGGCCTGCGGACCGGAAAGGCGTATCACCGCAATGGCACCGCTGCCAAAGGGCGTAGATAGAGCAACTATGGTATCATTTGCCGTCATTTCTGTAGAAATATGCTACAAAAGTACAAAAAAATTTGCATATGTCCAAAAAAAAGTGTACTTTTGCACCGAATTTCGGTTATAGCCGCTGACGATTAAGGTAGTTGACGGTTGACGGTTGACAATGCACAATGCACGGTTGACAAAGAGAATCGCAACGAATAGTAGTGTATACTGTAACCAGCGTAACCATTAAAATCTTATAAACAATGGATTTAATGAAGATTGCCGAAGAGGCATTTGCCGGTGAGAAAAAAGAGTTTCCGGCTTTCAAAGCAGGTGACCAAATCACCGTGGCTTATCGTATTAAAGAGGGTAACAAGGAGCGCGTACAAGAGTTCCGTGGCGACGTGATTGCTATTCACGGCGACGAAGACAAAAAGCGCTTCACCGTTCGCAAAATGTCCGGCAACGTCGGCGTTGAGCGTATCTTCCCGATGGACAGCCCGT
>JAKSNJ010000006.1 GCA_024399965.1 Paludibacteraceae bacterium
AATGCCCCCGGCAACAGGCGCACGATAGCGTCCGTCATAATGGCTGCCGGCATCTCTCCGCCGGTCAGTACATAGTCGCCTATTGTATATTCCTTAGTAATCAGGTGCTCGCGCACGCGTTGATCGACCCCCTTGTAATGTCCGCACAGGATAATCAGGTTCTTGCATAGCGACAACCGGTTGGCGGCTTTTTGGTCAAACTTCTCGCCATCGGGGGCGGTGAAGATGACCTCATCGTAGTCCCGTTCCGCCTTAAGCGCACTGATGCAGCGGTCGATGGGCTCGATTTGCAGCACCATACCTGCACCAAATCCGAAAGCGTAGTCATCTACCTTGCGGTGCTTGTCGAGTGTGTAATCGCGCAGGTTATGAACATATATCTCAGCCAGCCCCTTGTCTTTGGCTCGCTGAACAATAGAGTGATTGAGTGGCGACTCAAGCAACTCCGGACAACAGGTTATTATATCTATTCGCATATTCTAAACTGATTACGGAACGGGGTCATACCCGCTTCCTCCCCACGGGTGGCAACGCAAGATGCGCTTGATACCCAGCCAACCGCCCTTGATGACACCGTACTTCATCACTGCCTCCACCATATACTGACTGCACGTGGGCGTAAACCGGCACGAGGGTGGGGTTAAGGGCGATATGCAGTAGCGGTAGAAATAGACCGGAAGGAGGAATATCTTACGAATGATTTGTTGCATCTATTTTTTGTATGGCTTTGTGCATGGCGCGTTGAATGACGGACAGGGGCTGCACCTGCTTGTCCATATAGTTGAAGGCGATTTGGTAGTTGCCTTCGGGCGGTGTGCCCAATCGCCACGCCTCACGCATCAGGCGGCGCAAGTGATTGCGATCGACAGCATGTTTATACAGTGCCTTCGGTGCCCATATCAATACTTGTGTACGTTCAGCCGGCTGATAGGTAACGCGCAGGGGCCAAGCGGTGAACTTGCTGCCTGTGCGGTAGAGTTGCTGAATGCGAATTTGTCCGCACAACTTATCTGTCTTGGGAAAAGTGTTCACTCGGTTTGCTGTTCTAAGTAGTGCTGAATAGCACCCGTTATGCCCGGGAACTCAGGTGTTGGGGCTTTGATATCGGCATGTAACCCTGTCTCCTCCAGCGCTGCCAAAGTGCCTGCACCGAAGCAGGCAATCACCTTGTCTCCGTCTTTCAGGTCGGGGAAATTCTGAACCAATGCCTGCACGCCCGTTGGCGTGAACAGTACCACCATGTCATGGTCAAAGGGCTCGTCCTTGGGCCACTCGGTGGGCACCGTACGGTACATAATGGCGGGCTGAATGACGATTTTCTTCTCCGCAAACTGCTGAATGGTGGCATCGTGGTGTACGTTGGACATCACCATCATATATTTCTCTGTCGGACGACGATTCATAGCCGGCAGCAGGTCCATGAAGTTGTTATGCTCGCTGAAGAACACCTTACGCTTGCGATATTGGATATATTTCTGCAGGTAATTGGCCACCGATTCGGATACGCAGTAGTAGTGCATCGTCTCCGGCACCTGAAAACGCAACTCCTCGCATAGACGGAAATAGTGGTCTATGCCCAAACGGGAGTTGAGAAGCACGGCGGTGTAGTCGGCAGGGTGAATATGCTGCTGCCTGAACTCTTTGGACGAGATGCCTTCGACACGGATTAACTGACGGAAATCCACTTCTACCCCAAACTGCTGGGCAATCTGCGTGTAGGGATTACGCTCAGTCAGCGGGCGAGGTTGCGAAACCAAAATCTTACGAATCGTCTTCATTGTATCTACGGTTTTTGTATCAGTTGATTAGTTGGTGGCGTATCAGTCCTGCCATTGCCAGCAGGGGAACGACCTCCAAATGCAACCAATATAGAGTGATATTACATATATTCTTTATGTTCCAGCCGAACAGGTTGACCAGTTTCCACCACAGTACCACCAGATATATGCCGGCTGCTACTACGGGAGTTACCCACTGTACCGTTGCGCTCAGCCATGGCAGGGCAATCAGGTAGGCGGTCAGCACCAAGCTGATCATGTGCCATATATTCGTGCGGTGCTGCATACAGGTGGGGATATGCACCGCGAAGTGAAAGGTCAGTTGCAGGTACCCGATTATCAGGTCGCGTACCGCCAATACCGCTATGATTATCACTGCTGACAGTCCCCAGTTGCTCATCTGTATCGTCGGTCCACCTAAGTATGCCTGTATTCCGATGGTGGCTACCAGCGATAGCGTTCCCCAGCGGAACAGCGTTTGCAACATACGTATGAGCATATTGTCGGACGCATCTTCGTACCGTCGCTGAATGGGCGATGCCAACATACTCAATCCGTTGACCACCATACGCGGCTGTAGCGCACAGGTCACCAGCAGGACGACCAGCAGGGCGAACGTGGACCAGTTCAGCCACGGATGAATTATGTCAGATAGCGGCATCACGGCGTATGGCAGAACTCCATTGCGGAGCGTTAAGCAGGGCCGGCAACACCTCTTCGGGCGTTGCTACTACCTGAAACATTTGTTCCCGATGAATGGCACGCATCATCTTCTCCTCCACCATCTCGTCCAAGTAGCGCAGCAGCGTGTCGTAATACCCATCGGTATTCAGTATCACGACGGGCTTTGTATGCAGCCCTAATTGCTTCCATGTCAGGCATTCCGCCAGTTCCTCCAACGTACCGATACCGCCGGGCAATGCCACCATCGCATCGGAGATGGACTCGATATAGGCCTTCCGCTCGTGCATAGTCTGCACCACATGGGTGGACGTCGAGCGGGGGTTGTTCCAACCCTCATCTACCATAAACTGCGGTATCACACCTGTCACTTCGCCACCTTTGCTCAGCGCACCTTCCGCTATGGCACCCATCAAACCGATACCGCCGTCGCCGTACACCAAGCGAATGCCGTTTTCGGCAAATAATTCACCCAAACGGCGGGCTGCCGCGAAGAAAGACGGACGCACCTGATTCGACGATGAACAGTAAACGGATATGGTCTGTAGCGTATGCATGAATTTTTTTCGTACGAAAAAGCGTGCAAAATTACAAAAAAATTTGCACATATCAAAAAAAAAGTGTAATTTTGCAGCCAAATTCGTGTTTTTCGATATGATGAACAGCGATATATACCTTCGGGCCGAGCAAATCTTACTCGAATATCAGGGTATGCACAAGATGCGCAATACGCCTGAGCGACGGTTGATTTTGCGTACGATAGCGTCACACGGGGGCCGGTTTACGGTAGCGCAAGTCAAGGATTGGATTAAGGACGCTTTTATCAGTCAGGCCACGGTGTATAATACGCTTCAGCTCTTCGAAAAAGCCGGTATTGTGCATTGCCTCCGCAAGCAGCATAGCAGTCGGGTAATGGAGTACGAACTGCAGTTGGGGGAGCAAAGCGCGATGCAGATTATTTGCACCAAGTGTGGGCGTGTGGCGACGGTGAAGGATATGTCGGCTGAGACCGCGTTGCGTATGAAAAACTATCCGAATTTCATCATGCACCACTTCTCCATTTACGTCTTTGGCGAGTGCAAACACTGTAGAAAAACCTCTAACCTCTAACCTCTAACCTCTAACCTCTAAACTCAATGTATTGGATTATCTTCATCACTTTTGCGATTTTGAGTTTGATCGTGTCGCAAAGCTTAGATAGAAAGTTTAAGAAATATAGCCAAGTGGCTGTGCCGATGACGGGCAAGGAAGTGGCGGAAAAAATGTTGCGTGAGCATGGTATCATGGACGTTACCGTTACGTGTGTCAAGGGGCATTTGACCGACCATTACAATCCGCAAACCAAGACGGTCAATCTCTCGGAAGGTGTCTATTCGTCGGCCTCGATAGCGGCAGCAGCGGTTGCGGCACACGAGTGCGGTCATGCGGTACAACATCAGGTGGAATATGCGCCACTGAAGATGCGGACGGCGTTGGTGCCGGTGGTCAATTTCGCCAACAAGTGGGTGATGTGGGTGATGCTGTTGGGTGTGGTCTTTTTTGAGACCTTCCCGCAGTTGTTTGAGATAGGAATTGCGATGTATGCACTATCTACTCTGTTTGCCTTTGTCACCTTGCCGGTGGAGATTAACGCCAGTGAACGGGCAGTACAGTGGTTGCAGGAGAGTGGAGTAGTAGATGGGGAGACGCGCACGATGGCTGCGAGTGCGTTACGTAGTGCGGCATATACGTATGTAGTGGCTGCGTTGGGCAGTTTGGCATATTTGTTATATCTCATTCTCGGCTCTCGCCGATAAAGATAGCAAATTCGTTTAGGCGAGCCGTTTCCGACGAGGCCCCGTAGCTCAATTGAATAGAGTGTCAGATTCCGGTTCTGAAGGTTCTGGGTTTGAGCCCCAGCGGGGTCACAGAGCAGAAGCTCGCACCCAGCGGGTGCAAATTGAAAAATGAGCCCCAGCGGGGTCACAGAGCAGAAGCTCGCACCCGGCGGGTGCAAATATACATAATATTGAGGCACAACTTGTTGTGACTCAAAGAGGAGGAAACGCGAGCCGCCTTAATTTGCGCAGCAAATTCGTTTAGGCGAGCCGTTTCCGACGAAGGAAAGATGGCGGAGTGGTCGATCGCGGCGGTCTTGAAAACCGTTGAACCGAGAGGTTCCGGGGGTTCGAATCCCTCTCTTTCCGCAGAAAAAGAAACAGAGTCCCAACAAGGGCTCTGCTTCTTTTTTTGTTGAGAAGGACAGGGCCTTCTCAACCCACGGACGGGGGTTCTCCGCCACTCACGATGTTCGTTCTGTCGATTATTGCGCAGAGCAATGCGCAATTTTCGAATCCCTCTCTTTCCGCAAGGTGGTCAACATTATAACTGTTAACTAAATTGATAACAGAAATTGTATGCAGAAAACAGGTAGGTGGCATTTTTGCAAAAAATGAAATTTACAGATAAAACCGCAGGGAAATTTGGAGAAGTGAGATTTTTTTAGTAATTTCCTTCGTAAATTCCATTTGAATTTTTATTAAAATAGCAATTAAAAGCAAGCTTTTCTTGCATATTCCAAAAATTCTTAGTAATTTTGCAAGCAAAATTGAAACGATAATAAATTATGGCTTCAGGAAATGTAGATAGAGATCAACTGCATAAAAGCACTTTGCATCAATTGGGAAAAGAAGGTCAAACCCACCGCTTGCAAGTGGATGAAATAGTAAAAGAACTGTAATATGGGCTGATATTATGGAAAAGAAGAAAATCTTTATCAGTAGTGTGCAGTCGGAGTTTGCAGAGGAACGCAAAGCCATAGCAGCATATATCCGTCAAGATGCCCTTTTGTCACGGTATTTTGATCCGTTCTTATTTGAAGAACTGCCTGCACAAGACCAATCCGCCCAGCGTGCCTATTTGGACGAAGTAGCACAAACCGAAGTTTATCTATTGCTCGTTGGAGAACAATATGGAAATGAAGACCAAGACGGAGTCTCGCCGACTGAGCGAGAGTTTGATGCGGCTTCGGCTAATCATGCCTATCGGATAGCCATGCTCAAACGCACCACCAATCGCCAACCCAAAGAGCAACGATTTGCAGACAAAGTGGATAAAGAGGTTATTCGCAATACCTTTGATTCGGTAGATGCACTGAAAAGCGGACTCTATGCAGCTTTGGTGGAATATATGCAGACGCATGGCATCTTGTCGAATGGTCCTTTTGATGCCACCATACAGCAGGATGCTACTTTAGCCGATTTAGACAAAGAGAAAATAGCATGGTTTGTGGGTATGGCACGTGAGAAACGGCAATTTCCCCTTACCTATGCGGAAGACAATATACCCCAGATATTACGCAGTCTGCACCTTATCACAGACGATAATCGCATCAAGAATGCCGCACTACTGCTCTTTGCTAAAGATACGCAGAAATGGTTTAGCACTGCCACGGTAAAGTGTGTGCAGTTCTATGGAACGAAAAAGCAAAAACCTATCCTGACCCAACATATCTATTCGGGCACGGTGTTTGATATGGTAGATGAGGCTGTCGGATTTGTGATGGCGCATATAGATGTCCGTGGTGGAGAGCGCACCCACTCGGCACAAGCCGAAATAACGCCGGAGATACCCACACAAGCCATAGCAGAAGCTATCGTAAATGCCGTAGTGCATCGTGACTATACCAGCAATGGCAGTGTACAGGTAGAACTATATTCCGACCGTTTGGAAATATGGAATCCCGGACACCTGCCTCACGGATTAACTATTGCCAAGTTATCTCAATTCCACAACTCCATGCCGCAAAATCCTATCTTGGCACATCCTGTGTATTTAGCCGGGTATATTGAGCAGATAGGCACAGGCACCACCGACATTGTAGAACTATGCCGACAGGAAGGGCTACGGGTAGAGTTTAAGCAGGAGGGTGATTTTACTACTATTATTTATCGTCCGACAGGTCAAGTTACAGGTCAAGTTGGGGAACAAGCAGCAGGTCAAGCTACGGAACAAGTAACGAGCCAAGTGATTGATATAGAGAAAGAAAGGGCAGGTCAAGTTAGGGAACAAGTAACAGGTCAAGCTACAGGTCAAGTTAGGAATCCGATGGAGCGCATCGTATTGGCTATTGGTGAGCAGAAATTAACTCGTCAAGAGGTGATGGATGCATTGATATTAAAAGGACGAGATAATTTCCGAGTGAACTATTTGGAGCCGTCCATACGATTGGGTTATGTCCGTATGTTATATGCCGGAGCAAGCAATCACCCCAATCAAGCGTATTACCTTACTAAAAAGGGACTTGCGTTATATCGTAACTATGTTGTCCAAATGGGAAAGGAGGACAAACTATGAGCAAATTAGAAGCATTAATACAACAATACTGCCCCAATAGGGAGAAAAGGAGAGATTAGAGTGGAGAGTGTGTTGTTAACTAAAATGATAACAGGATTTTATAAAGAAACTGTTAACTAAAATGATAACACAAATAGATTAGAGAGATTGTGGAGTGTGTGTTGTTAACTAATTTGATAACAGAAATAGAATGAGGAAAAGGGAGAGGGTGATGTTAACTAAATTGATAACAGAAATTGTATGCAGAAAACAGGTAGGTGGCATTTTTGCAAAAAATGAAATTTACAGATAAAACCGCAGGTAAATTTGTAGATGTGAGAAATTTTTAGTACCTTTGTAGGCGAAATAGAAAAAGGGGTATTGGCTCATCTGGTAGAGCGTGAGGTCTTAACCCACAAGAGCACGATTATTACTTAGCTCGCTAAGCTCGCACGACCGGCAAAGCCGAACGCAATGTCAAGGTAAGGGGTTCTTAGCCACAAGGGCACGACCGGCAAGCCAAACGAGTCCCCTATGCTCCACAAAAAAATATGTTATGATTGAAATCAAAGATATACGAGTAAAAGAAGTTATCGAAGAACTTGCTGACCAATATATGAAAAGACAATAATACTATGACCATCCCGCAATCAAACATATTGCCCACGAATCGTTTGTGCCGAATCTTTGATAAAACGGTTGCTACCTATAAGTTTTATTGGTTCATCGGCATTCTTGATTTATTTGTCAAGGAAGGGAAAACAAAAATTCACATTTGGGACTTGATGGTTGAGATGGTGGTTAATGCTTGGTATCCCGTTTGCTATTTTCATTTGTCGTTTGGCAAATCCGAATCTTTATTTGATGCCATTATGGGGATACAGCAAACATACCAAATTCCCATTAATATCAGTTCCACCGACTTGAGAAAATGGTTACACAATCATAAAGAAGATATTTTGCCATGGTTGCGTTTTTTACCGATTAATGTCCCTTATCGTTTTCTGCGCCCTTGGATAGACACTAGTGACGACAATGCTGTTGTAGAACGCTCGCTATTTTTTGAGAACGGATGCCCATATAAACTCATCAAAGACGGCAAAATATTGAAGGGTATAGAACTAAACCCTGCTTGGTTAGATTATTTGACACAGAATTATATCATTCTCAAAGAGTTTGCATTTTGGAATTTGAACATCTTCTTGCAAATCCGTAATCCTAATGTGCCAAACATCCCGAATAAGATTATTAAGGCAGAGACTCGAAACTCACTATCACGCCAGCACGATTTTTGGAATTTTGTAATGGGTCACGGATGTGCGGTTAGGTGCATTTATACAAACAAGGAACTATCAGTTGGGGGATATGATTTAGACCATTTTATTCCATGGAGTTTTGTGTCACACGATTTGATTTGGAATCTAATACCGGCAGATGGAAGTATTAACTCATCTAAAAGCGACAAATTACCAGATTTGCGAACTTATCTGCAACCATTAGCAATAATGCAGCAAAATGCTGTAAAAACTTGTCTATCCAATAATTTTAGGGGGCAGGTGTTGGAAGATTATCTATCATTGGGTTGCACTCCGCAAGATTTGGCAGAGATGAATAAAGGGCAGTTGTTTGATTGCTTTGCGCGTACATTTGCACCCATGCACCAAATAGCAACTAATATGGGATTTGAACAATGGAGAATGTGATTATGAATGAGCCGGAGAAAATAAATCATCCTTATCTAACAGCCATCAAGCGGACAGAGTTATCGGTTCCGACGCGTTATCTCTTGCAACATGACTTATTGCAAGGGCGTATTCTTGATTTTGGTTGTGGATTCGGCTTTGATACCGATGAATTAAAGAAACAAGGGTTTGATATTGAGGGATACGATTATTATTATCGTCCTGATTTTCCACAAGGCAAATTTGACACTATTTTTTGTCAATATGTTCTCAATGTGTTAGAACCTTACGCACAAGCAGAGGTTCTAATGAATGTTTCTAATTTGCTATCTCCTAGAGGTACTGCCTATTTTGCTGTTCGAAGAGATTTAGAGGAAGAAGGTTTCCGATTGCATGCCATTCATAAACAATATACTTATCAATGTAATGTGAAGTTGCCCTACAAAAGTTTGATTTGCAATAGTAGTTACGAATTGTATCAATATCAGCACTTCAACAAACTTCCACGCCAAGAAGGCGAGACATGCCCATTCTGTCGTTTGTCCCGTAAGGTGGAAATAATTTGTGAGTCGGCTACTTGTGTCGCTTTTTATGATGGCTATCCTGTTTCTCCCGGTCATGCTTTGATTATTCCCAAGCGACATGTCGCATCCTATTTTGATTTAACCAATCATGAAAGGGAAGCAATGAATGTTATGGCTCAGTATGTAAAGCAGAAATTAGATGAGCGTTACCATCCTGATGGATATAATATTGGTATCAATGTGAACGCTGCTGCTGGGCAATCTGTTTTTCATTGCCACATGCACATTATTCCACGTTATAAAGGCGATGTTCCTAATCCAAAGGGCGGAGTTAGGGGAGTTATACCGAATAAGCAAAAGTATTGATTCATTAGTTGAATCTATGCACACATAAATGTAAATTAATAGAACTATTGTCTCTGCTTATGGTGGAGAGGTAAAAAGATAAGGAAATTATTATGGAAACCCCAATTCCATCAATTAACTCAGAAATTGATTTTCTTGACAAGAATAATCAAGAAATTTATTGTGTTTCTGATTGGGTACAAACTCTAATTGAAGGGAAAATGACTCCTGTACGAATTACTGCAATTCATCATGATGGTATCATTGTAAGGAATTCGTCATATAATAGTCATCATACACTTGGAGCAGATAAAATCTTAGAGAATTTGTATGCCATCCTTTCTAAATCAAAAGAAAATTACAGTACAACAGCTGCATTATGCGTTCAATATGCAGCTATTCTTATTGAAATTGACAACGCAATAGTTCGTCTAAATATTGATAAGAATATTTTCAAAGAATCAAAAATAGTAATTAAAGGGGGATGGCATATTAACTACAAAAAATGGGCTGAGTTATTAGAAGATGCTGGACATAATTGGGGATATAAAGATTTTAAAAATACAGATGATGTGTGTTATTTCTATCCGGGATTTGAATATAAAGAGTTTATCGTAAACCATGAGCGCTTTTGGAACGCTCTACATGATAAGTTAGATGCTTTAGTCGGAATATTAAAAGAATTAGCTCAGTATGTGACAGGCGAGCAATTTATTGAGAATGGGGAATTTCAAAAAAAAGATGATGAACAAGCCAACGAGGAATCATTATTGTATATTTCGTATTCATGGTCTGTTTCTTCTGTAATAAATGATTTATGTACAGAACTTAAAAAAAATGGAATTCCTTTTTCTAGAGATGTGAACGATTGTGGATATCGAAATAACATAAAACAATACGAAGAAAAAATTGGGAAAGGAGCTCGAGTGTTAGCGTTTATCAATGACGATTATTTAAAATCAATCAACTGTATGTATGAGTTGGCTTTGGCTTTTATGCAAGGAGATATTGAAAATCGTCTTTTCCCAATTGTGGCTATTAATAATGTCAGGGACGCAACTGCCTTAAAGGAATTACACGACTATTGGGACTTAGAATATCAAAAGAAAAAGACAATTCTAAATGATTTACCTTCTGGTGCTAGTTTGCAGGCAATTCTAGAATTAGGTTATTGCGACCAGATTATTCGCGAATTACCTATGATAGTCAATTATTTATCAGACGTGAATACATTGTCATTAGAAGAATTGTCCGCTAACAAATTTGAATTGTTAATCAACAAAATACATAATTAATAACAGCAGTCGTCTCTGCTTATGGGGGGGGAACGTAAAACGATATTAAAGTCAGAATGATATCACAGGGAACGGACGGAATGAGAAAGAAAGAATGAGAGGAAAAAGGGCGATGATATCGCCAGATAAGTGGACGATATGGTAGCAGAAGAGATTATATGGCAACACAAAAGCAAGACACTATAAAACTGATGAACGAAGAAATTACACCTAAACAATTATTATTGGAAGCCATTGATTATTCAGAGAAAGAGCAATCAGAGTTGCACCATCCACCTATGCTCGTGTTACATTCTTTGTTATATGTGTATTATCATACAACAGAACAACGAATCCGAGCACTTGAAGATATTTGCGCGCATCACAATGTATATCTAAAAGATGTTGAAATGGATCAAGGCAAGAAAGCAGGTGTTTTCTTAGAATGCCAAAGTCTAATTCACTACTCTAAAATAATACAGGATTTACTGACAAATAAATATATACAAAGTATATTTGATGCTAATAAAGATTCGGTTCCAATTCCGCGATTAGAGCAGTATATCTACTTATCCAAATTACCGGAGTTGGATTTATATTATCATCACTACATCGCTTTTACTGAAGGATATGGCTTTTATGCCAAACAACCAACAAAAACACCAATCACTTCAATGGCGATTCTTCAATGCAAAAATTTCATAGGAAAATTGTATTCGGAAGATATTATGGATTTTTGTCGGCATTTGTTTTGTGGAGAGGCCATTCGACGCCGTGAAATAGGAGAATTAAAAGAAAACGAATGCTTTGGGATTCATAATCTTGATGTAGCATTTCGTAATCATTGTTTTGATGTTTATATTGATATAAAAAAGCAAGAAATTGCAGAGGAAATGAATGCTGACAATGATCGCCTCTATCCGCCTACTGTCATAGATTATTTGAATCAGTTATTGGAAGAATCCGAATGTGTGGTTAATCGTGAAATGCAATTTGAACAATTTCGAGGGTCCTATGCTTATGACCAACAATATTATCAAGGGCGTCATGATGTACTGAAAATGGCTGGGTATTTTGTGATATATTTACAGGATAAAATAAACCAACTCAAAACATCGCAATCCGCACGACCCATTACCTTTAATGGTCCAACAACATACACCGAAATTCACGACAACAATAATATACTTATTCAATGCGATGTGGGAAAAATAGAAATGTCCGCAAATAATGTGGTTATTCCTCAGCCCAGAAGCACGACAAATGTGGGGTGTGACCAGCGTGAATCCAAGTTTGAGACCTATTTGCCATCAAAAGACGTGAAACAGTTGCAAGCTGATAATGAGAATAAACAACCAAATCAAATCCAATAACAAGATATGGAATATACTGAATTGCTTGAGAAACAGATTATCGGACGACTAAAAATTGATAATCCGTGGTGGAAAGACGGACAATGTCCTACGTTTTATCAAGAAATGAATCCTCGATTATATTTGGATATTTTTTATCCATTAGTAACGGATTTATCCATTCATCGTGCTATCATATTGATGGGGCCTCGTCGTGTGGGAAAAACAGTTATGCTATACCATACTATTCAGAAGTTAATTAAGGATGGAGTATCTCCAGAAAACATTATCTATATCTCCGTAGAAACACCGATCTATAATGGTATTTACTTAGAGCAACTATTCAACTTAAGTAAATACATACTCGGAAAAGAAGAAAACGATTCGGAACAATATTATGTTTTCTTTGATGAGATTCAGTATCTCAAAGACTGGGAAGTTAATCTGAAATCTATGGTGGATACATACAAAAATGTCCGTTTTGTTGCGTCCGGTTCTGCTGCAGCAGAATTGAAAAAACGTAGTGATGAGAGCGGGGCAGGACGGTTCACCGACTTCCATTTGCCTCCTCTTACATTTTATGAATATATACACCTAAAAAATTATGATACCCTTTTAACGGAAGAAAATGTTTCATGGTTCGGTGGAAGTGTAATCAATACAACCGATGATATAGCAGCTCTTAATCAGTTATTTATCAATTATATTAACTATGGTGGGTATCCAGAGGTTGTTTTCTCTGAAAAAATACAAGAGAATCCGGGGCAGTTTATACGCCATGATATCATAGACAAGGTGCTATTGCGAGACTTACCAAGTTTATATGGTATTCAAGATGTACAAGAGTTGAACTCCCTTTTCACAATGATTGCTTACCACTCCGGTTCCGAATTTTCGTTTGAAAGTATGTCGAAAGAGTCTGGAGTGAAGAAAGATACGCTTAGAAAGTATATCGAATATCTTGAAGCAGCATTTTTGATTCGTGTCGTTCATCGTACCACGGATACAGCCAAACGTTATCAACGAGAAACAAGCTTCAAAATATACCTAACCAACCCATCCCTCCGTTGCGCATTATTCCAACCCATTGCAGACGGAGATGAAGAAATGGGAGATATGGTGGAAACTGCAGTTTTCGCGCAGTGGATTCCTAGACAATCCGCAAATATATCGTATGCGAATTGGAAAGTCGGTAAAAAAGCAGGGGAAGTTGATATTGTCGGAATAGATTCAGGACAGCAAAAACCAATTTGGGCGGTGGAAATAAAATGGTCGGATCTTTATGCAGAGCGTCCTAGCGAATTGGATTCTCTTTTATACTACCTGCCCCTAAATAAATTATCGGAAGCCATTGTGACTACAAAAACTATCTTAAAGGATCAACAAATGCAATGTGGCATACTACGATTTATGCCGGTAGCATGCTATGCCTATTTGGTTGGCAAAAACACTCTTAGACGGACACGGAATTTATATGGCTTGTAAAATAATGAAAATTAAGACGGTTTGAATCTGCTTAATCGGAATGTATGTGTTAATTTGTTGTAATATAGTAGTTTATGAATGCACATTAATTTGTTGAAGGTATATTTTTAATAGTTAAATATACTAAAATGCAGAATAATCTTTAAGTAATTATTGACAACGATGTCTAACTCACCGACTAATCCCCCTATCATAACTTTCGGCTTGACAAATATTGGATGTGACCAATCTAATGCTACATTTCAAACAGTTGTGCAACAACCTCCACAAAAAGAGGATACTGCTCCCGTTGAAACTATTGAGGAAGAACCAGAAGTGGAGCAGTTGACTACTCAACAATTGATAATTCTTTTTGAGGCTCTATTAGATGTGTCTTTGAACCCTCAATATACTAATCAATCAGCATTGGCTAATTTGCTCTCACGAATATCCGGCTATAAACCCAACTCCATACGTTATAAAATCACTAGTGGTGTGGACTATGATAAACAACAAGTTAAATCAGATGCACTACTTGTCGCAGCACTGCTTGAGAAAATTAAACCTGATCTTGCAGAAAAACTCCGAAATAATGTAGCCGAGTAATTTTTGTAGTACTACAGACCTACTACACCCATTCTACCTTTGCACCCGAAATCGCAATGACGCGGTTTCGGGTGTATCGTTTTAATACGGGTCGCAGAACGTAAACGAACACTCTGTGTAATACGTTCAGCGCAGTATTAGTATGGCAAAGAAAATTCAAAGCCAAAAAGATGTTCGCCTCGACAAGCAGGCGAAAAAGGGAGTCATTAACAACACCATCGTTGCCCAAGTCATGAATCCCAAGTGCGAGAAGATAGTATGCACTATCGCTCGTCAGTTCACTAACAACCCCGATGACCAACAAGACCTCATGCAAGAGGGGTATATCGGTCTGATGGAAGCAGCCAAACGGTATGACCCAACGACAGGGGTACAGTTTGAATCATACGCCTCTTGGTGGGTACGCAAGTACATGCGGGCGTGGATGCTGAATAATAGTCAAATAGTCCGATTATCCTGCAAGACGGAAGACTATTACAAGCCCCTAACAGAAGACATCGAAACACCCTTGTATGAAGAAGAAGGCGATGTGATTCGCTATGCGGACATCCTGACTGACGGCACAACAGCAGAAACAGACCTTATCCGACAAGAGGAAGACCAACGATTGAAAGAGGCAATAGAGAAACTACCTGCAAGAGAGCAGCAGATCATTTGCAAAATATACGGCATTGGGCAAAAGAAAGTTCCGCAAACGCAAATCGCCCAACAATTAGGCATAACGCCAATGACCGTATGGCGCATACAAGATGCAGCACTAAAAAAGATGAAAAAAATGCTCGTTTGATGTTATGTTTGCCCAAAAAGGTCGTATACAAAAGAGTAGAGGGGGACGATAAAGTGCACGATGCACAATGCACAATGCACGATGAAAAAGAGGGGTTGGAGAGTGTCGAATGAGTGTCGAATGAGTGTCGACCTCGCGTTCGGCACTGCAATCGCAAAAAACTGATACCAATCGTCGAGAGTGGCTTGCTGCAAAGAATTTGCCGTGCAAATTAAGGCAGCCGCACTCTCTCCTCTCCCCAAAAAGCGGGCTTTTCGGGGACCCCAAGAATATTAAATCAACAGGCGGTCTCTGCCTCCGCTCTCCCCACAGCAACAAGTTACTGCAGGGACCCCAGAAGAAGAAAGATAGTTAAAACTCCGATTAAACACAATAAAAACAAAAGATTATGACAGTAACATTTGAAAATTCGCTAATTCAAAGCGTAAGCGGAAGTTTAAGTAAGAACTCACCTTTTTATTACAGGTGCGAGAACGGAAAAACAATCCTATGCAGGAAGCCGACTCTTACCAAGAAATGGCAAAAAGCCAAACAATCAGCAGGCGCCCTGCAACGGCAAGAGAAATTCAAAAAGATGGTGCAGATAACACACGAGATACTGGCTGCTCCAACCCTACGGCAAGTGTATGAGGAACGCTACCGAAAGGAAGGCAAAGGCAAAACACTGCAAGGGTTTATCATGAGTGTGATAGCCTCGTCGATACAGCAGGTTCGCAATGGTTGATACCGCTCTGCTGAATCAACAGGCGGCCTGAGTATCTCCTCTCCCCACCACAACAAGTTGTGTCGGGGACCCCAAATAGAGGGAAAACGAAAAAGCGCGCATACAATGCACGCAGAAAAAACATAACATTAACCAATTAAAAAATTAACTGTATGAGTAAACATTTCAGTAAGACCGAATTTGAGTATCCGGTACATCGCATCTGCGGCAAAATCAGCCGCAAGAGCAAAGTCATTCACAGTTGCACCGCCAGCGGCAAGTACACGACCTATCTGCAAGGCGAACGCGATTTAGTAGCCCACCCTGTCAGTCAAGATGAATTGGACCGCCAAGCCACCTTCAAGACACGTCAGGCATTGGTATCTGTCCGATTGAAGAAAACCGCCAGCACCTACGCTACCGACATGGCTGCCTACCGTGCGCAGTGTGAGACCGGCTACAAGAGTTTCGTCAAGTACATCTGGGCACAAGTAATCGAAGCCGAGAGTGCGGACTGATCCGCTGGACGCTAACGCTACAGACTGTAGGCAGCAATACTGCCGTCCTCAAAACCAATTAATTAACCTAACCATTAACCCTAAACTTTAACTATTATGGCAAAAATCAGTTTTGTTTACCCAATTGAAGAAATCATCGGAAAATTAAAAGACAAATTCGGCGCAGGTCGCCACAAAGCAGCTAACGCCAAGGGCTTACGTGACCAATGGACCGTACATTACGGCACACGTACCACACCCGTCACGGAAGACGAGATGGCAGCACGGACCCGTTTTGCAGCCGTACAGGCGATGGTCAACACGCGCAAGAAAGACGGTACCAAACGCGCACAGGACCAAGCCGACTTCAAGGCGCAATCTGCGTACAAGACCCTGACCGCCTATCTGTGGCACGTCTGCGGAGAAGAGTACGACGCTTCGCTCGAATCCGGCGAGTAAGGCATTCGGCAGTTGACAAAAACCAATAAAACCCCTTGGAGAGGATGGTGCCAAAGGCACTTGATACTATGAGTTTAGTATTTTCCCAGAAAGCAAGCTTTCCGATAAAATCCTATCCCCATACCATCACCCTCCTACAGAGGGTATCATCCTCTGCAAGGCGATAAACAGAAATAAAATATAGACCGCTGCGCTGATAGAGTATGGAAGATGGAGTATGGAGTATGGAGTTTAGAGGACGCGCCGGAGGCGCTACAGTTTAGAGTTTAGAGGAGTCTTTATTCTAACAGCCGAAGGCGGTCTATAATCTACAACCTCGTCAAGTCCATCAAGAAAAAGGACTAAGACCATTCCACCACCGCTGCGTATAAAGGAGCGGTGGTGGTTTGTATTTTGGGCAAGCCGCCTGCTACGCCCCTGCCCAATACCTCCCCTCGCATTCCCCCGAAAGATACGCATATTTTTATTAAAATAGGCAAATGGTTGTTTTTTTAGGCAGGGCTATGCGCCCTTATTATGCCCCTCTCTCGGTCTATTGTGTGCCAGCACCCATCGACCGATAGAGTGCCATAAATATAGATAAATATCTACTTTGCCTAAAAAAAACAACTAAAATTTGCCTATTCCAAAAATTTTTTGTACCTTTGCAATCTCTTATGTGCTATATTAAAAATTTTAATTTTTATATACAATGAAACGTCTATTTTTTCTACTCGGCGTGTGTGGGTTAAGCGTACTCGCCACGGCGCAACAAGATGAAGTGCTACTCACTATTGACGGCAAACCCGTAATGGCTTCCGAATTTGAGTACATCTACCAAAAAAACAGCCAAGAGAGTTTGGCCGAACCCAAAACAAAAGAGGAATACCTCGACCTGTTCATCAATTTCAAACTGAAAGTGACCGAAGCAGAGAGCTTGGGTTTGGACACGACGGCCTCCTTTGCCCATGAGCTGAAGGGCTATCGCGCCCAAGCCATTCCCAAGTACATGCAGGACCAAGAGGCCATGGACAGTTTAGTGGCACTCAGTTATGACCGCATGACCCGTGACCGCCGTGCTGCTCATATCGCCATCGAGTGCCCGATGGACGCTTCGGATTCGTTACAAGCCGTGGCACAAGCCCAAATCAACGCCGCCCGTGAGCGCGTGCTGAAAGGTGAGGACTTTGCCCAAGTGGCCATGGAGGTCAGCACTATTCCGGGTGTGAAAGAGGATAAAGGCGAGTTGGGCTGGATTACCCCCTTCCGCTATGTGTATGCGTTTGAAGATGCCGTTTATTCCACCCCTGTGGGACAACTGACACCCGTTTTCCGTAGCCCCTACGGTTTTCACTTCGCTATCGTGGAGGAGGAACGCAAGCATGACGAGATACATGCCGCCCATATCATGAAGATGGTGCCGGGTGGCGACTCGCTGGTGGACGTACGAGCCAAAGCCCAAATAGACAGCATCTACCAACTGCTGCAAAGCGGTGCCGACTTTGCCCAAGTGGCTATGCAGGAGAGCGACGACAAGGGTTCTGCCATGCGTGGCGGCGACCTTGGCTGGTTTGGCAGAGGCATCATGGTGAAACCCTTTGAAGATGCCGTATATGCATTGCAAGACGGAGGTATGAGTGCGCCCTTCCGCAGCCGTTTCGGTTGGCACATCGCGCTGGTTAGCGGTCATCGCGACGTAATGCCGCTGGACAGCATACGTGGCGAGGTGGAGAAGAAAGTGCAACGCGACGAGCGCAGCAAAGAAGCCGACAAAGCGTTTATCCGCAAGGCCCGTGCCGAATATCAGTTGCCTGACCAAATGACCGACGCCGAAGTGCGCGACTATGTGGATCAGCACTTGGAGCAGAAATATGAAGACCTGCGCCACTTGGTACAGGAGTACCATGACGGTATCCTGCTGTTTGACGTCAGTTTGGACAAAGTGTGGGACAAGGCAGCCAAAGACGAAGAGGGCCTGACCAACTACTTTAATGCCCACAAGAGCCAATACACATGGGACGAGCCCCGTTGGAAAGGATACATCATCTACTCCAAAGACGCCGCTCACGCCAAAGTGGCCAAGTCAATCGTCAAACTGATAGAGCCGGATTCGATTCAGTCGGCCATTGATGCCCGCGTGAATAACGACAGCGTTAAGTTCGTGACGGTGGAGTACGGCCTGTGGCAAAAAGGCAAGAACAAAGCCGTAGATGCATACGGATTTAAGGTGAAGGGCGTCAAGTACGAGAACACCCAACGCCCCGTGGTGGTACTGGTGGGTAAACCCGGTATCCTCAAAGCACCTAAAGAGTACAAGGACGAGCGCGGCAACGTGACCAGTGACTATCAGGACGAATTGGAGAAGGCATGGGTAGAAGAGTTGCGCAATAAATACAAGGTAGAAGTTAATCGCGAGGTCTTTGAGCGCATTCCTTAATATATTACTATTAGCGATAGGGCTTCAAGGCGGTCGTTGGGACTTGACGGCCGACCAACGCTATACGGTGAGCCAACCTACCTGCACCATTATGGCGCAAGTAGATGCGACCATGCGCGTACAGGTACTGTTGGAAGACGGCGTGAATGCCGGTTTTGACCGACTGCACCAAGCTACCTACGACCTGCTGGACGACCTGCACTCCCTCAATCGCCAACTGCTGGTGACCGAAGGCGAAGCGCCGACTAACTTGGGACTGCAACCCATCGTGGTGCATGAGCGCGGCAAGAACGGACAGATGGTGCAGACACCTGTTTACCCGTACGCCATCGTGCGTTACAAAGAGCGCCTGCGCGTGGTTAATCTGTTGCAGAACAACCCCGGACGCAGTGGCGAGGAGAACCTCAACAGCAGTATAGAGGCGCTGGAGTACCGGTTTGCCGAAGCCATCAACGGGCTGCTGCACCCCACCGCCGACCGCGTGGCTTTCCTCGAAGGACATGGCGAGTTGGGCGAAAGAGAGGTATATGACTGGTGCCGTGAACTGAGCCATTACTTCCAAATCGACCGTGGCGTGTTGGGCACCGACGTCAATGTGCTGAACGACTACAAGGCCGTTATCGTGGCGGCACCGCGAGAGACCCTGCGCGAGACGGACAAGTTCATACTGGACCAATACCTGATGCAAGGCGGTCGTATCATGTGGCTGCTGGAAGGTGTGCGTTTCTCCAACGATATGCTGCAAAGCGACGGTCTGACACCCGTAATCGCCGAGGATTGGGGTTTGCGTGACTTGCTGTTCCGATACGGCGTGCGTATCAACCCCGTGCTGGTGCAGGACCTGCAATGCCGTATGCTGCCCGTTGAGGTAAGCGGCAGCACCACCGAGAGCCAGTTCCAGCCGATGCCGTGGACCTTTGCCCCCCTGCTGCTGACCAGCGAGAGTTCGCCTATTACCAAGAACATCGCCCAAGTGATGTGCTCCATGGCCGGTGAGGTGGAAGCCGTAGGCGGCGACGACGGCATCGATAAACAGGTACTGCTGGCCACCTCGACCGCCTCGCGCAAGATAGGTGTACCGGCTGAGGTCAACCTGATGGATATGACGGTAATGCCTGAACTGTTTCAGGAGGCCTATATACCGGTGGCAATGAGTTTGGAGGGCGTGTTCCCCTCTTTCTACGCCCACCGTATGCCCCCCGAAGGCATCAATGCCACAATAAAAAAGACAAGCGAGCCCACCAAACAGGTGGTGGTGGCGTGCGGACAGATAGCCGTGAACGAATGGCGGCAACAGGAACCCCTGCCCGTGGGCTATGACCCCTATCTGAAAACGCAATTCGGCAACAGGGACTTCCTCGTCAATGCCATTCTGTGGCTGACCGACGGACAGGGACTGATGCAGTTGCGTGGCAAGCAGGTACAGTTGCGCCTGATTAATGACCACCGCAGTTATCAGTGGCGCTCACGGATTCAATTGATTAGTTTGGCGGCACCCGTTGCCATACTGGCCATAGTCGGTACGGCGGTAACGCTGGTGCGCAGAAAAAAGTATATACGATGAAAAAATGGTTATTATTATGTAGTGTATGGTTGAGCGTGTCGCTTGGTGCCCAAGTGCTGCGCCCCATTCGGGTGGCATTGCTGCTGCCCCTACAAACGGAGATGACGAAACGCGATAAGCAGATGGACCGTTTCTTGGACTTCTATACAGGTGCGCTATTGGCCGTGTATGATATGCAAGCCACGGGACAGCCGGTGGAGGTACATACCTACGACGTGGGCAAGTCCACCCGTTTGCTGGCGCAGACCTTAGCCAAAGAGGCGATGCAGGCGGTAGATATGATAATCGGTCCTGCCTATGCGTCCCAAGTGCCGATGATGGCTTCGTGGGCGATGGAACATCAGATACAGACCCTGTTCCCCTTCTCGTCCGAAGTGCCGGAGATGGACTATAACCCCTACGTGATGCAGTTTAATCCGTCGGTAGCGTTGGAGGCAGAGACCATGGCGCAACAGTTAGCCGCCGAAGGCAATATACACTGCATCTTTGTTACTGCCGACGAGAACAGCATACCTGAGAGTGTGCGCCAGTTGCAGAACCAGATTCGCGCTTACCAACTGCCGTACACGTACACGACCATACGGCAGATTATGGCGGACTCGCTGTCCGGACAGTTGAGTGATACAGCCACCAATGTGCTGCTGATGAATACGGAGCGCTATGCCAATGTGCGCATTGTCATGCCCCAACTGGAGCGTGCTGCCCAAGGCAAAGGCCTTGCCCTGTTGTCGCGCTATTCGT
The DNA here is from genome assembly GCA_024399965.1 of Paludibacteraceae bacterium. Taxonomy (GTDB): domain Bacteria; phylum Bacteroidota; class Bacteroidia; order Bacteroidales; family Paludibacteraceae; genus Colicola. The sequence continues at coordinate 21,188 of JAKSNJ010000006.1, forward strand.
GGCAATCGGAGCCCATCATACTGCCCCAACTCTATTCCACCGTTTTTCACGAGTTGGAGGAGGACAAGATGACGCATTACGACGCTCTCTACCGCCGCTTCGTACCCAAAGCAAGAGAGGGTGGACGTCCCTGCTATGACCTGTTGGGCTATGACCTGATGACTTATACACTGCAATCCGTTCGCGCTTGGCACCAAGAGGAACAGACCGAACGGGAGGATATCCTATGCCGCCCGTTCCGAGGTGTGCAGTCCGATATGCGCTTTGAGCGCGTAGGCGAGGGCGGGTACCAAAACAAGAATATATCCATTGTACAAACGAAATGAAGCGTACAACAACCATAGTGCTACTATTGATGACGGTGGTGAGCGCCTTTGCGCAACCTCGTCTGCATGAACCCGAGATATATGTCGGTTTGCATGGCGGTGCCCTGTTCTCGATGACTATGTTCACACCTGAAGTGGACGGCACCAAGAACATTGCAGACCGCACCCTGCTCAGCGGCAATGGCGGCCTTATCTTCCGCTATTCGGGTCATAAGTGCTGCGGCTTGCAACTGGAGTTGGACTATATGCAGCGCGGTTGGCGTGAACATATAGGCGATGACTTGGCGCCGTCGTCGTACTACAAAAGGCGGTTGAACTACATAGAGATGCCCTTTATGTCGCATATCTATTTTGGCAAGAAGATGGTACGCGGATTTATCAACTTGGGTCCCAAGATAGGTGTGTGCTTCCTTGAGCAACATGCCGGTCCCCAGCACGAAACGAAACGCGAACAATATGCCCCCATCGACCACATCTTTGACTGGGGTTTGACGGGCGGTTTGGGTCTGCTGCTACGTACCCAAAAAGCCGGTGTGTTCCAAGTCGAAGCACGGGTAGGATATAGTTTAGGCAATTATTTTGATAACCATAAGTCGGCGTATTTCTCCACCTCTAATCCGTTAGATGTGAGCGTCAATATAGGTTATTTATGGGAGATAAAAAGACATGAACACAACGTATCAAATTCGTTACGCGAGTAATCCTCGCGATGCAAAGCATTATGACACGCAGCGTTTGCGTGAAGAGTTTTTAATCGAGACCTTGTTCGTAGCCGACGAGGTAAAAATGGTCTATTCGATGATAGACCGTATGCTGGTAGGCGGCGCTATGCCGGTCAAAGAGAGTTTGCCGCTGGAAGCCATCGACCCCCTGAAAGCACCGTATTTCCTGACCCGTCGCGAGATAGGTATCTTCAACGTAGGTGAGGGTATAGGTATGGTAGATGTCGAGGGCGAAGGCACGTACGAATTGGCTCCCAAAGAGGCGCTGTATATCGGTCGCGGCGACAGAAACGTCACCTTTGCCAGCAAGGATAGCCAAAGTCCTGCCAAGTTCTATTTCAATTCGACTACGGCACACTGCACCTATCCCACCAAGAAAATCACCAAAGCCGATGCCGACATATTGGCATTGGGCAGTATGGAAGGTGCCAACGACCGCGTTATCAATCGCATGATTGTGGCTAAAGTGCTGCCGACCTGCCAACTGCAAATGGGTATGACCGAACTCAAACCCGGCAGTATTTGGAACACGATGCCGGCACATACCCATAGCCGCCGTATGGAGGCCTATTTCTACTTCGACATTCCCGAAGACCAAGCCATCTGCCACTTTATGGGCGAACCGCAAGAGACACGTGTCGTTTGGATGAAGAAAGACCAAGCCATACTCAGTCCGGACTGGTCCATTCACTCCGCCGCTGCCACCCACAACTACACCTTTATTTGGGGTATGGCCGGTGAAAATCAGGACTATAGCGACCAAGATTGGTATAAGGAGACGGAGTTGAAGTAGTTTAGAGTTTAGAGTTTAGAGATTAGAGATTAGAGTTTAGAGTTTAAAGTTTAGAGAATAGATATATGAATAATCCATTTAGTTTAGCAGGAAAGAACGCTTGGATCACAGGCGCAAGTTATGGTATCGGTTTTAACATCGCCAAGGCCTTTGTGGCAGCAGGCGTGCAAACCATCATCTTTAACGATATCAACGAGGAAGCACTGCAACGCGGACTCAATAACTATGCCGAAGCAGGTATCACCAACGTCAAAGGATATGTCTGCGACGTTACCAACGAAGTGGCAGTAGCCGAATTGGTCAAAACCATTCATGCCGAGGTGGGACAGATAGATATATTGGTGAACAATGCCGGTATCATCAAACGTATTCCGATGCACGAAATGAAGCGCAGCGAGTTCCAGCAGGTGATAGATGTCGATTTGGTGGCTCCGTATATCGTTTCGTCAGCCGTGTTGCCGGAGATGATGGAGCGCCGCGAAGGCAAGATTATCAATATCTGCTCGATGATGTCCGAATTAGGCCGTGAGACCGTAAGTGCCTACGCTGCTGCCAAGGGTGGACTGAAGATGCTGACCCGCAATATATGTTCCGAATATGGCGAATACAATATCCAATGCAACGGTATCGGTCCCGGCTACATAGCCACTCCCCAAACCGCTCCATTGCGCGAGAAACAAGCCGATGGCAGCCGTCATCCGTTTGATAGTTTCATTTGTGCCAAGACTCCTGCCGGCCGTTGGTTAGACCCGGCTGAGTTGGGTGGCCCTGCCGTGTTCTTGGCTTCGCACGCCAGCGATGCCGTGAACGGACATATCCTGTATGTCGATGGCGGTATATTGGCTTATATCGGTAAACAACCTAAATAAATGTGTATGAAGAAATTAGTGTATGGCGCCGTGATGGCGCTGCTATGTGCCTGCTCCACACCGGAGGTGTTGCACGTGTACGGGCGGTATGTGCCCGAGCGCAAAGACGATTTTGCGTGGGAAAACGAGTTTGCTGCCTACCGTATGTACGGTCCTGAATTGGCAAAGATAGAGAACCCCAGCAATGGTGTGGATATTTTTATGAAGAATACCCCCAACTTTGTCATCGACACCTTCTTTTATTATTACGTGAACGAGGAGCGTCCTTACCATGTGCAACACGGTTACGGTTTTGACGGATATAAAGTGGCTCATACCCCCGGTATGGGTGGCTTGGCTGTAGTCGTGGATAGCGTGGTATATGTCGGCGGACACTACGATACATGGGAGATACTGGAGCAAACGCCCGATTTATTGCGTTTCCGCTTGCACTATGACTCGCTCAATGTGGCAGGCGATATACTGCAAGAAGATATTATCATTACGTGCGAGTCAGGCAAGGTGCTGAATAAGGCCGAAGTGGTGCTGACCGGCAGTACCGACCATGCTTTACAGGCCGGTGCCGGACTATGGCTGCATGACAGCATAGGCACCTTGAGCGGCAGTCAGGAGTGGATTACCTATACCGAAACGGCACTGAGCGACCCGGGGGCCGTGCGCCTGAACCTGAAATGGTACGGCTACACCAACTTGGGCGTGACCCACGAGGCCGTGTATATGCCCGGTGCAGAGGGGTTCCGGCAGTATGATAACCATGTATTAGCCCTCACCAAACCCTATACCATAGGCGATACGCTGACCTATTACTTCGGCGGTTGCTGGTCGGGGTGGACCGATGGATACAAGTCGTTCCCGACACATGATGTATGGCAAGAATATGTGCAACAAGAAATACAATAACCAATGACAAAAATTATATCATTAGCCAATCAAAAGGGTGGAGTGGGCAAGACCACTACCGCCATCAACCTGTCCGCTTCGCTGGCACGATTGGGCAAGCGTGTGCTGCTGGTTGATGCAGACCCGCAAGCCAATGCCTCATCTGGACTGGGTGTGGAAATCCGAGATTTGGAAAAAACGATTTACGAATGTCTGGTCAATCAAATAGACCCCCATACGGCCGTTATTCACACCAATGTGGAGAACTTGGACTTAATCCCCAGTCACATCGATTTGGTGGGTGCCGAGATTGAGATGCTCAACTTGGAGAACCGTGAGCAGCTGATGAAGAATCTGCTGAATACGTTGAGACAGGAGTATGACTATATCTTGATTGACTGCTCGCCTTCGTTGGGACTCATTACCGTGAATGCGCTTACTGCCAGCGATACGGTAGTCATACCTGTACAATGCGAGTTCTTTGCGTTGGAGGGTATTGCCAAACTGCTATCTACCATCAAAATCATCAAGCAGAACTTAAACCCCGGATTGCAGATAGAGGGTTTCCTGCTCACGATGTACGACAACCGTCTGCGCCTCTCCACACAGGTGTATGAGGAGGTAAAACGGCACTTTGGCGACTTGGTGTTCGATACGGTCATTCCGCGTAATGTGCGCCTGAGCGAAGCCCCCAGCCACGGCTTGTGCGTGATGGACTACGATGCCTCGTCCAAGGGTGCAAAATGTTATATGAACTTAGCAAAAGAGATACTGAAAAGATGAAAAAAATGACAGGACTGGGACGTGGATTAGATGCCCTAATCGACACCCATATCACCACCAGCGGATCCAGTTCCATCAGTGAGGTGGATTTGAATTTGATTGCTGCCAACCCCAATCAGCCCCGCCGTACTTTTGACGAGGACGCCCTGAAGGAGTTGAGCGATTCGATACGGGAACACGGTGTGATTTCTCCTATCACACTGCGCAAGAATGCGGACGGCAGTTATCTGATTATAGCCGGTGAACGCCGTTTCCGTGCAGCCAAGATGGCCAATCTGACCACTATCCCTGCCTATGTGCGTACAGCCAAAGATGAGCAGGTGATGGAGTGGGCGCTGATTGAGAATATCCAGCGTGAAGACTTGGACGCGATAGAGATAGCACTGGCTTACCAGCGGCTGATGGATGACTACGAACTGACGCAAGAGAAGATGTCGGAGCGTGTGGGCAAGAAACGTGCTACGGTGGCTAATTATCTGCGTCTGCTCAAACTGCCCGCTGAAATACAGATAGGTATCAAGGAGAAGAAAATAGATATGGGCCATGCCCGCGCTATCTTGGGTAGCCCATCTACGGAGCAGCAGTTGGCCCTCTACCATCGTATTCTCAAGGAGGGGCTCAGTGTGCGCCGTGTGGAAGAACTGGTTACGGACAACAAAGTGGCTAAGCCGGCTACTACCCGCAAACAATCGCCCTTTAAGGTGCAGGAACGCCAGTTGTCTCAGCGTCTGGGAACCAAGGTAAAGATTTCTGACCATCACCTCACGATTTCCTTTGAGTCCGAACAGGAGTTGTATCAACTAATCGCCCGTATCCGTTGAAACGCCGGCTGACCGTCATATTGCTTTGTCTTCCGTTGTGTCTCTTTGCCCAAAAGAAGGTGATAGCCAACGGTGACTCTGTTCGCATGACCATCGTGTCAGCTGTTGACTCCGCGAGTGCGCCTCAGGCGGATACGCTCGTGGTGCTGGACAATCAGGACGAGATTATCATCGGTGAGTCCATGTCTCCCAATCCGCAAGGGACTTGGGACGATGGTTGGCGACCGCAGCCCTTGCGCGCCGTTTGGATGGGGGCACTGTTCCCGGGATTGGGACAGATTTACAACCGCAGTTATTGGAAACTGCCCATTGTGTACGGGGCTTTTATGGGTAGTGCGTACGCGATTATATGGAACGGCACCATGTACAAGGACTACAAACAGGCCTATTGGGATATTCTTACCGACAAGGAACTGTCCACCGACCCCAAGCGGTCGTACAATGCTATCTTGCCCAAGGGATATACCATCGAGCAGATGGGTGGACGTAGTACCTATACCAAGACCTTGAATAACAAGCAAAACCTCTATCGCCGTTACCGTGACTTCGGTATTGTGGCGGTGGTGGCGGTGTATGCGTTGTCGTTGATTGATGCTTTTGTCGATGCGCAGTTGTTTGACTTTGATATATCGCCGGACTTGAGTATGAATGTGTCACCGCAGATATATAACGATTTTATGAACCATCAGCACGCTGCCGAAGTGCATTTGGCCATTACGATTAAATGAAGCGTGTACTCCTTATATTATGCGCGTTATGCGCGTGCGCGATAAGTGTTCCTTCCTATGGGGAAAACACCGACTCGCTCTACAAGGCACGGCTGCAATACTTGCCGTACGAGGTGGAGATGCCGTACCACCCCATAGTGGGCGACTATATCAATCGCTATCTGAAGAATGCCACCCAGACATCGCGTATCTTGGCGCGAGCCGACTACTATTTACCGCTGTTTTGGGATATATTGGGCAAGTATAACCTGCCGTACGAATTGTGCTATTTGCCGGTGATTGAGTCGGCGCTCAATCCGATGGCCCGTTCGCACATGGGTGCTGCCGGATTGTGGCAGTTCATGCCGGCCACAGGCAAACTCTACGGATTGGAAGTCAATTCGTTGGTAGATGAACGGATGGACCCTGTCTGCTCTACGGACGCTGCTTGCCGGTTTATGCAGCGGCTATTTGATGACTTCCACGATTGGAACTTGGTGATTGCTGCCTACAACTGCGGTCCGGGCAATGTCAAGAAAGCCATCGCTCGCAGTGGCGGTAAGACCGACTTTTGGTCGATTTATTCCTACCTGCCGCATGAGACACGGTGCTATTTGCCCATTTATATTGCGGCGTGCTATGTGATGAACTATGCCGACCTGCACGCAATATGTCCTGACTCGGTGTGGGCTTATCCGCAGACGGACACGTTGATGGTGACTGAACGTTTGCACTTAAACCAAGTGGCAGATATATTGGAGATTGGCTTGGACACCTTGCGCCGGCTTAATCCGCAGTATCCCAGAGACATCTTGCCGGGTGACAAGGCGTATGCGCTATGCTTGCCGGCTGAGTCGGTAACGCACTATATTGAACTGCAAGACACTATTTTGCAGCACCGTGCCGATGAATTGGTCAATAATCGCCGTGACGAGATAGAACTGCTGCATCGGCAGGGACCTAATGGCGGCTATTCCGCCAATGGCGTCACCTATTACAAGGTGAGAAAAGGCGATACGCTGAGCGAAATCGGTAAGAAATTTCATGTGTCCGTCAAGCAACTCAAGGCGTGGAACGGACTCAAATCGGATAATATATCAATTGGCAAAACATTGCGTGTAGGTAAATAATGGAGGCACATAAAGCATATTATTCCATGCGAGAGGTGATGCAGCAAACGGAACTGCCGGCATCGACTTTGCGCTATTGGGAAACGCAGTTCAAGGAGTTGGAACCGCGCAAAGATGCGCATGGCGACCGTTACTATTCCGAACGGGATATTGCCTTCATCAAGCAGGTGAAATATATCCGTGATGAACTGAAAATCACGCGCATAGAGGCCATCAAGAACGAATTGAAATCCGGCAGTCGCAATACCGACGCCCGCCAACGTGCCACGGAGATTCTGCTCCGCCTAAGACAACAATTAGTAGAATTAAGAGCAAATATATAATACAAATATATGCAAGAGAGACACAAAAATAGATTGCTCTATTTCAACGAGCAGGCATATACTACAGACAAGTATGTAATTCCTTTTATTGAACGGAAAAAAATTGTTACTCCCGATTGCCACGTGTTGGAAATAGGTTGTGGAGAGGGTGGTAATCTAAAACCTTTTTTAGATAGAGGTTGCCAGTGTACGGGTATCGATTTGAATAGCGAACAAATCCAACGGGCAAAAGACTTTTTTGCAGACCATCCGCATGTTGATAGATTGCGTTTGATTGATTCAGACATTTACGATATAGATCCTCTGGAGCATCAATATGATGTCATCATGTTGCGCGATGTGATTGAGCATATACATGACCAGGAACGTTTTATGCGTATTTTGCCTCAATTCTTAAAGCCTCACGGCGTGGTGTTCTTCGCTTTTCCGCCATGGATGATGCCCTTTGGCGGTCATCAGCAGATTTGCAAAAGCAAATTGAGCAAAGTGCCTTATTTCCACTTGTTGCCAATGGCTTGGTACAAGGCATTGCTGCAAGCGTGTGGAGAAACCTCAGTAGATGCTTTGGCCGAGATTAAGGAGACAGGCATTACCATAGAGCGTTTTGAACGTATCTTACGTAAAGAGGGGTACAACACATTGGAAAAGGAATTGTATTTCATTAATCCAAATTATGAAATTAAGTTCCATTTGCGTCCTCGCAAAGCGTTGCCCTTGTTCCGCACAATCCCTTATCTGCGTGATTTCTATATTACGGCAGGTTATTATTTGGTGAGTAAGTAAATTATGATTAATCCGTTTTGTATGAAAAACTTTGATTGGAAAAAATTATTACCCTATGTAGTGGCAGTAGTATTATTTCTCGTTTTTGCTATCGGTTATTGTAGCCCGTTGTTGCAAGGAAAAGTTCTGTATGCAGGCGATGTGAAGAGCTGGGAAGGTGCTGCGCAGGAAGCGAGAACATTCAAACAGCAGACAGGAGAGACCACTTGGTGGACTAATTCCATGTTTGGTGGTATGCCGGCGTATCAAGTAACCGGCACTACTCCCGCCAACGAGATACGGGGTGTGATGGAACGGGTTATTCGGCTTGGATTTAGTCGGGAAGACGGGGGAAGAGGCGTTCTGTTCGGTTATCTAATCGGATTTTATCTAATGCTTCTGTGCTTTGGCATTAATCCGTGGCTCAGTTTGATAGGGTCTTTTGCTTTGTCTTTGTCTTCTTATTTCCTTCTCATTATTCCTGCCGGACATATATCCAAAGCGGCGGCATTGGGTATTCTGCCCGTTGTGATGGGAGGTTTATATGCTATTTTCCGCAAGAAATATTGGTTGGGTATTCCACTGTTTACCGTTTGGGGAATTGTCGGTATCAATTTGCACCCGCAGATGACCTATTATCTTTGTATGCTTATTGGCGTCTGCTGTTTTGCGGAACTGTATATTCATATTCGTGAAAAACGTTGGAAAGACCTCGGCGTGGCAGTGGGTATATTGCTTTTGTGCTGTGCGCTTATTTATGGCACCAAATTGAGTTGGTTCCAGATGAATAACGAGTACCTTGCCGAAACGATGCGTGGCGGACATAGCGAACTGACCCAACCCGATGTGGATAAGTCCAAACCTGCCGGATTGGACATCGACTACGCTACGGCTTGGAGTTATGGCAAGGCCGAGACGTTTACTTTCCTCATTCCCAATTTCATGGGCGGTGCCAGTGGTTACAATGTGGGCGAAAAGTCCGTTTTGTATGAGGAAATGATTAAAGCGCGTGTGCCCCGTGGCTCTGCCAAGCAGTTCTGCCAACAGGCACCTACTTATTGGGGAGAAAAGGCGTTCACGTCAGGACCCGTCTATATGGGTGCCATCGTCTGCTTCCTCTTTGTCTTAGGGCTGATTATCGTGCCCGGACCGTATAAATGGGCACTCCTGATTGCCACTCTTTTCTCCGTCTTGCTGGCTTGGGGACGCAATTTTATGCCGTTTACGCAGTTCTTCTACGACTATTTCCCCATGTACAACAAGTTCCGTGCGGTGGAAAGTATATTAGTGGTGGCTGAGATTACGATGCCCCTGCTCGGCTTTTTGGGATTGAAACATTTGATGGAGGCAGAGGACAAAAAGCAATACCTCAAACCTATCTTTACGGCTGCGGGTATCACGGCAGGTTTATGCCTTGTCTTTGCACTTTTCGGCGGTAGTTTATTCGACTTTACAAGTTCCTATGATGCCCAGTGGAAAGGGCAGGTGGGTGACTTGTATGACCTCATTTTGGACCAGCGTGCTGCTATGTTAAAAGCCGACGCTTGGCGCTCGTTCATCTTCATCGGTCTTGCTGCCGCCACATTGTTGTGGTATGTGCATCTTACAGCGCAGCGGTCTAACAGCGAAAGCGGTCCTTCAGCGAAGCGGTCCTTCAGCCCGAAGGGCGTTCTGTACACCATCTTTGGGGTACTCATTTTGGCGGATATGGTACCTGTGGACCGTCGTTTCTTCAATAAGGACCATTTCGTTTCCAAGAAGGAAAGCGAACGTTATTTTGCGATGCAACCTTGGGAGGAGCAGATTTTGCAGGATAAATCCTTGGATTACCGTGTCCTCAATGTGGCAGCCAACACGTTCAACGATTCCCGTACTTCCTACCGTCTCAAATCGGTGGGTGGCTATTCGGCTGTCAAACTGCGTCGTTATCAAGACCTGATTGATGCCCACATCAGCCGTAACAATTGGAATGTACTCAATATGCTCAATACCAAGTACATCATTACGCGTGACGGCGTGTTCCCCAATCCGGAGGCGTTGGGTAATGCGTGGTTTGTGGATTCGCTCCTTTGTGTCAATACCCCCGATGCCGAATCGGAGGCGCTCAATACGCTCGACTTGCGTCATGCGGCAGTAATGGATACTACCTTTGCTCCTAACCAAGTTTTGCTCCGTGATTGGTACGGGTCTTTCCCGACGGCGAGCCGACGGCGAACCGACGGCGAAGACTTGGATAGAGCAATCGTCAACATGACATCGTACGCCCCTAATAAGCTCGTTTACGAGGCACAAACGGACTCTGCTCAACTGGCTGTTTTCTCGGAAATCTACTATCCGCATGACTGGCATCTCTACATAGATGGCGAAGAGGCACCTATATACCGTGTCAACTACACCCTTCGTGCTGCCATCATACCGCAAGGAAAGCACGAACTCGTTATGGAATTCGTGCCTGCTGCTCTCAAAACGGATAAGTGGTGTATGGCGATTTATATACTCGCTATTGCTTTATCCCTGTTTTGTGTCGGAAAGTTTGTTGTTGGGAAAATCAAAAAGGTTGCGGAATAATTGCTCCACGGCATTGTCGGAATACATTTTCTCGTATTGCGTTCTGGAGTAGGTGTTGAAACGGGGACGGGGATTGGAAGAGAAATCGGTTAATTTAGAGATGAATTGCTGGGCAGTATTGCATTCTCCTCCGACTTGTTCCGTATCGATATGGTATCCTTCAAACGCTTCGTGAGTGCCTAAAATGTTTTTTCCGTACATTAAACTTTCGCATGTCTTTACTTTCATTCCGCTTCCTGAGAATATGGGAAGAATCATAATATCGGCATCTACGAAATAGGATGTCAAATCGGGAACGTCAGACAGCACTTCGATGTCTTTCAGTTCTTGCGATTTTGCTTTTAATTTGGACATTCCTTTTCCGACGACGGTCAGTCGTATATTGACATTCGGCAAGACATTCTTTACAAACCACAGTAGCCCTTCCGTATTGGCAGGAAAATAGGAGCCGATAAACAGACAATGTGGACAAGAATGTGTCATAATTGATTTTTCCTGCGGTATGGCTTTGTCCGGTAGGGTAATAGGAACAATAATGTCGGCTTTTCGGCCATATTGTTTTTCTATGATTTGGCTGTCGCGTTCGTTCAGAACGATTATTTTGTCCGAATACCGACAAGCCATTCGGTCATTCTTGGACACATTGTTCAGCAACACGCTGCGAAAGGGTAGATGCTTGTTTAGTTTGCTGTCAAAATAGATACTTTCCACATTGTGAAAATGGGAAATGATTTTCCCCTTGTAGCCGGTCTTTTTCAGTTGATAGGCAATGATGCCGAATACGGATCTGTCAATAAAGACATAGTCGTAGTTGTCTGCCTGCTTTACAATTTGGGTACAACGTTTTGGGGTTAATCCGAAGAAATATCCGAAACACATATATACTATTCCGGATACATAGGAAAGCAAGGAACGCTTTTTATCGTCATTATGTATGTATATCGAGTCAATATTTTCGGCACCTACAATCTTGCCAAGCAATTCGTAATTGCGCATGGAACACATTCCTCCGCCTTCTTTTATGGCGGTCGGACGTTTATACCAGATAAATAATAACTTGCTCATTGTCAGATGTCCTTCCTAATAATATTTTCTATAACATCTCTCTTTGGTCTTTACGATTCGAGTTTTGTAGTCTTTGGCATTCCAATTCTTGATAGGCGTCATGTACGAATCTGAATAGATGGCGCGTAACCACTCGTCCGTCTTGACAGGCATCCAAATCTTCAGTCCGAGAAAATCTCTGCGTTCCAACTCTGTTGCCGGTACGTAACTGCGGTCACAGGGGAAACCGTCTGTTTCGTTGGCTTCTTTCCACTCTTTTGTCTCATGTTTGCGAGGAATGACGCTATACCAGTCGTCACCTTCCTGCTCATAATAAAATATATCCAAGTGCAGTTTCTTGTAAATATACGTTTCTTCCACCACTTTCTCGGTGCCGGCCATCACGTTTTGACGATACAGGACAAAACCGGCTTTTGCCATTTCTTCGTAGAGATTGGCCGGTATTTCATCTCTCAAAACACCCAAATCAATATCAGGGTCGTAACTGATAAATCCGTGGTCGCGGTAAGCTCCCAATAGCACACCATAGGTCAGGAACGTCCGTACCCCCATTTCACTAAAGGCCTTATCTGCCGCTTCTAACATGGCGAGACCGTCGCGCTTCATTCTTCGCGCCTGAATCTCAAACATTACTCGGTTAATACACTCCACAACGGACTTGTATAACCCTAACTTAACCAATAGTTTTACTACTAAATCTCTCATAAATATTGTTTTCCCCACGCCAAAACGTTGTCTATTGTCGGTGTGGATAGGTTATTTTTTTCTGCTAAATCTTTGACTAATTGCAACCCAAACGGAAAGTCCTCGGTAAAGTAACGACTTTGAAAATCAGGTATCCATCCATTCTCGGTCTTTTTCATAGGAGCATCAATACTTTGAAATGCCTGTATAGATTGCAATTTATGTGCTAACGAGGTTGCATCGCTACTCTCATAGTATTCCAATACCGAAGGAATAGACACACCGACTATCTTACAAAGTGCCTGAAACTCGGTATCCATAGCAATATACTGTTCGGCGCTGTATTCATCCCATTCGGCATAAAATTTAATGGGCTGTGAATAAGTCTTCCCCTCTGTCCAATTATGCCACATTCCAAACAAACGTGCGGTGTGCAATAGTGGGTTACTGTTGGTCAATGCCGCTTCCAAATAGTTGTGGAGCGCTGCAACAGGAGTATTCAACCAAGTTCCCCATTGTGTGGCAAACGAATCCGGCAGATTCTCAATTGCCATATATAATTGTGTCTTATATCCCAGTAACTGTGCGGTATGACCGTATTCGGCTACGCGGGCAATATACGGCACACGTTGAAAGCCGAATAGAGCCGTCTTTTTGTCAAAAATCTCATGGGCACGAAAGAAGAACCCGGTGCTGCTAACAATAGAACCAACGGCTTGTGTCGTGATATAGGGTGCTATGTCTCGCAAGGTTTTTTCGATTAAAAATCCCGGCACGCATAGGAGAATAATGTCACTTCTGGGAATGACTTGCTCGGCTTGGTCAGAGATGATTTGCAGATGTCCTTGATAGAGTTTACCATTTAGGTCTGACACCTTAATCTCCTTACTCCATTCAGATGGCTTGGAGGTCAATAAATTGACTTCCGTGTCATCTCGTTGGGCTAATACTCCTGCTGTGACCACCCCTAACGAACCACCTCCACAGATACAAAACCGTATCATAATTCCTTCAACGCCTGTATCAATTGGTCATTATCTTTCGTGTCGCGGACGGCAAGACGGATATACGGCGCATCGCACTTTTGGGTGCAATCCTTGATCAGTATATTGCTGTCTTTCAACAGACGAATAGCGAGTTCACGGGGGCTGTGCGGTGCCTTGACTTCACACAACACATAGTTGGCTTCACTCGGCAAAACGCGCAAGCAAGGTATTGTTTTCAGTTCCTCAACAAAGCGTTCTCTTTCTTCACGGAAGGCGTTCATCGCCTGCTGATAGGGCTTCTCGTACTTGCCCAAAATCTGTAAGAAGAACTCGCCAAACGAGTTGATGTTCCAAATGGCCAAACTGCGGCGCAAATTGGTCATCAGCATAGCATTGCTCGTGGCTAATACGCCTAAACGCAATCCCGGCACACCGTACGATTTAGATATACTCTTGACTACCACCAACTTATCGTATTGTTCCAACAGAGCATTATCAAAGAATGTGGGGTGTTCGGTCGAGAAATCAATAAAACTCTCGTCTAAGACCAGCACGATATCTTTCTTTTGGCACCACTCAATCAGGCGCAGGCAGTCCTTGTACGGAATATAGTTGCCACTTGGGTTGTCGGGGTTAATCAGTACGAGTGACCAGATGTTTTTGTCCGCAAAATAGTTCATCAGGTCATCTGCCGTATAGCGATAATCGGGAGCCGCAGTGGTATAAGCCACCACCTGCTCGGGCATCAGGCGATTAGGATATTCCTCGAAAGTGGGGCGTACAACCCCCACTTTGCCCAACATCTGTTCGGCCAGTGCTTTAATCAGTTCGGCAGCACCATTACCCACGGCCACATAATCCTGTTTAATTCCGAAGTCTTTGGCTGCCAATAGGTTGTTGATACGTTGTCCGGAGGGGTATTCGGTCAGCAGTCGGTCAAAGTTGGCTGCCAATTCATCGCGGAGACGCTGGTTGGGGAAATACGGATTAACCAGATAGCAATAGTCCAATATATGTGGATAGCGCCAATATCCGCCATAACGCGAGCAGAGCAGGTCATATTGACGGTCGGTGAAGATAGACTCTGCGATGTCCAAATCCTGAATGTCGTCTATCTCATACCATTGTTCGCCTTCTAACGGCAAGGCACGCATACCGGAGTTGTCTAGCATGTTGATTACGCGCAGTACCTGCTCGTAATACTCGTTCTTGCCCAACGCCTTGCAGTAGGCCTCAAGGAAAGGCACATACATGTTTTGCGAGAAATCTTTGGCGAACTTATACACGTTCACCGTCTTGTAGTAGGTGGGAATCTCGTCGTAGCGGAATTGGCTGTTGGGAATGAAACGACGGATACGGTTCTCTTCGTCCAACGTCACTACGGTGCCGTCCATCCAACTCTCGAACTTATCTACCAGTGCCAAACTGGGGTAGGGGTTGTTGAGCAGTTTCTCGATTACGGCATTTTCCATGATAATATCTGACTCGAATAGCAGGGTATCTTCTGCCTGTAACCAGTCTTTTGCCATGTAGAGCGAGTAGATATTGTTGGTCTTGTCATAGACGGTGTTTTCCACAAACTCGATGGGTGTTTGTATATCCAATGTCTGCAAATACTCCTTGAGTTCTTGGGCTTTGTAGCCGACTACCATCACCACGCGTGATAAACTGTATCGGTCCAGTTGGTGCAATAGGCGTGAGATAAGTGTTTCACCGCCCACTTGTATCATACATTTGGTATGTCCTTTGGTGAGTTCACCAAGGCGTTTACCCATTCCTGCTGCTAAAATAATTGCTTGCATTTTCGTTTGAGTTATAATAATTTATCACATAGTTCGCGGATGGCGCCGTCGCCGCCGTTGCGTGTAAGGTGCAGAATGCCCGGAATGGCTTTTACTTCAGGGCGTGCGTTGGCGGGGCAGGCAGCCAAACCGACGGCTTGCAGTAGGTCGAGGTCGTTGATGTCATCGCCTACGTAACACACATCTTTTAGAGAGATACCCATCTCCGTGCAAATCTGTTTGCAGACGTCCAGTTTGGTTTGCTTCACGTCATCTACTTGTCGCCCAACGCCCATATACAGGTAGTCCAAGTTGAGTTTCTTGGCACGTTGTGCCACTATCTCGGTGGTTTCGCTGGTGAGGATACCGCATTTGATACCGGCTTTGCGTAGCAGCACCATGCCCATGCCGTCATATACGCAAAAGCGTTTCATTTCTTCTCCGTTGGCGCTGTAATACATGCCACCATCGGTCAGACAACCATCTACATCGGTCAAAAAAAGTTTGATATTGGTCATTGTAGTACGTGCATGAATGCACTTGTCATTTTATTCCAACTGTATTTTGTTTTTTCTTGTCGAACATATTCGGTAAATGCTTCCTGCCGGTTGGCGTAGAAATAGTCCTCAATCGCCTCGGCTATGTCCTGACTGTCAGGGGCGACGGCGTAACCCATCTTACCGTGGTGGACAATCTCGCCCAAACCGCCTACATTAGTCACCAACATGGGCTTTTCAAAGTGGAAAGCCACTTGCGTCACACCACTCTGCGTAGCAGATTTATACGGCTGAACAATCAGGTCAGCTGCTCCAAAGTATTTGCGGAGGTCGGCATCGGGGATAAACTCGTTGCGAATGATTATGCGGTCTTGCAGTCCGTTGTTCACAATCTGTTGACGGTATTTATCTTCGTCCTCGTAGAACTCTCCGGCAATCAGCAACTGCAATTCCGGTCGTGTATCTTTCACTTTCTCCAGTGCATCTATCAGCAGGTCCAATCCCTTGTAGGCACGCACCAAACCGAAGAAGAGCAAGTACTGTTTCTTGGGGTCTAAACCGAGCACCTGACAGGCCTCTTCCTTGCTCATTCGCTCTCCGTAATGGTCGTAGATGGGGTGGGGGGAGACGGCAATAGGAATTGAGAATTGAGAATTGAGAATTGAGAATTGAGAATTGATATCTTTAGCTACAGCGTCGCTGAGAGTAACAAAGGCGTCTTGTGCCTTCACGAAATAGGGGGCAAAGAGTTTGTCCAAGATGCTCTTTTCATGCCCGAACAGATTGTGTACCAACGCGATACATTTAGTTACACCGTTCTTTTTGGCAAGGCGACAAATGGTGCCGTATGTCGGCGCAAAGAAAGCCATCCAGTAGCAGCAAATCAGCATATCGGGCTGTTGTTTACGGATTAGCCGGCCTAAACGCCACCAGTTGAACGGATTGCAGGAATTGAGTTGGCGGCTGATGGGCAGATTGGCAGGTGCCGGGTCGTTGGTGTATTGCGTCTTGCCGGGGAAAAGGAAAGACGGATATTGCAGGGTGAAAGTTATAATTTTCACCTCATTCCCGTCGTCTTGAAACTGCCTTGCCAGCCGTTCATTAAAGGTAGCAAGACCACCGCGGAAAGGATATGCCGTGCCTAAAATAACAATCTTCATTATCAATTATCAACTATCAATTATTAAATGCTTGCCATCCTTGTGCTTGTAATTCGAGTTCTTCGCCGTTGCGTCCAATCAGCATAGTGCCGTATTCGGGTTTGGTGATATGTCCTACCAGATAGACATCGTGCATGGTAACCAGTTTTTCGTAGTCCTTGAGGTCGCAGGTAAAGAGCAATTCATAATCCTCCCCACCATTTAGGGCGCAGGTAACGATATTGAGGTTCATCTCCTCTGCCACTTCGGCTGCTTTGAAGTCGATGGGTATTTTGTCTTCGTAGATGGCGCAACCCACATTGGACTGGTGGCAGATATGTTTTATCTCGCTGCTCAAACCGTCGCTCACATCCATCATGGCGGTGGGCTTGATGCCCAATTCGCGCAACTGCTCAATGATGTCGCGTCGCGGTTCGGGCTTAAGTTGGCGCTCTAATAGGTACTCGCGTCCTTCAAAGGCAGGAATGCTGTCACCTTGTCGCACACCCTTGTTGGCGATGCGTTCGCGCTCCAGCAGTTGCAGACCCATATAGGCCGTTCCTAAGTTGCCTGTTACGCAGATTAGGTCGTTGACTTTGGCGCCGTTGCGATAGACGATGTCCTTGTCGTTGGCTATGCCCAAACAGGTGATACTAATCGTCAGTCCGTTCATGCTGGCGCAGGTGTCGCCGCCTACCATGTCCACTTTGTAATTCTCGCACGCAAGGCGCATACCGGCATAGAGTTCTTCCAAATCTTCCACGCTGAAACGTGCCGAAACGCCTAATGATACGGTTATTTGGGTCGGTGTGCCGTTCATGGCATATATGTCCGACAGGTTGACCGCCACGGCTTTGTAACCGAGATGCTTGAGGGGTACGTATTCGAGGTTGAAGTGAATACCCTCCAGTAGCAGGTCGGTGGTGACTAATGTGCGTTTGGTGCCGTAAGCCATCACGGCTGCATCGTCGCCTACACCTTTTTTGGTGGTGGGCTGCTGCAAAGTGATTTTGTCGGTTAGGTGTTTGATGAGTCCGAACTCACCCAATGTTGCAATTTCTGTTCTTGCCATATATGATCTCTTAATTCTTAATTCTCAATTCTCCACTCTCAATTCTCCATTCTCAATTCTCCATTCTCCGAGTATATCATCGCCTCGGCTTGCCGGAGGGCATTGCGCTTTTTCTGTCCGGCAGCAAAGACCCACACTTCGGTCGTAATAACACGTTGATTGGTCTTGTCCAAGCGAGTGAGTGACACAAATGGACCGCCCATTGCCTCGCCGTTGTATATCTTCCACAGTCCGCGCAACTCGGCAGCGTAGAACGACTTGTCTTCGTTGCTCAACATACGCAGTTGCGGAGGAAAAACCTTGTACTCCGTACCCATATACGACCCTGCCACTTGTGCCGAAACGTAGCGCCCGAGTACGCTGTCCCGTTGGTGGCACAGGTAATCGACCGTGAACGTGTTGGCGTCGGTGTAGGGGTACGAATATACCACCAAATCGCGCCGCATAGTGCCTTTGTTGTTGCAGCACCACAGGAAATCTACCGTGTCCTTGATGAGTTGGTAATCTTCGCTAATCAGCATGTCGAACTTAAACCGGTCTTGCAATGCCTTGCGTGCCTCTTTGTTCGTGTAGGCGCGGTAGTACATATTTTGTCGCTCCAACTCCTCACGCACAAACCAGTCGCGGATTTGCTCGCCGTGTTCCTGCCAATAGGTCAATAGTTGCTGCTTGTTGGGGGACTGAATACGGCACATGCGCTGCGGCTTGGACCAGTAGTCCTTGCTCATCTTGGCTTTGACGGCGGTATAGCGGACGGAATCAATATCAACGAGCAGTATATTGCGTGTGGGCTTGAGGAAGTTGTCAAAGGCGGCATTGGTTACGTGCGATAGGGTGAAGTAGGGCTCCATCTGTGGCAAACAGGGCATATCGGCACCCATGACCGCTTCTATGTCGGCATAAATGCCGGACGGACATACTACCAAACATTCGTATATGCTGCCCGTTGCGCTCACTTTGGTGCTGCCTGTTCCTTTGCACCCCACCAACACCAGCAGGGGCAATGTGATATAAATAAGGCGTTTCGTCATGATTTCTATATAATTCTTTGGACTGCAAAAATACAAAAAGTTTTGCATATTTCAAAATTTTTTTATAATTTTGCGCTCCGAAAAGCAAGTTTATGGAAGACAAAAGACAAATAGGGTCTCTTTTTGACCGCATAGCCGGCTCGTATGACCGGCTGAATCACCTGTTGTCGGTAGATATAGACAAGTGTTGGCGCCGTCAGGCAGTACGTGGTATGCAACCGGCTCAACAGGTGCTGGACGTGGCAGTTGGAACGGGTGATTTGGCTATCGAATTATTGCGTCGCGACAAGGCGCAAACGGTGACCGGCGTGGACCTATCTACGGCTATGATGCACTATGCTGCCGAGAAGGCAGAACGCTATCATCTCGGTCAGCGTTTGACCTTGGAACAGGGCAATGCACAAGCCATGCAGTATGCTGATAATCAGTTTGATGCCGTCACTTGTGCGTACGGTGTGCGCAACTTTGCGGACTTGGACGCCGGTTTGCGTGAGATGTACCGTGTGTTGCGGCCCGGTGGGCAATTGGTTATTTTGGAGTTTTCGTATCCCGCCAATGCGGTAATACGTTGGGCGTACGACCTGTATTTTTCGCATATCATGCCGTTTGTCGGTAAGTGTTTGAGCAAAGACAAGACGGCATATAACTACTTGTGCCACAGCGTTAAACACTTTATTTGGGGCGAACAGATGGTGTCGCATTTGCAACAGGCGGGCTTTACCAATGTGCATTTCCACCCACAAACTTTCGGCATCTCCACCCTCTACACCGCCACCAAACAGTAAAAAATAGTACTCTTGAGTAATTGTTAGTCATTCATCGCCCTGTTAGCAACATAACATCAACATAACATGGTCGATGGGTGTCAATACCTTGTATAGTCATCCTTAATGATGCTACGGTGGTGCTACGGGGAAAGACAGGCAAAAAAATCTTCAAAAACACCTATACATAGATTAAAAATCTATTTTGTGTTTAAATTATTTGCGTAATCTAAAAAAAAATAGTATCTTTGTGCCCGATTTAAATTTGGCGTGATATGGGTACTTTTTTAGAACTATGTCAAAAACGGCGGTCTATTCGCCAATATACCTGCCAACCGGTTGAGCAGGAAAAAATAGATTATATCCTTCGTTGTGCGTTGATGTCCCCCTCCGGCAAACGGATTAATCCGTGGGAGTTTTACGTTTTAAGGGCTGACGATGCACAATGCACGGATAGTGCGTCCGGGCACGCCGATATGCGCATCATTCGCCAATTGGCAGGGGTGAAGACATACGGCGCTCAGATGTTCGATACGGCCATGGCTGCCATCGTGGTGGCTGCTGACACCTCGTTGTCCGATATATGGCAATGTGATGCCTCTATCGCCGCTCATAATATGCTGTTGGCTGCTGCTGAGCAGGGATTAGGCGCTTGCTGGTGCCACATACATGGCAGGGACGATTCGGAGCAGATGGTACACGAGTTATGCCACATTCCGGCCAACCTGACCGTGCTGTGCGTCATCTCTCTCGGCTACAAAAACGAGGAACGCAAGGATTACGACTTAGATAAACTCAGATACGATAAAATACATCGATTAACCGATTAGTCAATTCAACGCAACATGAAACCAATTATAGCAATTACGGCAGGGGATATTAACGGCGTAGGGTATGAGATTATTCTAAAAGGCCTCTACGAATCGTATGTCACGGAAGTGTGTACCCCCGTAGTGTACGGTAACGCCAAAGTGCTGAAAACCCACTTGATGACCTTGGACGGCGAAATGCACAATATGCAATTCAACGTGGTTAAAACCATAGACGAGGTCAAGGAGGGCAAACTGAACTTGGTCACTTGTTATCCGGACGAAACACCTGTTCAGTTGGGTGTTTCCACTCCCGAAGCAGGTAAGGCCTCGTTCATGAGTTTGGAGCGTGCCTGTGCCGATATGAAAGCCGGCAAAGTACAGGCCTTGGTGACTGCCCCTATCAACAAAGCCAATATACAAAGTGAGCAATTCACCTTCTCGGGGCATACCGAATACCTGCAATCGGTGTTTGGCAACAACGAGCAGGAATGCCTTATGATGATGACGAGCGAGTGTATGCGCGTGGCGTTGGTGTGCAATCATACGCCTATCACGCACGTTGCCAACATGATAAGTGAGGAACGTATATTGCGCAAACTGCGCGTGTTGCGCAAGACGCTGCAGGACGATTTCCTTATCCGCCGTCCGCGTATTGCCGTGCTGGCGCTTAACCCTCATGCCGGAGACGAAGGACTGATAGGCAAGGAGGAGCAGACGGTGATAGCACCTGCCATCCAAAAAGCCAACGGGGAGGGCATTGATGCCTTTGGCCCGTATAGCGCTGACGGGTTCTTCGGTGCCGGCAAGTATGTACACTTTGATGCCGTACTCGCTATGTACCACGACCAAGGACTCATTCCCTTCAAGTCGCTCGATATGTCGGGTGTGAACTTCACGGCAGGTCTGCCTATTATTCGCACCTCGCCTGACCACGGTACGGCATACGACTTGGCAGGCAAGAACGAGGCATCGGCACTCAGTTTCAATCACGCCCTATATACGGCCATCGACGTACTCCGCAACCGTGCCACATCGGCGGAAATAAATGCCACTCCGCTCGTGATTACCGAGCAACCGCGTCCAGAACGCCCTGCCGGCAAGTTCTTTATTCCGCCTAAAGAAGAATTTAAATAAACAATATAATGACAAGTCAAGAAATTCGTAAGTCCTTCTTGGACTTCTTTGCAAGCAAACAGCACCAAATCGTGCCTTCGGCACCAATGGTTATTAAAGATGACCCGACGCTTATGTTTACCAACGCCGGTATGAATCCGTGGAAAGGTATCATCTTGGGCAATGACCCTATTAAATTTCCCCGTGTAGCAGATAGTCAGAAATGTCTGCGTGTAAGCGGTAAACATAACGACCTCGAGGAAGTGGGGCACGATACGTATCACCACACTATGTTCGAGATGCTCGGTAACTGGTCCTTTGGCGACTACTTCAAAGCCGAAGCCATCGACTATGCGTGGGAATATATCGTGGACGTACTCAAAATAGACCCTGCCAACCTATATGCCACCGTGTTTGAAGGCGATCCTGCCGAAGGACTGAGTCGCGATGACGAGGCAGCTGCTATTTGGGAGAAACATCTGCCCAAAGACCACATCATCAACGGCAATAAGCATGACAATTTCTGGGAGATGGGCGACACCGGACCTTGCGGTCCCTGCTCCGAAATACACGTCGATAGCCGTAGTGCTGAGGAAAAAGCCAAAGTGCCCGGACGTGAACTGGTGAACAAAGACCATCCGCAGGTGATTGAGATTTGGAACATCGTCTTCATGCAGTTCAACCGCAAAGCGGACGGTAGTCTCGAACCGCTCGCCAAGAAAGTCATCGACACCGGTATGGGTTTTGAGCGCTTGGTGCGCACCATACAGGGCAAACAGAGCAACTACGATACGGACGTTTTCCAACCTATGCTGCACAAAATAGGCGAATTGACCTCATGCACCTATGGCAAGGACGAAAACACCGACATCGCTATGCGTGTTATCGCCGACCATATACGTACAATCGCTTTTGCCATCACGGACGGTCAGTTACCGAGCAACGAAAAAGCCGGTTATGTTATCCGCCGTATCTTGCGCCGTGCCGTACGTTACGGATACACCTTCCTCAATATGCGTGAGGCGTTCCTGTATAAACTGGTACCGCAACTGATTGCCGACATGGGCGAGGCCTATCCCGAGCTCGTTAAGCAGGAGCAGCAAATTACTCCCGTTATCAAGGCCGAAGAAGAGGCATTCCTCAAAACGCTTGACAAGGGTATAGGGCTCTTGGATAAACTGATGTCCGAAGCACGCAAAGCCGGCAAAACGGAGATAAGCGGTGTAGATGTCTTCACACTAAAAGATACCTACGGTTTCCCGCTTGACCTGACCGAACTTATCTTGCGCGAGAACAATATGACCACCAACGAGGACGAGTACAACCGCGCCCTTGAGCACCAAAAAGAGATGGGACGCAGTGCCAATAAGCAGGACCTCGGGGACTGGGTCGTATTCCAAGAGGGAGAGACCGAATTTGTGGGCTATGACCAACTGGAATGTGAGGCACATATTCTCAAATACCGCCAAGTGTCGCAGAAAGGCAAGGACTTCTACCAAATCGTATTAGACAAAACGCCTTTCTATGCCGAGATGGGTGGTGAAGTCGGAGACACCGGTAAGTTGGTCGTGGACGGTTTGGAGTTGAGAGTGATAGATACCAAGCGTGAGAACGGCTTGCCTGTACACATCGTGGCTGAATTGCCCGAACAGTTCCAAACACC
Organism: Paludibacteraceae bacterium; assembly: GCA_024399965.1. Lineage (GTDB taxonomy): Bacteria > Bacteroidota > Bacteroidia > Bacteroidales > Paludibacteraceae > Colicola. The sequence continues at coordinate 44,478 of JAKSNJ010000006.1, forward strand.
AAACGCCAAATTGATTGCTTCCGTAGATGCAGAGCGCCGTCATGCTATTATGTGCAACCACACGGCTACGCATATCCTCGACTACTGCTTGCGCGAAGTGTTGGGCAAACATGTCGAGCAAAAGGGTAGTTTGGTTACGGCAGAGAGTTTGCGTTTCGACTTCTCACATTTCCAAAAAGTGACCCCCGAAGAACTGCGTAAGGCAGAGCAGATGGCGAACGACTTTATTCGTCAGAATTATGCGTTGGACGAGCACCGCAATATGCCGATAGCCGATGCCAAGGCAATGGGTGCAATTGCCCTCTTCGGCGAGAAATACGGTGATAACGTGCGCGTAGTCAAATACGGTCCCAGTATCGAGTTATGCGGCGGTTGCCACGTCAGCAGTACGGGACAAATCGGCTCGGTGCGCATTGTCATGGAAACCTCTGTGGCTGCCGGTGTGCGCCGTATAGAGGCCGTTACCGCCAAAGCGGCAGAGAACGTGTACGAAGCCGAAGCAGATACGCTGCAGCAGGCCAAGGACTTGTTTAATAACACCAAAGACCTTGTAGGTGCTATCCAAAAACTGCAAGACGAATTGGCTGCCACCAAAAAGCATATAGAGGAATTGGAAGCCGCCGCTATGGCAGAAAAAGCCAAAGCGCTGTTCTCACAAGTGCAGGAGATAAAGGGCATCAAGGTGCTGCAACTGCAAGGCGAGTACCCTGCCAACTTTGCACGTGACATAGTGCCTATGCTCAAGCAGCAGTTCGATACCGAGCGTTTTGCTCTGTTGGCTGCTACGCAATGCGAGGGCAAACCTGCATTGACCGTTTACCTCAGTCAGCCGCTTGTGGCAGAAGGCAAGAGTGCCGGCAATATGATTAAGGCATGTGCCAAACTCATTCAGGGTGGTGGCGGTGGACAAGCCGCTTTGGCTACAGCCGGAGGTCGTGACGTGAACGGCTTAACCGCTGCAATGAACGAAATGGTCGGGAGTTTATAGTTCGTAGTTGATGAAATTAAACGATATACCGTCTAAATTGCCCAGTGCCCACCTGCCGGAGAAGGTGAAGAATGCGCTTCGGTTTATGGTGATAGGTGGCATAGGTATGTTTGTGCAGGAGTGGTTCTTCCGCCTTGTGATGTGGCTGATGGACCAACCCGCCAAGGATTCCTTGCTCTACTATATCGCCTTTGCTTTGGGCAATATATTGGAGATGTTCCCCAACTATTTCATGACCAATTGGTACACGTTCCAGACGCGCCCCAACCTGACCAATGCAGGAGGGTTTGTGCTGGCACGTGGTATCAACTTGGTGCTGCAAATGGTGTTCCTGCCTTTCGTGCTGCGCTTACTGCCTGACGCCAACAATACGATTATCACCTACGTGGTTATCTTTGTGGCAGGTATAGTGAACTTCCTGATACAATTCTTCTTCTTCAAGAAATCGGATAAAAAACACTAATACAATGAAAATATACAGAGCCAATTTGGTATTTACGCCTTCCTGTGACGCATTTTGTATGCTGCCCCGAGGGTATGTGGTAGTGAACGATGCCGGAGTGATAGAGGGGGTATATGAGCAGTTGCCGGCTCAGTGGTCGGCTGTTCCCGTAGAGGATTTTGGAGATAAACTGCTTATTCCTGCCTTCAATGACTTGCATATTCACGCCCCGCAGTACCGCAATTTGGGTTTGGCATTGGACTTGGAGTTATTGCCGTGGCTCAATACCTACACTTTCCCCGAAGAGGCCAAGTTCTGCGACTTGCAGTATGCAAAGCGCATCTATCGCCGTTTTGTGCATGAGTTGTGGATGCAAGGCACGATGCGCAGTGCCGTTTTTGCTACGGCGCATACGGAGGCAACACTCCTTTTGGCGGACCTGTTTATCGAAGCCGGATTAGGGGCTTATATCGGCTTAGTGGGAATGAATCGTAATAGTCCGGACAACTTGCGCAACACCACAGACCAACTCATACAGGGTATACGAGACCTCAAAACGCACCTTGACCGACATGGCAAGCAGGGGTTAGTGCAACCGATTGTTACGCCTCGTTTTGTGCCTTCGTGTACGCCGGATATGCTGGCAGCGTTGGGGAAGATAGCCCACGAACTGAACCTGCCGGTACAGTCCCACCTAAGCGAGAATAAGAATGAGGTGGCTTGGGTCAAACAGTTAGAGCCGGATAGTACCTGTTATGGCGATGTATATGACCGGCACGGATTATTTGGGCAGCAACCTACGCTGATGGCGCATTGCTGCTACTCCGAAGGCGAGGAACTGGAACTGATTAAGCGCAATCATATTACGGTAGTGCATTGCCCTATGTCCAATAGCAATTTGGCATCAGGTATCGCTCCTATTCGTCACTTTATGAACGACGGTGTGCATGTGGCGTTGGGTACAGATGTGTCCGGCGGACATAATATGTCTATGCTGCGGGCGATGCAGTATGCTATACAGGTCAGCAAGGTACACTACGGCAATTCACAAGGCAAAATACCCTTCCTCACATCGTGCGAAGTGTTCTACTTGGCGACCAAAGCAGGTGGCGCGTTCTTTGGCAAAGTAGGCAGTTTTGAGCCCGGCTACGAATTTGATGCACTGCTCATAGACGACACCTATCTCAATTATGACCACTATACCCTGCAGCAGCGGATAGAGCGCTATATTTACTTGGGAGATGACCGCGATATACGTCGCCGTTTCTGCCGTGGACAAGAGTTATGCGAACCGAAGATGTAATCGACAATCAGCCCTTGTCTTGGTACTTGGCTAAAGAGCAAGAGGTAGCAACGGCGGTACAGGAACCCACGTTCTTTACGTGGATAGCTCCGCCAACCGTTATCTACGGCTTTCATCAGGTGGCTGAGCAGGAAATGAATATACCGTATTGCCAAGCGCACGATATTGCGATGGTGCAACGCCACAGCGGTGGAGGGTGTGTATATGCCGACCGAGGCAATGTGATGTTGTCCTACATCACCCCTGATACGCATAGTGAACAGGTATTTGCCAATTTCATCAAGTTGGTTGCCCAAGCGCTCCAACAGATGGGCTATCCTGCCGTCTCAACCGAGCACAACGATATACTGGTCAACGGACACAAAGTATCAGGTAGCGCCTGTCAGGCACTCAAAAACGCGACTATCGTTCACTCTACGATGCTCTATGACGTAGATTTTGAGGTGCTGCAAAAGGTCCTCACACCATCTAAAGAGAAACTGCAAAAACATGCCGTACAATCGGTGCGGCAGCGCGTAATGAACTTAAAAACAATGCAAGATATGGGTTCTACGGAGCAATTCCGCCAAACCCTACAACAAACTATTATTAATCAGGAGGGACAGATTTAATCTACTTGCAACCCTCCCTAAAACGAAATGCTAAAATGAAAAAGTATTTATTTACGTCGGAATCGGTGTCGGAAGGACACCCCGACAAGGTCGCTGACCAGATTAGCGATGCCGTGTTAGACAATTTTTTGGCACAAGACCCTCGTTGCCACGTGGCGTGTGAAACGCTGGTTACCACAGGACAAGTCGTGGTGGCAGGAGAGGTAAAAGCCCAGTGTTATGTAGATGTGCCCACCGTGGTGCGCAATACGATTAGCCGTATCGGCTACACCAAGTCGGAGTATAAGTTTGAGGCGGAGTCCTGTGGTGTGCTGCAAGCTCTGCACGAGCAGTCGGCTGATATTGACCAAGGCGTTAGTCGGCAGGGCAAACTCAATCAGGGTGCCGGCGACCAAGGTATGATGTTCGGCTATGCCACCAACGAGACGGAGAGTTATATGCCTCTCACGTTGGACCTTGCCCACACCTTAGTTTATACACTCGCACGCATACGCAAGGAGGGCAAGCAGATGACCTATCTGCGTCCTGATACCAAGTCCCAAGTCACCATCGAATATAACGAACACAACGAGCCGGTGCGCTTGGACACCATCGTGGTTTCCACACAGCATGACCCCGACGTGTCACAAGCGCAGATAGCCAACGACATACGCACTATCCTCTTGCCCGAAGTTGCTCGCCGTGACAAGCGCTACGGGGACTTGTTGAAAGGCGATTTCAAACTCTTGGTCAACCCCACCGGCAACTTTGTTATCGGTGGCCCTCACGGCGATACGGGCTTGACGGGACGTAAGATTATAGTAGATACATACGGCGGTCGCGGTGCCCACGGTGGTGGTGCTTTTTCGGGGAAAGACCCCAGTAAGGTTGATCGCTCGGCTGCGTATATGGCTCGCTATATAGCCAAGAACATGGTGGCTGCAGGCATTGCCAAAGAGATGTTGGTGCAAATCAGTTACGCCATCGGTGTGGCGAAGCCCGTCAGTTTATGTGTGAATACCAACGGTACCGGCATTGTCTCCGACGATGTGATTGCCCGCAAAATTACTCGCCTGTTTGACCTCCGACCGGGAGCTATCGAGCGCGACCTCAAACTGCGCCAACCCATGTATGAGGAGACGGCCTCCTATGGTCATTTCGGGCGGAAGAACGAAACCGTTACCAAGACCTTCGTGGACGAGAACGGTAAGACCTTGACACGTACGGTTGAACTCTTTACGTGGGAAAAAACAGATAAGATAGACGCTATTAAGCACGCCTTTAATTTATGATTTTGCACAAGCGTTGGATAGGAGTAGTCATTTCGGTGGTTGTCGCTATCGGAGTGGCTGCGGCTATGCCGCCTAAGGTCAGCTTGGCTGAACTGAACAACGGGGGCTGGCAGCAGTACAAAGGGCAGAGTGTGACCATCACGACCCCCCTTGTGGTATGTGGTACCATGTACGACAGTATCATTCTCTCCGAGCAGCGCCTCTATGTGCCGGAGGAACGTGCCTACGGCTTGGCGCAAGGCGACAGCACGTCCTATTGGCAACGTGCAAACGCCAACCGGCAGCAACGTATCAAATTGGAGTGCAGATATCCTTTCTCGCTCAACTTGGGGGCACATATCAGTGGTTTGACGGCACGCGTGATGGGGGAGAAGCACTTGCAAACCGGCGCGCAACCGCATTTCACCAACTATCGCCCCTCCAAACGTGTTCCTTCTTGGGACGGTGCCGATATGCGTATCTGTGCTGCCAATGTGCAGAACTACTTTGTCCACGTAGGCGGTTATGCCACACGGCGCAATACGGTAGGGCAGCACGCCCTGCAATGCTACAAGGTCGCCTCGGCACTCTCGCGGATAGATGCTGACTTATATGCCCTCTGCGAATTAGAACAGGGTGCTTCTGCTCCGGCTGAATTGGTGGCGGAGATGAATAGGTTATATAGCAAACGGCACCCGTGTCAACAACCGCCGTACGGCTTTGTGTTAACCGATTCATGTGACAGGGACACTATTTCCTGCGGTTTTGTCTATCGCACCGACTATGTTCAGCCGGTAGGTGAACTGCATTTGGCGTACCTCAACCACGAGGATATACATGCCCATCGCTTCCTGATTCAGCAGTTTGAGGATAAGCGCACGGGTGAACGCTTTTATGTGTCCCTTAATCATCCTCGCAGCAAGCGGGGAGACGCTGCTGAGGCCAATGCCAAAAGGGTGGCGGAGTTGGACACCGTCTTTGCCGGCTTTGAACGTCTGCACCTCAATCCCGATTCGGCGATTCTCTTTTTGGGAGACTATAATTCCTATGCGCAGGAGCAGTCCTTGCAGAAGATTGTGAATGCCGGCTACCAAGATATGAATGCCACACTGGACAGTGCCGGATATAGTTATTCCTACAAGGGCGAATGTGGCTATTTGGACCGCTGTTATGCCTCGCCGCGTATGGCTGCCAAGATATGCTCTTTGCGTGCCCTGCATTGGAATACCGACTACTACTATTCCGCTGCTTACTATAGCAAGTATAATTACAAAAAGAGAGCCATTCCGCAAATGGCTCCCAAACATATTCGTCGGGTCATGTCAATGGCTGCCAAGCGCAACCGCTACTTCCGTTATTCGGACCACGACCCCCTGTTAATCGGCTTACGATTGGCTCAATAGCACTCGTTCTCGTTGGGGAAAGAGCTCTCTTTGACCGCTGCTACATAGTTGGCAACGGCGGTTTGCACTTGCTCACCTAACTCGGCAAAGTGGCGCAGGAACTTAGGTTTGAAACCTTGGTTCAGTCCCAACATATCGTGCAGTACCAGCACTTGACCATCGGTCTTATTGCCGGCACCAATACCAATCGTGGGGCAACTGACGGCTTTGGTCACTTTTTCTGCTAAAGCAGCAGGAATCTTCTCTAATACGATAGCAAAGCACCCTGCCTCGTCCAGCAGTTGGGCATCGTGCAGCAGTTTGGCTGCTTCGGCATCTTCTTTGGCACGCAAACCGTAACCGCCAAACTGATTGACACTCTGTGGGGTTAGCCCTAAGTGACCGCATACGGGCACACCGGCCTGAATCATGTGGCGGATAGCAGGTAATATCTCCTCACCGCCTTCCAACTTAACGGCATCGGCGCCGCTCTCTTTCATCATCTTGATGGCGTTGGCTACGGCTTGTTCTTCGCTGATTTGGTAACTGCCAAACGGCATGTCGATTACCACCAGCGCGTGTTGGGCAGCACGTACCACGCCCTTGGTGAGAAAAATCATCTCATCTACCGTGATAGGCAACGTGTATTGGTTGCCGCAAACCACGTTGCTGGCGCTGTCGCCTACAAGGAACATATCTACACCTGCCTCATCTACCAAACGGGCCAAGGTGTAGTCGTAACTGGTTAACATAGTGACTTTTTCACCTGTAATCTTTTTCTGACGGATTAAAGCGGTCGTCATCCGCTTCGTTTCTATATGTACTGACATATTATATCTGTTTAATTGACTAATTCTCAATTCTCATTTCTCCATTCTCAATTCTCTTCCCCCTTTGAAGGGGGACCGAGAGGGTCCCTCATCTCTCCCAAACTCTCAAACGTCCTCCAGCCGTACCGTTCGCCCATCTCGCGATTGGCGGCTATGTCGTCCACAAAGATGGTCGGATTTTGGTCCCAACCTTTGTCGCGCAGGGTCTGCATTACGGCATCGTAGATGGCTGGACTGGGTTTGCTGGCGCCAACGATGTGCGAATAAATACAGACGTCGAACATCGACATGTCGTAGTGTGTTTCTATGTCCCGTTTATGCAGGGTGTTGCTGTTGCTCAGTAGCAAGGTATGATGACCGGCATTGTGCCATTGGCGCACCTGTTCCAAGCGTTCTTGGGGAATACCGCCGTGCATCAGTACCCACGCATCTGCCACTTGTTCATCGGTGGTGCCGGGTAGGGAGTTTTCACGGATAGTGCGTATAAATTCCTCTTCGGAGACGCTTCCGCGTTCATATTGTTCCATCAAACTGTTGTAGGTACCTTCTCCGTTTGCGCTCAACCCCAAGACGGACTGCATACGTTCGCTGCCCATCAGTCGCTCAAAAGCGGCTATGCACCCGGGCAGATTGTGCTGCATCAGCACCCCTCCCATATCCAATATAATGTTGTATATCATCTTATGATTCTCAAATATGTCGCAAATATACAACAAAAAATTGGCATACACAAATTTTTGTTGTATATTTAGTCCCAAAGATAGATTTTATCTATCTGAATAGGCATAATTGTGCCATCGTTAGGAGTTTACTCATAAAAAGATGGTGCAATTAGGGCTATTGATAGGCAACTGCCTTGGGGATAAATAGACATACTTTTGCGTATGTCCAGCAAGACGCGAACGTACATTGGGGGGAAAGACGCTTGCGTCTGGCAGCTTGCCCAAGGTACTAAATTTTTTCGATATATGCAAATCATTTTGCATTTTATCAACCGCCACCGTGCATTGTCCATCACCTACAACCTACTACCTTCCCCCTCCCTCTCCCTGTTTGCAACATAACATCAACATAACATGGTCGGTGGGCATCAATACCGTTGAGGAACTGATTTGCGTTAGCAGTCAGTTCCTGAATTCTCATTTCTCCATTCTCCATTCTCAATTCTCATTTCTCATTTCTCATTTCTCCATTCAAAAAGTCATTCTCAATTCTCATTTTTCAATTTTCCATTTAAAAAGTTTGCGTATTCCAAAAAATGTTTGTATCTTTGCAATCGAATTTCACGCTGGAGGGGATTATGTCTTTGTTCGGGGTGGGGTTCAGACATAAAAGCGTTTAGCTTTTTCACGGGGTCCCCGATGAACTCGTTCAGTGGGGGAAGCGGACGACTCCGAGCACTTTTAACGAACTGGTGGGTTCGTTCCGTGTGTGAGGAAGTTGGACGCGCAAAAGGCGTTTATTGACGCTTGTTTTGGACTTACGAAATCTACCAAACTTCAGCTAACCCAAAGCAAGATGGCATTAGATGTCCTATGGGTATATATTTTCGTTGTGTTCACGCAACGGCAACATATACCAGCGTGGGCATTATTGTTTATTCTTTGTTAGCAAGGTTTTGGTAGAACCACGTAAGTAATGAATGAGCGTAAAATAAGGTTCCACGCTTTTTTGTATATTTATATTATTTGAATCAATTCGGAACCAATTGGGGTTAGTAAATGTGCATATTATGCTTAACACACCACACAATGCTCAGTCTAACTATGCTTTCTCTGAGCTCCAAGACTACCAATTTTGGGATTTAACTGAGATAGTCCCAGATGATAGAATCTTTTTGCTTGTAAAATTTGAATCTGATCATCCCGATTGGCATATTGAGATAAAAAATGCAGACATCATAAGTAAACAAGATATATTTGACGCTTTCTTGCAAAATTTGTTGTCTCTATATGCGACTCAAGAAACTAAATATTCTGTTTGTGTACAAGTTCCAAATTCGTCAAATAAATTAGGAATAACAGAAATAGTGTCCCGTAGAGAGTTCTTTAGAAAAATAGCACAATCAACACTTCCAGTAATTGGCGCAATTTTGGTATCAAATCTACCCATGACTATTAAGGCAATGGAGTCGCATGAGGCATCTTCTTATCAAGTTTGCCTCAATAATTGTCTTGATAGTTGCATTGGAGATTGTTCGGGTCGTTGTAAAACAACATGTTCTGGATATTGTAGCAGGGAATGTGCAGATTTTTGTATTTCTTCTTGTAGTGGAGGGTGTCGGACATCATGTAGTGGCTGTGGAGATCAATGCTCAAGTTCTTGTCAATTCACATGTAAAAACTCTTGCGTTGGGTGTTCTGGATCTTGCCAAAATACATGTGGCGGTCGTTGTTCTTACTCTTGTGAAGGGGCATGTGTTTCTTTATGTAGTGGTTCTTGTGTTTCCAGTTGTAGTCACCAAAATAGTTGGTAAAAATGGAAAAGATTTACAAGACCCAAGAGGAGTCATGGAAATGTGGAATTGCAAAAAGCATCACATTTATTGTTACAAAAGATTGCCAGCTTGCCTGTAAATATTGTTATTTAGTGGGCAAAAACTTGAATGAGCGTATGTCATGGGAAGTCGCAAAACAAGCGATTGATTATATATTGGCTCATGAACAAAATTTTAAAGAAGAATCTGTGATTTGGGACTTTATTGGTGGAGAACCATTTCTTGAAATTGACTTGATAGACCAAATTTGCGACTATATTAAGTCCGAACTATTCCGCCGTAATCACCATTGGTTCAATAGCTATCGTTTCAATTTTTCTACCAATGGTATCAATTATGATAGTGAAAAAGTACAACGATTTATAGAGAAGAACAAATCACATCTCAGTATCGGCATAACCATTGATGGAACTCGTCGCAAACATGACCTTAATCGTGTATATAAAGGCACAGAAAAGGGATCGTATGATGATGTGGTGCGTAATATACCATTGTGGCAAAGTCAGTTTCCTAGAGTGGCAACAAAAGTAACGATATCTTCTGCTGACCTTTCATATGTATGTGAATCTGTACAGCACCTATATTCCTTGGGTATTCATGAGGTAAATATCAATGTTGTATTTGAAGATGTATGGAACGAAGGGGATGATTGCATCTTTGAAAAACAATTGCTACATTTGGCAGATTGGATTATAGATGGTGATTATTTTAAAGAATATGCATGTTCATTCTTCATGGAAAATATTGGCAAACCTTTAGATTCCAAATTAGAAAATAATAACTGGTGTGGGGCAGGCAAGATGCTCTCTATTGATGCAGCAGGTAATTTCTACCCTTGTACTCGTTTTGCACAATATTCCTTGCGTGATAAAGAGGCGTGGATAATTGGCAATATCCACGATGGTATAGATAACAATAAACTGCGCCCATTCTTGACACTTGACCGTTGTACACAATCCAATCCTGAATGTTTTGATTGTGAAGTTGCTGAAGGTTGCGCTTGGTGCCAAGGAGAGAACTATGACGCAGCCAAGACACATACCGTTTTTCAACGTGCTACTGCTATCTGCAAGATGCACAAAGCGCGTGTGCGTGCGAATAATTATTATTGGAATAAACTCTACCGCAAACTGGAAATGGAAGACAAACGTGAAGAGTTTGAACAAAGTCAAAAGCAAAAAGTCGAAAGTCAAAAGTCACAAATTTGTTAAGCCATGAAGCCGTATTTACAATACCTCGTCATCTTGTTAGATGACACCAGCGTGGCTTACTGCCATGCCAATAATCCTATTACGGAACGCAACCTTATGCCGATAGATACGCTCAAAAAAGCCATTCTTTTCGGTATGAAGCAGAACCTCATGATTCAGTATGTCTATCCCGATTATGAACTACCTGCTGAGTATAACGAAGTGATAGAAAGTATCGACCATGTTAAAATAGGCAAAGATGTACAGGTGCTGAATGAAGTCCCTAAAGCCGTAACAACCGACAACCTTGTTTTGCGTCTAACTATTGCTGAATTTATCGCCCATCAATATGATATTGCTGCTTTGTTGCCACAAGTAAAACGCCTTAATATCTGCTTGACGGATATAGAATCGTTTGCAGATGCACAACAAGAGGACTACAAAAAAGCCCTTGCTACGCTCAATGCCGTATTGGTTAATCTCTACAAATCACAACAGCAGCCACAAGTCAATATCCTGACCGACCGTTTGACACTAACCGAAATGCACAACTGCGAAGCAGGTATAGGCAATATCACGGTTGCTCCCAATGGTAAATTCTACTTGTGCCCTGCTTTCTATTATGATGAGAAAAGGGGCATTAGCAATCGCATGAACCACAAGACTAAAGATGCTTCGCGTTCTATTGGAGATTTAGATGGTGGCTTGGATATACCAAACAAGCAATTACTCCAATTAGACCATGCCCCCTTGTGCCGTATTTGTGATGCTTACCATTGTAACCGTTGTATTTGGCTGAATGACCGCCTCACTTGGGATGCTAATACACCTTCACATCAGCAATGTGTGATTGCCCATTTAGAGCGCAATGCGGCCCGTGATTTGCAGCAACAACTGAAAGCAGCCAATTTGCAAGCAGGTAAAGAAATAAAAGAAATTAGTTATTTAGACCCCTTTGATGTAAAAGAAACTTGGTAATATGAAAAAAATTGTAGGTCAGGTAACCCCTGAAGAAAAAAATCAGATTCAAACGCTGTTTGAGCGTCGTAACGGACTGAACGAGTTGGCAAAGATATTAACTGCCGACAATGCCGAATTGTATGAAAAACTTGTCAAGGACATGGGCGAAACCAACACTAAATTCCAAAATTGGTGGGACACAATGGCTAAAAAGTACAATTGGGAATCGTGTGAAAACGGCAACTGGGAAATTAACTTTGATACATGTGAAATCTATTTGGTAGATGGAACATGCAATTGTAAAAAATAAACGCTTATGGTACTGCTTATGATTGGTGCACCGGAAATTATTTTCATTGCGGTCATCGTGTTACTGCTGTTTGGTGGCAAAAAAATTCCCGAATTGATGAAGGGTATAGGAAAGGGCGTCCGCTCTTTCAAAGAGGGGATGAACAATGTGGAAGAGGAAATAAAAAAGCCCTTAGACGATCCACAACCAAATTCTCAAGAGCAAGCACCAACTGAAAATGAGCCAAAACAATGAGGACAAAATGACCTTTTGGGAGCATGTAGATGTGTTCCGAAAAGGTTTTGTCAAGTGTTTGATTGTTTGGGCAGTTTGTTCCGTTGTGGCATTCTGCTTCAAGGATTTCTTGTTTTCCGTGCTATTCGCTCCGTCTCAATCGGATTTCATACTTTATCGAGGTATGTGCCGATTGGCGGAGTGGATAGGGGTTCGTTCGTTGTGCCCGGGCGATTTTGAAGTGCAGTTTATCAATATCGAATTGGCTTCGCAATTTATGATACACCTTGAAGTGGCTCTTATCGTCGGTGTGCTTATTGCCTTCCCGTATCTCATTATTCAACTATATGGCTTTGTCGCACCTGCATTATACGAACGAGAAAAAAAGTATTCCGTTTCATTGATTTTCTATGGGATACTCCTTTTTATGTTGGGTGTCTTGCTTAATTATTTTGTCATTTTTCCCTTCGCTTTCCGTTTCTTATCCACCTATCAGGTACAAGAGGCGGTTATCAATCAAATAGCTCTTAAATCGTATATATCAACATTGTTGGTATTGTCCCTATTGCTGGGCGTATTGTTTGAAATACCTATTGTGGCGTATTTTTTAGGCAAATTAGGTGTAATTACAGCAGACCAACTAAAGCAATATCGCAAACATGCTTTTGTTGTCTTATGTATATTGGCTGCCATTATTACGCCAACGGCAGATGTCTTTACGTTGTTGCTGGTAACACTTCCTCTTTATTGCTTATATGAATTGAGTGTAGTGGTGGTGCGTCATCAACAAAAGGATAATACCCCCTTGGACAGTGTCGAATGACCGTCGAATGACCCTCGGCTAAAAAAGACGAGTAAAGCGCTGGTGTATTTCGTGACCACTCAATCACTGCCAAAACTAAAGTTTTTGCACACCCAAATTGCAGCCCCAAAATACCCAAAATTCATCCACCGTGTATCGTTCGCTCACCGTTCGTATATCGTCCGTGTCGAGATAGACGAAGGATGAGGGGCACATCATTTTATCATTCTCAATTCTCATTTTTCAATTTTCCATTTAAAAAGTTTGCATATTCCAAAAAAAAATAGTATCTTTGTGCGCTAAAATGGGTAAAAGGGCTTTAATATGGTTGGGGCTGTGTGTCGGCTTGCTGCTACTGGCGGAATTGGACGTGTGTAGCGGTTCTATCTGGCTGATGCCTTTCGGCAAGTGGTCCCCCATCGAGGAGCAAATAGTGTGGCAACTGCGGCTACCTAAGCTGTTAACTGCCATTTTGGCAGGAGCAGCACTCTCCGTCAGCGGAATGCTGATGCAAACACTCTTCCGCAACCCGTTGGCTGGACCGTATATATTGGGTGTGAGTTCGGGCGCAAGTTTGGGCGTGGCGGTTATCACTTTGTTAGGTGTACAATGGCGGTTGACGGTTGACAATGCACAATGCACGATAGCAGGGGCGGCGATAATAGGCAGTTTGGCAGTGCTGTTGCTGATGTTGGGTGTGGCGCGCAAGGTGCGAGACAATGTGAGTTTGCTCATCGTCGGTATGATGTTCGGAGCCATTGCAGGGGCACTGGTTAATGTGTTGCAAAACATGGCTAACCCCGACTCGCTGAAGCTATTTATTGTGTGGACTTTAGGCAGTTTGAGCAACGTGGGGTGGAGCCAGTTGGCAGTGTTGTCTGCCATAGTCGTATTTGGCATGATTATTGCCCTGCTGCTGATGAAACCGCTGAACGGTCTCCTATTGGGTGAGAACTACGCACAGGGAATAGGTGTTCCCGTACAGCGCACACGAATAGCCATTGTGGTGGCAACAGGACTATTAGCCGGCGGAGTAACCGCCTTCTGCGGACCGATTGCCTTCGTGGGAGTGGCTGTGCCGCATATCGCACGCGGACTGATGCACACCGGCAACCATCGCGAGATACTGCCTTGCTCCGCACTCGTAGGGGCTAACCTGCTGCTATTGTGCGACATACTATGTAGCGTCAGCACCTATCCGCTGCCTATCAGCACGATGTCCGCCCTGTTCGGTGCGCCGATAATTATTAGGTTGATAGTGGGGAATAAGGACCGCTGACGCTGATGGAATAAAGACAATCCAAACTCCAACAGTGAGCGCAGCGAACGGTCCATATCCTAAAACAAGAAATAACGCAAAGCAATATAAATATGAGTTTTATTAGTATTATCAGTTCATTGTTTGGCAATAAAGCCGAACGAGACATGAAAGAAATCCAACCGTACGTGGACCAAATCAAAGCCATCTACCCCAAAGTAGATGCGCTCAGTAACGACGATTTACGTGCCCGCAGTCAGGCGTTGATGGACCAAATCCAAGAGCGCGTCAAGGACAAAAAAGCACGTATCGCCGAACTGAAAGCCGGCATCGAAGACCTCGAAATTGACAAGCGCGAGAAAGTGTATGACGAGGTAGATAAGTTGGAAAAAGAAATCAAGGAAACATACAAAGCCGTCTTGGACGAAATACTGCCCGAAGTGTTTGCTATCGTCAAATCTACTGCCCGCCGTTTCGCCGAAAACGAACAAGTGGTGGTGACAGCCAACGAGATGGATAAAAACCTTGCTGCCGACGAGCGTTTCGACTTTGTGGAGATAGACGGCGACAAAGCCATTTACCACAACCACTGGACTGCCGGCGGTAACGAGATAACGTGGGACATGGTACACTACGATGTCCAACTAATCGGTGGTGTTGTACTGCACCAAGGTAAGATAGCCGAGATGGCAACCGGTGAAGGTAAGACCCTTGTGGCTACCTTGCCCGTCTTCCTGAATGCCATGACTCACGAAGGCGTGCATGTCGTTACTGTGAACGACTACCTCGCCAAACGTGACTCCGAGTGGAACGGACCTATCTATATGTTCCATGGCCTGACAGTGGATTGTATCGACAAGCACCAGCCCAACTCAGATGCTCGTCGTCGCGCCTATAACTGCGATATCACCTTTGGTACGAACAACGAGTTCGGTTTTGACTACCTGCGTGACAACATGGCAACATCGCCTATGGACCTTGTGCAACGCGGACATAACTACGCCATCGTCGATGAGGTCGATTCCGTGCTGATTGACGACGCCCGTACACCACTTATCATCAGTGGTCCTATTCCCAAAGGCGAGGACCAGATGTTTGACGAATACAAGCACCGTGTCGAGTTGCTTGTTCGCACCCAACAAACCCTTACTACCAAACTGCTCACCGAAGCCAAAGCCAAGATGGGTAGTGCCGACGAGAAAGAGCGTGAGGCAGGTGAGTTAGCCCTCTTCCGCAGTTTCAAGGGTATGCCTAAGAACAAAGCCCTGATTAAATACCTGAGTGAACAGGGTGTCAAAGTGCGCTTGCAGAAGACAGAGGAGTTCTACTTGCAGGAGAACGAGAAGAACATGCACATCGCCACCGACGAGTTGTATTTCGTTATCGACGAGAAAAATAAGTCTATCGAACTGACCGACAAAGGTATCGATACCCTGACCGGCAACACCGACGACCCCAATTTCTTCGTCTTGCCCGATGTGGGTAGCGAAATGGCTGAGGTAGAGAATATGGCTCTTTCTGCCGAAGAGAAACAGCAGAAAAAGGACGAAATAATGGCCAATTACGCTATCAAGTCCGAGCGTGTACACACCGTTCACCAACTGCTGAAGGCCTACACCCTGTTCGAGAAAGATGTAGATTACATCATCGATAACAACGAGGTTAAGATTGTGGACGAGCAGACAGGCCGTATCATGGAGGGTCGTCGCTGGTCCGACGGTCTGCACCAAGCCGTGGAAGCCAAAGAGAATGTGAAAGTAGAGGGTGCCACGCAGACCTTTGCCACCATTACCCTGCAGAACTACTTCCGTATGTACAATAAACTCGCCGGTATGACCGGTACGGCAGAAACGGAGGCAGGGGAGTTCTGGAATATCTACAAACTCGATGTTGTCGTTATTCCGACCAACCGCCCCATCGCCCGTATAGATATGAACGACCGTATTTACCGCACCAAGCGCGAGAAATACAATGCCGTCATAGACGAGATACAGAAACTCGTGGAGGCAGGTCGTCCCGTCTTGGTGGGTACCACCAGTGTGGAAATATCTGAACTATTGAGTAAGATGCTCAACTTGCGTCACATCAAGCACAATGTCCTCAATGCCAAACTCCACCAACAGGAGGCATTGGTCGTAGCCGAGGCAGGTCAGAAGGGACAGGTAACCATCGCCACCAATATGGCAGGTCGTGGTACCGATATCAAACTCTCTGACGAAGTCAAAGCAGCCGGCGGTCTGGCTATTCTTGGTACGGAGCGCCACGAGAGCCGCCGTGTAGATAGACAGTTACGCGGACGTTCCGGCCGTCAGGGTGACCCGGGTTCGTCTGTCTTCTTCATCTCCCTCGAAGATGACCTGATGCGTATGTTCGGTAGTGAGCGTATCGCTGCTGTCATGGACCGAATGGGTTGGGAAGAAGGTGAGGCCATTGAGCACAACATGATTTCCAACAACGTGGAGAAAGCCCAAAAGAAAGTGGAGGAAAACAACTTCGGTATCCGTAAGCGCCTGATTGAGTACGATGACGTGATGAACCAGCAGCGTAATGTCATTTATGCCAAGCGTCACCACGCGCTGATGGGTGAGCGTATCGGCGTTGATATTACCAACATGATTTACGACACCGCCGAGTCTATTCTCGCTGATGCACGCGACGCCATGGATTACGACAGTTTGCAATACAACGTGATGCAAACCTTCGCTATGGAGGTGCCTTTCGACGAAGAAACCTTCCGCGCCGGCAAGGAGCAAGCCCTCAGCAACCAACTCGCCGAGGCAGCCATTGAGAGCTTCAAACGCCGTATGGATAAACTGATGCAGGTAGCTAATCCTGTTATCCAACAGGTATATAAAGACAAAGGCGCTATGTACGAGAATATCCTCGTGCCCATTACTGACGGCAAGAAAGTGTATAACGTGGCCGTTAACCTCAAACGTGCTTCCGAGACGGATTGCAAAGAGGTGGTTAAGGAGTTTGAGAAACGTACCGTACTCTATGTGATTGATGACGAGTGGAAGGAGCATTTGCGTCAGTTGGACGACCTCAAACAGAGCGTACAAAACGCCAGTTATGAGCAGAAAGACCCGCTCTTGATTTATAAATTGGAGTCCTTTGGTATTTTCCGTCAGATGTTGGATAGTTTCAACCGTCGTGCTATCGCTATTCTGCTTCGTGGACAGATTCACCAGCAGCAGCCCGATGCCGTGCAGCGTGCTCAAGCGCAACAGCGTATGGACCTGAGCAAGTACCGCACCCAGAAAGATGCTGTGCAACAGGCAGCACAAGCCAGCGGACAAGCAGCTGCAGCCGGACGTGATACCCGTGAACAGCAGAAACCGATGCCAATAATTGCAGACAAAAAACCGCGTCCGAACGACCCCTGCCCTTGCGGTAGCGGTAAGAAATACAAGCAGTGTCATGGCGCCATGTAGGATTATTTATTTGGGAACACCCGAGTTTGCGGTGGCAGGGCTAAAAGCCCTTGTAGAAGGTGGCTACAACGTGGTGGCGGTGGTTACTATGCCCGATAAGCCGGCAGGGCGCGGACATCAAGTGCAGTTCTCCGCCGTCAAACAGTATGCCTTGTCTGTGGGACTACCCGTGCTGCAACCCGAGAAACTCAAGGACGAAGCGTTTATAGAACAGTTGCGGAGTTATCACGCTGACTTGCAGGTTGTTACTGCCTTCCGTATGCTGCCCGAAGTGGTGTGGGCAATGCCCCGTTTGGGCACGTTCAACGTACATGCCGCTTTGCTGCCACAATACCGTGGCGCTGCTCCCATCAACTGGGCCGTCATGAACGGCGACACCGAGACCGGACTGACCACGTTCATGCTCAAGCAGGAAATCGACACAGGCAATATGATTTTGCAGGAGCGCCTGACTATAGGCGAAGATGAGAACGTGGGCAGTGTGCATGACCGACTGATGGAAATGAGTGTGGGCATCACCTTACGCACGGTGGACCTGATTATCGACTGCGACCAAAAAGGCATACCCCTGCCCGTTACCCCTCAGCCCGAATTACCCGATTTGCGTCCAGCCCCTAAGATTTTCAAGGAAGATTGCCAAATCGACTTTGCCAAGACGGCACGTGAGATTAAGAATTTCGTTCGCGGTCTCAGTCCGTATCCTGCTGCGTGGTGCAACCTCGACATACGGGGGCAGCATTACGAGAACGTCAAGGTGTATAAAGTGGAGATAGGGGATGGACCGATAGCCGTACCTTGTGCCGACGGCAAGGTGAGCATTGCTGAGTTGCAACTGCCCGGTAAGAAACGCATGGAAGCCAAAGCCCTACTCAATGGACTGCATTAGACTCATAGACAAATATTACCACGACAGTCCCGAACTGCGTCACATCCTTCTCACGCATTCCGAGCAGGTTTGCCGTCGTGCCTTGGAGATAGGGCAACAGTTGGTGGCGCAGGGGCAAACGGTGGACTTACCCTTTATTGAGGAAGCGGCTATGCTGCACGATATAGGGATTATTTTTTGCAATGCACCGCGTATTTACTGTGTGGGCACGCACAAGTACATCGAGCATGGTTTTTTAGGGGCTGAACTGTTACGCAAGGAGGGCTTGCCCCGTCATGCACGCGTGGCGGAACGGCACACCGGTAGCGGTATTACCATTGACCAAGTTATACGTGAGGAATTGCCTATTCCGGTACAAGACTATTGCCCCGAGACAATCGAGGAAAAAATAGTCTGCTATGCGGATAAGTTCTTCAGCAAAAGCCATTTAGGCGAAGAAACAGCACCTCAAAAAGTGCGGGAAACGATATGGCGTTATGGCCATGACGCCGTGCTACGTTGGGACGCTATGGAAGAGATGTTTGCTGCCGGCAAGCGCGTATAATCAGCCACACTCCCCACACGATAAACGGAATACTCAGCCACTGTCCCATATTGAGCAGCATATTGGCTTCAAATTGCTCTTGGTCGTTTTTGATAAACTCCAGCAAAAACCGCGTTACGAACACGATGAGCAGGAACGTACCGAAGATAAGTCCCTGCTTGCGGTAGGCCTTGAATTTCCAGTACATAATCCACGTTACCACAAATGCCACCATGCAGTATAGCATTTCGTATATCTGCGTCGGGTGGCAGGGTACGGTTTGTCCGTCGCGCACGAAGATAAAGCCCCACGGAAGGTCTGTCGGACCGCCATAGATCTCTGAGTTCATCAAGTTGCCCAAGCGAATAAGTGTTGCAGTAATGCACACGCCTATCACCAACCGGTCAAATATCCAAACAAAGGAAGTGTGGTATTGGGGTTCTTTGCTGAAGTGCTTTTTATTGAGCAGCCATGCTGCGAACATCAGGCCGAAAGCCCCACCGTGGCTGCTGAGTCCGCCCTCCCAAATCTTCAGCATAGCAAAGGGATTTTCTATATACGGGTTGCGGTACTGAATGGTCCATGCGAATATCTGTATAGGGTCGTCCGTCAGATGCCACTCGTAGAAGAGGCAATGCCCCACACGGGCACCGATGATAACGCCCAAGGTCATCCAAACAAATATCTTTTCGGGCCATTCTTTGGGGCATTTCTCGTTGGTGTATAGTTTGACTTGAATCAGGTATGCCAAGTAAATGCCTAATGCCCACAATAAGCCGTACCAACGAATACCTCCGTTCAACCCCCAATGCACCAAGATAGGGTCCACATTCCATGTAATTGCATCTAATATCATAATTCTACTCTCTACAATCTACTCTCTAATTACTTCCCCAGAGCAGTTTACTTTTCAGGTCATTGATAAAGTTGTTGTTGCCGACTTGCACCAGTTTAATCGTGCGGGGCGATTTCTCGATGTGCAGGGTCACAGTGTCGTTCAGTATTTGGCTGCGCCCGTCAATAGATACAAGGTAGGACCCTGTTCTGCTCTTGACAGTTAGGTCTATCTTCCAATCGTCCGGCACCACCAGCGGACGCACGGTCAGCGAGTGACTGGCAACGGGGGTCAAGATGATGCCTCGTGCTTGTGGCACCATGATAGGTCCGCCTACTGACATATTGTATGCGGTTGAGCCGGTCGGGGTGGCCACCATTAGGCCGTCGGCGGTGTAGGTAGTCAGTTGTTCGCCGTTTACGGCACAGTTGATGGCTATGGCGCTACTCAGTCCGTATTTCATGACGGCTATTTCGTTCAGCGCGTCTGACGAGGCAAGATTACCGCCCACCGAACTGGTGATGCGTAGCAAACTGCGTTGTTCAATGGTATAGTTGCCTGTTACGAGGTCCTCCAATATCGTATCTACATCTTTGGTGGATACTTCGGATAGAAAACCGAGGTGGCCGAAGTTAACTCCCAAGATGGGTATGTTGTATTCGCCCACCATGGCTGCTGTGGTCAGGAATGTTCCGTCACCGCCTACCGACACGGCAAAGTCGATGGGCTCTTCTGAATCGGGGAACTGCTTGTATTGCCGCAGATTGAGGTTTTGGCGCAGTTCCGATGATAGCAGCACGTTCACGTCCCTCTTGGCCATAAAGTCCAACAAATGTTGGATTTCCTCGTCCAAGTGTTGCTTTGTTGTATTACCAAAAATAGCAATAGTCATACTACATATTGTTTTAATTCAACCACAATTCGGGTTGCAAATATACAACAAAAATTTGAAATGCGCAAATTTTTGTTGTATATTTATCCCCCAAGATAGATTTTATCTATCTAAATAGGTGTTTTTGAGGGGCAAAAACTCTGGTTTTGGCAGTGATTGAGTGGTCGCGATGTGGTCACGAAATACACAGGCGCTATACTCGCCCCTTTTTAAGCCGTATTGCCAACCATCTACCATGTTATGTTGATGTTATGTTGCAAACAGGGAGAGGAGGCGGTTGACAATGCACAATGCACAATGCACGATGCACGGGCAGTATTAGAGGGCGGTGCCTAATGCGTTGAACAATACATTATTGGCCTTGATGACTAATTGCCCTTTGCGGAGCATTTTAGTAGCCACTTTGTCGGCTTTCAATGGCTCAAGTTTAGTATATGCATCGTTCCAATTAGCCACTGTATCATTCATCGTGGCAGCATTCACCGTACGGGTGACTGTTGTGCCTTCGGCGCTAACCTCTGCCATCTCACTTTCGTCACCGTGGTAGTAACGATAGGTGGCATCTGTCCAGTCCTTGGTGGCTTGATAGGTGTAGTGCGTGTCATCGACCTTAGTCATCTCGATGCCTTCCTCTACTTCCCAACTATTGAACGAACCTACGAGGTAGCAAGCGTTTGTACCTGCAGGAACGGTTACGTTGAACAAGGTGTAGGTTACGGCCGTACCTTCAACCTTCAGATTAGCCGGTGCAGCCACATTGCCTAAGTCATCTACTGCAAAAGCAGCATAGTAATAGGTCTTGGACGGATCAATCTCGTTGGTAGTGGTCTCAGCGGTACCTTCGTAAACGGCGTCACCATCTTTGATGGTTTCCGGATAATCTTCGGTCGAGCGACGAATGATGGTCTTTGCATAGTACTTGCTGGGAGCAATCGTGCCCTCTGTCATTACGCTATCGAGATAGAAGACAGCGTCGGTAACAGCGGTACCGTTGTCCACTTCGATAGCCACACCGGTAACGTGGTCGCCGGTCAGGGCCTTATAGGGGCATTGGTCATGCCAATCCACATGCTTGAATTCCGTAATCTTATGCGTTTCCCAATCGGTGCCGGGAACGAAGGCGGAACTTGCCCACCAGTACGAACCGTCTAAGATGAGCATCACCTCGATTTGGGTAACACCATCGCCTTTGATTTTGAAGGCAACGTTTTGTACGTTTCCAAAACTCTTTACGTCAAATTCGACACCTGTTTGGTGCCAAGCAGCAGTCGTGGAAATAGTCATCTTGAGTGCGTCGTTTTCTTCTGCAAGAACTGCATTGTCTCCGTTAGGAACAAAGGACTTGGCATACTCCAGCAGGTTTTCTTCGCCCAGCAGCGAGCCCATTACAGGAATTTCGTGAGTCGGGTTCTGCCAAGTCAAAGTAGCCGTTGTACTTTCTGCATTGGCATCAAAGTTGGCAATAGCGCGCGGTGCCTCAGTATCTTTTACGATGGTGAGGGCGTTGGGGCAAGTAGCAACAACGGTTTTGGCTGTGGTAGCGAGTGTTGCGCGCAGCGTAACTGCACCTGCCTGTAGGCCACGAGTGGCGAAGATTTCAGATGTTTGGTTGGTGTATGCCTTTTGGTTAACAATGGGCAGCCAAGTCTCGCCATCGTACGAATAGTCGATAGAGTAGGTGGCATCACCTTCAGGCACAACGACTGAGAACTGAATTTCGTAATCGTTTACGGCCTCTTCGTAATTGGTGGCAGGAGTAATGAAGGAGAACACCATTTCGGCTTGTGCCTCTTTCCAACGCGGGTCGCCGATATTCGAACCATCGGTAGCAGCACCCTTCAAAGGAGATTCAGCAGTGAAGTTGAAGTTACCTTCAGCAGCATTGACAAATTTAGGATCGGCATTCACAAGTTTCTCGGCTGTAGCATTATCGGAACGATAGGAACCAGTGTTGTAATAAACACAGTTTTTAACAGCACCATTGTAGATGTAATATGCATAATCCGTTTGCGCAGTCGAACTTGCCACCACGGTATTGGAAACCAAAACATCACTTGTTCCACGACTATTCTCGACGAGGCGGATAGCTTGTTTACCTACGTTGTAAATGGTGCAGTGGTCAATGAGCACATGTTCGCTGCTATAAACACGGATAGGATAGGAACCCGCGCAATTCATCACGGTGGTGTTCTTCATCTCAAAACTCTTGATGGTGCCTAATCCGTAGATAGCAGGTTGCTCAGTAAATCCGAAGTTCTTAATGATGCAGTTGTCAATGGTGACACTATTTATAGTCTGTCCATCGGATAAGTAGTAGAAACGAGCCGAGCAATCACGGAAAGTTGAGTTACGGAAAACGACATCGAACTCACCACCCGTTTCGGTACGGAACAGATAGTCTTCATAGCCATAGAACTCAACACCGTCAATGGTCAAAGCGGCATTTGTTTTCATCTTCATCATGTGAACGACAGGAGTAGCGCCTTGAGCCGCACGGATAGTGATGGCTTTGTCCAAGGCAATAGAGTTACCTTCGGTGTACTCACTGCTCGCATCGCCGGTTAATTCAATGATGTCTCCTGCGGAAGCAGTTTCAATGGCATCTTTGATTACGCCCTTTCCCGGTTCGAGGGTGATGGTTTTGGCATTCAGTGCGGCAGTAGCGCAGAGAGCAGCCACAAAAAGAAAAATTTTTTTCATAAATGAATGATTTAAGGGTTAATAAATGGGGTTAATTGTGTTTATCGAATGTACACTTTTTTTGTGTCATTGTTCGCTTTGATAATATAAAAGCCGGACTTAGCCACGTGGCTGTAGGCATTACCTAATACATCATAGATACCCGATTGTGCCGGTGTGTTTATGGGTGTTTGGGGCAATGCGGAAGGAACGGTGTGCGGTTTGGTGCGAACGACTTTAATCGTATTGAACTCTGCCTTTGCACCTGTGCTGGACGCCGTGTAGGTTTTCAGTTCCAACCCCTCCTTAGTTACATTTACGCGCGTGTACGAGGGAGCGCCCGGCTGACCAAAGGTGCTGGTGAACAGGTCAAAATAGTTATCCACTTTATGCACGGGCAACAACTCTTCCATGTCTGAGCGGCTATTGGGGTAATAGCGTTTGCGACCGCATGTTGCTCCTATGAAATACAGGGTACCCTCATCGGTGCAGAACGTACCGCCTTTCAGGCCGGTCATATTGGTGTTGGTGTTGACAGCCGTTTTTGTTACGTCGCTTATTGCTCCCTCTATCAGTTTGCGAGTGTCAGGATTGATGGGGCCTATCACCTCATAGCAGTGGTCATGCCCCTGCAAAGCCAAGTCTATCTCGCAATCCTTGAAAATAGGTAACATCATCGCACGGAAAAGCGGAGTCTCTACATCTTCTTGGTGGCCGGAGCCCGAGAACACGTTTTTGTGGCACAGGGATACACGGTACTTGCATTCGGGGTGTGCTGCCACCTGCTCGCGGAACCAGTTGCCCAAGTCGTTCTTGAGATATTTGGAACTCAGTTTGTCTATCAGTTCTTCTTCGCCACTCTCGCGCCAATAGTCTTGCATCGAATATACAAGGAATAGCACGTCGCCATATACGAAACTATATACGATACCGTCAAACTGCGGTTTGACCATCAGGGAGCGCTTGTTAAAGGCATTGTCGGTATTGAAGTGCCAGTTGTAGTTCAGCAGTTCGGTATCGTCGTGGTTACCATCGGTTACCACCATAGGCATTTGGGAAATAACGGGTTGTAAACTTCTCTCAAACCAACGCTCCCATTCCCATTCCGAGTTGGCTGCCGTGCCTGTTTCTACAAAGTCGCCGGGGAACGTGCAGAAACGTATATCTTTCTCGTTCTTGACAACAGTTTCTGAGCACCAGCGGGCGTTCTCTACATATTCGTCATTCATGATGTGGGAGTCGGACATATAGACAAACGAGAAATCGCCTTGTTCTTCGTCCGCTGTGCGGAAAGAGTAACGCTCCGACCAGTTTTTCTTGTATCCTACGCGGTAGGTATAGGTGGTACCGGGCTGCAGGTTGCTCACTTTGGCCTTATGACTCACGTACGTGAATGCCTGCTTCTTGTTCATATTCAGTTTTTTGATTAGTCCTGAAGCGGACACGGCATACCGCAGCGGTTTGGTGGTTGTGGGCGTAGCGTCGATAGTTATGATTTCTCCGGTGGAGGGGTTGGTAATCTCCACTTTGCCCTCTGTCACACCTTCGTTGGTCAACCAGCAGAACGCCATATTGTAACGTGGGTCACCGTTGATATTGGCTACTACGCAATAAGGTTTGGTCTTTTCCACGAGGGTCGGGATGGCTTCTTTCAGTGCTTTCAGATTGGCTTCACTTGAGTCTGCGCGTGCTGCCTCTTTGGCTGCCCAGAAAGGAATGAAACTGGGCACCGTGTAGTTCTCTATTGGATAGAGGCGGTCGGCTTCCAGCACATCGGGGTGAATGATGATGATGGGCTTTTCTGTAACTACCACCTCACCTGTTGCCTTAAATCCTCCATCAACCGAAGTGACGGTTACGTGCGTCTTGCCGGCTTTTACACCTACGATGATGCCGTTGGCGTCGATGGTTGCGATTGTCTTATCTTCTACGCTCCACGTTACGTCGCGATTAGACGCATTCTTGGGCGTGAATACCACACCAAAAGCCGTCGTGCTCTCCTCTTCTACCGTCACGGAGGCAGGGGTTAGGGTAATGCCCGTTACAGCTACGGGCAATGCATTGGGGTCAAACTCATAGCAACCTAAGTCTATTCCTTTGCCTTGTGGACGCACTACACCGTCCTTGTCGGTAGTAGGCACATCTGTCTTCTGAACACCCATATCTAAAATGGGACTTTCTTTGGTCAGGTGCCAGTCGGCAGAGCGCATTACGGCTATCTCACCCTCGTTGGTAGGAATGCCGTAGAAGGGGGTGGGCTTAACAAAATGGGGACCTTTGGCGGCTTTGTTGTCACCGCTCAAGGTGTAGCAGTAGGCGCTGCTCAGTCCAAAACCGGCATCGGTAGCGTTCTTGGTGGAACCGGCACCGCTGATATAGCAGGGGGCCTCTTCTCCGTCGGGGTCGATGTCTTCTCCGAAGTTGCCCCACATCAGGTTATTGATCATCAAACCCTCAGAGTGACAACCTGCATATTGTGTCCCCCAGTTATTGGCGATGGTGTTGTTGTAGGCCTTGCCGTAGTTGAACAGGCCGCCGCAGTTGGGCCAACCGTCTTCTATGGCTGAGTTGTTGTAGAATAGGCAGTTACGCACCACACAACCTGCATAATTGCGTACGGCACCCTCCTTACCGCCGTTACCGCGAATTATCGTGTTCTCGATAATACCGCCGTTGGTGTTGATAGCCGCACCGCCCGACGAACCAGCTGTACAGAGTTCAATGATACAGTTGCGAATGATACCGCCGTCGTTATATACGCCGCCTGCCGACGATGTACTGATACAGCGAGTAATAATGCAATTATTCAGCACGACGTTCTGACGGATATACGCACCGCCGCCGCTGGAGGCAGTCTCGGTGTTTTGTATGGTCAGACCGTCTATCACCGTTTCCACCGTACATGGGCCATCGTACTTAACGAGCAGATAGTGGGCCATATCCGTGCCGTCCAATACAGTGGGGTATAACTCCACATCGCGTGTCTTGAAGTCGGCACTATAACCGCCAAATACATGAATGCCGTCTGCTATGCTGATACATTCATGGTACATGCCGGTGGCTATAAATACGGTGTCGCCGGCTTCCGCAGCATCGATGGCATCGTTTATCTTATCTCCATGGGAAACATATTGGTTAGCAGCAGATAGGGTTAACGCCGTGAAAAGCAGTAAAAAAGAGAATAGTTGTTTCATGATAATAATTGAATTTAAGTTGTTAGATTAGTTGCTATTTTTAAAACGGGTGCAAAGGTACAAAAAAATTGCGACATAACGAAATCTAAAAATATGTTTTATAACATAATTTGTCTTCCTCTCCTTATAATATACGTATGCGCGCGCTCTCGCACTCGCGAGTGTTTTCTATGCAAAATGCAAAAAGATTTGCGTATTCCAAAAATTCTTTGTAATTTTGCAGACCAAAAACCAAGTATTAACCTTTTTTATCAGCTTATGAAAAGACATTCCTTCCATTTATTATTGATGTGCTTGGCACTCATTTTTATTTCTTGCAAGGAACAAGTAGCTCCGGAACCGGATTCTCCGACACCGGACCCCAAAAAAGAGTATCAACCCGTACGTGGCTATATCACTGCCAAGTATCATGATTGGGTCTGGGAGAATGGCGAACAGCCCAAATTGGAGGTTTATGTGGTTAATCCCAATGCCTATGACACAGTG
The DNA here is from genome assembly GCA_024399965.1 of Paludibacteraceae bacterium. Taxonomy (GTDB): domain Bacteria; phylum Bacteroidota; class Bacteroidia; order Bacteroidales; family Paludibacteraceae; genus Colicola. The sequence goes on from JAKSNJ010000006.1 coordinate 71,443, forward strand.
GTACCATTGAAGTTAACTATCAATACTTGTAATGTGCTCAAGACGGAACTGGTGGATACTATTACTCAGATGGTTTCAGTCAAAGCCGGTGACTCGGTGGCGGTGTATATCTCCCCGAGTAAAGATTTAACGCCGGAGATTTACAAGGCCTCGATTAAGTTAGACAATCAGCCCCTAAAGACCGTGATGCTCAATTGGGACGGTGAGCATAAGATTTCGAGGTTCAATATTGCCGTTGACCCGATGAAGATAGAGTCACCTTATGACGGGCAGGCGGATTTTGATGATTTTTGGCAGAATACCAAGAAGGAACTTCGTGCTCTGTATGCAGATAATGAGGTGAAACTGGCTGTGTATAAGGAAACGGCCTATGCCACTATTTATCTTTTCGAGGCGCGTTCGCTCAAAAATATGGGTGATACCTTGGGTATTGTTCGTGGTTATTATTCCGAACCAAAGGCAGAAGGAAAATATCCGCTGCAAATCCAATTCCCGCCGTACGATACACCGGGTTCGGCTTTCTCTTGTCCGTTGAGCGGTAGTGCTACCCAATGCGAGATGCACGTGTCGCCTCGTGGGCAGTATATTAACATGCGGAACGGGTACAAAAACGAGTATGGTGAGTGGATTAAGTACGGGATTAAGAGTAAGGAAACCTATTACTATCGAGGCGCATACATGGACTGCGTTCGTGCGGTGGACTTTGCTTTTAATCGTGCGAAAGTGGATACGACGCAGGTCTTTGCTTATGGTTCCAGTCAGGGTGGGGCACTTACTATTGCTACGGCTGCTTTGTCCGATCATACGTTTGCCGCTGTCTCCGTTTGTGTTCCTTTCTTGGGAGATTGGCCGGACTTTTTCAAGTTGAGCGGAGGTTTCCCCAACGATATTCGTACGGCTGCGAAGAAAGAAGGAATGTCCGAGGAAGACGCGCTGCGCGTGCTTAGTTACATAGATACCAAGAACTTAGCGCATAAGGTCACTTGCCCTGTGTTGGAGATTATCTGCTTGCAGGACGATGTTGTTCCACCGCATACGAATGCGTCTATTTATAACAACTTGACCAATTGCCCCGATAAGGGCGAGCGTTTGTATATCAGTCCGTTGGAAAACCACGCTTGGGCACAGGGTTGGAGTACCCTGATGGCTAATTTCTTCAGAAAGTATTCTACATCTATCCACTAATCTGAACCGGTAACAAATTGTAACCAGTTGCCCTCCCCCCTTAATCTCCCCCTTAATCTCCCTGTTTGCAACGTAACATCAACATAACATGGTCGATGGTTGGCAATGTGGGGAAAGATAGGGGCGAGTAAAGCGCTGGTGTATTTCGTGACCACATCGCGACCACTCAATCAGTGCCAAAACCAAGCACTTCCTTGGTCTATTATGTGCAAGCGCCTATAGACCTCTAAAATTGCTTTAACAATAGATAAGTATCTCTTTTTGTCTAAAAAAACGAACTAAAATTTGCCTATTCCAAAAATTCTTTGTATCTTTGTACCCGAAATGACTCGATTGAGTGTTAATATCAACAAAGTGGCGACTCTGCGCAATGCCCGCGGAGGTAATCTGCCTGACGTGCTGAAGTTCGCTCAGGACTGCGAACGGTTTGGTGCTCAGGGAATTACCGTTCACCCGCGTCCTGATGAGCGACATATCCGTCGCGCTGATGTATATGCACTCAAGCCCCTTATTCAAACCGAACTGAACATAGAAGGCAATCCTGAGCCGCCTTTCGTGGCTTTGGTCAACGAGGTGCTGCCCACACAAGTGACTTTGGTGCCGGACGCTACCGAACAATTGACCAGCAATCACGGGTGGGATACCATCACTTATCGTGACCACCTGACCCGTCTCACACAGGACTTTCACAGGCACGGCATACGCGTTTCCATCTTTGTGGACGCTGACCCGCAAATGGTGGAGGGCGCAAAGCAAATAGGGGCTGACCGTGTGGAGTTGTACACAGGGCCTTATGCCGAACTCTTTGACCAAGACCCTGACGCTGCCATCGTTATGTACCGTCCTGCTGCTGAGAAAGCACGCGAACTTGGCTTGGGACTCAATGCCGGACACGACCTGAACCTGCGTAACCTGCGCCCCTTCATCACCGCCTTCCCTTGGGTGGACGAAGTCAGCATTGGGCACGCCCTTATCGCGGACGCACTATATTTAGGAATAGAAGAAACAATTAAACAATATCTACTATGTTGCAAATAGACACTTTAGCACAAATGACAGAGCAACTGGCTGCACAAGAGCCGGTACAGGAAACAATGAACCTGTGGACAATGGCCACCTATGGCGGTTGGATTATGATTATACTGGCACTCCTCCTTGCAGGGGCCGTATATCTGTTTATTGAACGAATGGTTGTGCTTCGCGCCGCTACTGCCGAAGACAAAACATTTATGAATCAAATCAAGGACTATATCCACGATGGCAAGATGAGTTCTGCCGTCAATCTGTGCCACGCACAAGATACACCTTCGTCACGTATGATTGAGAAAGGTATCAGCCGTATCGGTCGCCCCATGCAGGACGTGCAAGTAGCCGTTGAAAACGTGGGTAACTTGGAGGTGAGCAAGTTGGAAAAGGGCCTTGTTATCATGGCTACCATCGCTGCCGGTGCCCCTATGCTCGGTTTCCTTGGTACCGTACTCGGTATGGTGCAGACGTTCTACAATATGGCACAAAACGCCAGCGGCGTCATTGAGATGGCTGCCCTCAGTGAGGGTATGTATCAGGCCATGGTCACCACCATCGGCGGTCTGATTGTCGGCATCTTGGCTATGTTCGCATACAACTTCCTCGTGGCACGTATCGACCAAGTCGTTCGCCAGTTGGAGGGTCGTACTTTGGAATTTATGGACTTGTTAAATGAGCCCGGACGCTAAGTCATCGGGGCTCCCCAATAAAAAGTGTTATGGCTCTAAAAAGACGAAATAGGGTAGAGGCCACCTTTGCAATGTCCTCTATGACGGACTTGATTTTCCTGCTGTTGCTGTTCTTCGTGATGGCCAGCACCATGTCCTCGCCCAACGATATCAAGATTAATCTCCCTCAGGCACGCGCCAAAACATCTACCAAACAAGTGGTGGCTAAGGTCTTTATTGACGACTTGGGGCAGTACTCGGTGGCTTTGGGCAAGGAAAAACCCGTCGCCATCATGGAGGAAGACCTTGAGGGATACCTCAGCAGCGTGCAAATGCAGGATTCGACCATGTACATCGCCCTACATGCTGACGAAGAAATAGCGTACAAACAGGTCGTACGCGTGTTGGACATCGCCAACGAATATAAAATGAAATTAGTAATAGCCACGAAGCGTTGAAACTACAATCCAAATCACATATCACGGCCGGAATAGGCACCCTGCTCTTTTTGGTGGCGGTGTTCCTTATTCTGTGGCTCATCTACTTTGCCGTGCCCAAGGAAGAAGAGGACGAGGGCTTGATGGTGTCTTTCGGCGAGGTCATGGAGATGGGCGGCGGATTACCTGACGCTGCTCCGTATCAGCCCACCGCTGCTGCCGAAGAAACGGCTCCGCCTGCCGCATCGGCTCCCGAACCCGTTATGACTCAGGAAGATGAGTCCGTGGCAGAGGCAGCACGACAGGAGCAACAGCGGCAAAAGCAGTTGGAGGCAGAGCGTATTGCCAAGGAACGTGCCGAAGCAGAGCGCAAAGCAGCCGAGCAGCGTAAGAAAGATGCCGCCATTGCCAAAGCGAACCAAATGGGGGCGCTCTTTGGACAGACAACATCTGCCGAAGGCGCCAATGGTCAGCCCGGCGACCACGGCAAAGCTATCAACGGTAACCCCTTGGGACATGGTTCTGCCGGTGGCAACAGCTGGAGCTTGAACGGACGCTATTTGGTGGGTTCTCTGCCCAGTCCGTCTGCCGACTTTAAGCAGGAAGGTAAAGTGGTGGTATTCATCACCGTAGATAAGAACGGTACCGTGGTTAGCGCCCGTGCCGGACAAGGAACGACTATCTCAGACGAGGCAACGCGCCAATTAGCCGTCAAGGCAGCGCTGAAAGCCAAATTCAATATGGTGGATCATCCCAATGCTGTAATGGGATCGATTACCTACAATTTCAAGTTCAAATAATTCAATCCTAAATCATTATGAACTATCTCTTTTTAGACAATGGCTTCGAAGAAATAGAGGCCTTGACAACGGTTGATTTACTGCGTCGTGCACAAATCGAATTGACTACCGTCTCTATCACGGGTCAGTCGCTCGTACAGGGTGCGCATCGTATTACCGTTCAGGCAGATGCTCTGCTGCAAGATGTCGATTTTGCCAACGCTGAGATGCTTATTTTGCCCGGTGGTGCCAGCCATTTAGAGAATTGCCAACCGCTGTGCGACTTGTTAGTCAAGCACAATGCAGCCGGCAAAATGATTGCTGCCATTTGCTATGCTCCGTCTGTTTTAGGCAGATTAGGTATTCTGCAAGGCAAACAAGCCACTTGCTACCCGGGTTTTGAGCAGTATTTGGGTGAGAGTTATGTGGGTGGTCTGGTCGTTGAGTCCAAGAACATCATCACGGCCAAGGGGCCCGGCTTGAGTGCCGACTTTGCTTTCTGCATCATTGAGAAATTGGCCGGCAGCGACATCGCCGACCAAGTCTATGACGCCGCTCAGTATTAAATTATAGCAACAAAACTGAAATGATATAGCAACTATTATTGTTAGGTCTTGTTGGGTATTACAAATTGGCTCCGCTTTTAGCGGGGCTTTTTTATTTCCCTTTTTGCAACGCTCACATATTATGCAATGCCCAATGGGTGATTGTCGCCGAAACTTTTACCGGGTTTTTCCCGACGGCGAACCGACAGCGAACCGACGGCGAAAGCAACCGTGCACCGTGCATCGTCAACTGTCCATCGCCCTCCCCCCTACCCCCTACCCTCTACCACCTATAACCTATAACCTATAACCTATAACCTATAACCTATAACCTATAACCTATAACCTAT
>JAKSNJ010000007.1 GCA_024399965.1 Paludibacteraceae bacterium
TGAGCCAGGATCAAACTCTTCGTTGTAATTAAATTATTTGTTTAGCTCAGAATAATCGATTTATTGAAGTGTACTTGACAGGGAACTTTGTTACAATTGACAATGCACAATGCACAATGCACAATGCTTGTCCTTGATTCCCATTTTTTTCTTGTACTACATCAAATTGTTTCAATCGCTCAAAGATCACTTTTTCAAGAGGATTTCAAGAAGAAATCATTGTCACTTTCGTAGGCCGAAATTGAAAAATCTTTCATTTTAGGCGCGAAATCGGCTGCAAAATTACAACAAATTTTTGACATGACCAAATTTTTTTGCATTTTTTTGTAAAAAACCTTGTAAGTCATTGATTTTCAATTGCCGCAAATTTGCCACTTTTTCGACCGATTTTGTAGGGTCGCTACCCTAGCGGCGAAAAAGCTTGCAAAGGTACTGCTTTTTTCTGATATGACCAAAGAAAAAGAAAACAAAATGTAAAAAAAGTGTTACACCTTTATTAAAATATACGCGCACACGTGCGCACGTAGTAAGGGAAAAGATTTGGATATATGCCGATTTTTTTGTACTTTTGTCATCATTTTGAAGGCAGGATAGTCATGAAACAGCTCCTTATAGTCATCTTACTAACGATTTCCATTGGTGCAATAGGGCAATCAGTGGGTGATATTATCGCCGATATCTATGAGCAGGTGGCGGAGTACGGTGGTGAGTGGGAGGATTACTGTCAGGAGCTGATGGAGTTGCACACGCACAAGATCAACCTGAACACAGCGACGGCGGCAGAGTTGGAGCGGTTGCGTTTTCTGAGCGAGAGGCAGATAGACGAGTTACTTACTTACGTAGATAAGCACCCCATGGCGAGCATTGCCGAGTTGCAGTTAGTGCCTTGCCTGCGCGAGTATGAAGTACGCAATCTGAGTTATTTCGTTACGGCAGAGCCCGTCAAGCAGACCGCTACCCTTTATCCGCGGGAAGTGTTTGCATACGCCAAGCACGAGTTGACCTTGCGCACCGATGCACGCAACATAGAGAACGCCCAAGGTGACCCTATGTACGGCAATCTAAGATACCGCTTTAACTACCACAACCAAGTGTTAGCCGGTTGGACCATGCTGCGAGAAGCGGGTAAGCCGTGGGAAGCGTTGCATTATGGCGGTTATATCCAATTGAACGACATTGCACCGCATCTGAAAACATTGGTAGTGGGGAATTTCCAAGGTCAGTTTGGTCAGGGACTCGTATTGGGCGAGTCGCTACGTTTCGGCAAGAGTTCGCACATCTTCTCAACCAACGGAGCAGAGGGCGTACGGAAATACAGTTCGGTAAGCGATTCGTACGACTACCTACACGGCATAGCTGCCACATTGCAATGGGGCAGGGCAGAGATAACACCTCTCTACTCTATTCGTCAGGAGCGCGACAGTATGTGGCACCACGTGGTAGGACTGAATGCGACCTACAAAACAAGAGGCATCAAAGTAGGGTTGACGGCACTGGAGGAGGTTTATCGGCGCGACAGTTGTCACACCATATTCGGGTTGAATGCCCATTATAAGAAGGGTCGTTGGGCTGTGTGGGGTGAGGTGGCCAGTTCGTATGACGGTTCCGCCAGATGCGATACGGCGATGTCCCGTTGGGGCTGGGGAACGATAATGGGAACGAGTTGGGTACCGACAGAAGGGCTGTCGCTGATGCTGTTTTACCGGTACTACTCCCCTACTTACCACAGCCGTTATGCACAGGCGTTTGCGGAGACGAGCAAGGTGAACGACGAGAACGGCGTGTATATAGGAACGGAGATTCAGTTGGTGCCAAAATGGCGGTTCTCCATCTATGCCGACGGGTGGTATTTCTCCGGTCCTAAATACGGCATTCCGCAAGCAAGTTGGGGTTGGGACGTGATGGCACAGGCCGACTACAATCCCACCGAAGCAGCCCTTATGTTCTGGAAAGTGCGTGCCAAACGCAAATATGTAACAGACACGTATTCACTGCGTTATCAATTTAACTGGGATGAAGGCGGTTGGCACCTGCGGACCCAATTGGACGGGTCGCTGGTGAAGAAAGACACGGCACAGGTAACATGGGGAGTGAGCGTGTTTCAAGACATTGCCTACACCTTTCGACGCGTACCTATTACGCTGCAGTTGCGCGTGCAAGGGTTTGATGTGCGGAACTGGGACAATCGCATTTATATCTACGAAAACGATGTGTTGTATGCGTCATCTATCCCTGCCATGTACCATGTGGGCGGACGGTTGTATCTGAATATGCGGTACAAGATAGGAGACCACCTGTCGGCCTATTGTCGGGTGAGCGAGACGCTGTATCACCCGAATTGGACAGGCGGAAACAAGCCCACACGCACCGATGTACATCTGATGCTGCGTGCCACTTTTTAGTTAGCGGGAGAGCTCCAACGCGCCACTATATCGTCCATGATGGCAAATACTTCGGCTTTCGTTTCAGCGCGAAGGAGGGCAATACGGGTTTGCTTGAAATCGTATAGTCCCTTGAAAACAGGGCTATTGGCAAAGTGACGACGGGAGTGGACGATGCCTTTGCGCTCGTCGCCAATCCACTCAATCGAGCGCTCGACATGATCCTTGAGGATAGAGACGCACCACTGCATGGTGCGAGGTTGCAAGTTGCAGGTTGCAGGTTGCAGGTAATTTTTAATGTCCTCGAATATCCATGGGCAGCCAAAGGTGGCACGTCCAATCATGATAGCATCAACACTGTAGCGGTCAAAACACTCTTTGGCCCGTTCGGGGGTGGTGACATCGCCGTTACCGATGATAGGAATATGCATACGTGGGTTGTTCTTGACCTCGCCGATGAGGGTCCAATCGGCTTCGCCGGTGTACATCTGTGCGCGTGTACGTCCGTGAATGGCCAGTTCCTGAATACCACAATCCTGCAAGGCCTCTGCCAAATCGACGATGATGATTTCGTCACTATTCCAGCCCAAGCGCGTCTTGGCCGTGACGGGCGTATGCACAGCATTGACGACGGCGCGTGTGATGTCAAGCATACGAGGCACATCGCGCAGCAAGCCGGCTCCAGCACCCTTGCCGGCGACTTTTTTTACAGGACAGCCGAAGTTAATATCTATAAAATCCGGGCGCGCCTGCTCCACTATACGCGCTGCCTCAGCCATCGACTCGGCATCGCGTCCATAGATCTGGATAGCCACCGGCCGCTCGGCATCGGAGATAGTCAGTTTGCGCGTAGCAGCCGACACGTCGCGTACGAGTGCATCGGCATTGATGAACTCCGAATAGACGCGGTCAGCACCAAAGCGTTTGCACAAAAGTCGAAACGCGGGGTCGGTAACATCCTCCATGGGAGCGAGGTAGAGCATGGGAATTTGGAGTTTAGAGGTTGGAAGTTGGAGTTTGGAAGTTGGAAGTTAGAGAGGGGCGTTTGGAGGCGAAGAACGAGGTCATACGTTGGGCACAGTCGTCGGCGAGTATTCCCGATGAAACGGCGCATTTTGGATGGAGTGCCTGTGGGGCAAAAGAAGAAAAACCACGTTTGGGGTCGGACGCACCATAGACCAATCGGCTAACCTGTGCCCACCCGATGGCACCGGCACACATGACACACGGTTCGACGGTCACGTAGAGGGTGCAATCGGTGAGGTACTTACCGCCGAGTGTCTGCGTTGCAGCGGTGATGGCTTGCATCTCGGCATGGGCGGTAACGTCCTGCAGGGTTTCGGTAAGGTTATGTCCGCGACCGATGACTTGGTTACGGCAGACGATGACACACCCGACAGGTACTTCGTCCTGCAGAAGCGCTTTATCTGCCTCCGCAAGGGCTAAAGACATATATCGTTCGTCATCGGACATCGGCATCAACGTACAGAGGTCAGTTTTTGTATCTTCTCGTTCAGGGCTTTTTGCTTCATCAGGTCTTCCACCGAGATGTGCATACGGTAGTTCCAGAAGTGACGCGGATTGCTGGGCAAGTTGATGCGCTCACCTTGCGCGTCTTTGAGTCGTACATCACCATCCACGGCGAGCCAGTCTTGCAGGGGCAGAATGACCCACATAGCAGGGCTATACATGTGTTGATTAACCACGAACTCGGCAATCTCGGGCGTCATCTGTTGAGGCGCTTCACCCCACCAGCCCATCTGCTCGTTGTAGAAACGTTGGGTGGTGTTGCGGTCCTCTTCCCACCAAGCACGCAACGGATTGGTGTCGTGTGTACCCGTGGTGCAGACGCTGAGATAAGGTGCATCGGCAGGGTGTGCAAACTTGATGGTGGGGTCCTTCGGCATACGCTGAATCTCCAAACTGAGTATCTGCAATTCGTGCATTACTTGCGGTACGCACTCAGGCACCATACCAAGGTCTTCGCCGCAGCAGAGCATACCGGTGGAGTTGATGAGCGTAGGAATCTTGCTCATGGCACTCTGACGCCAGAACTCGGTATGACGGCGGAAGAAATAGTCGTTGTAGATACCCATGATGATATCTTTTTGGTCTTGGTACAGTTCGTTGAAACTGTGACTTTGGTAGATGCTGATACGCGGATGCACAAGGTATTCATCTTTTTGGTCTCGCACGAAGAGCACTTCGCAATGCAGGTAGATGAGCCCGTTCATCAGGTTCAGGCGCTGCTCCTCGGGCAAGTTCTTACCCTCGCCCTGCTCAAAGTAGGTTTGTACCTTGAGTTGCGTATCAAACTCCGGACGGAAATAATAGACATAGCCATCGTTAGTGAGGAGGAAATGCTCCTTGGCATATTCGGTGTCAAAACCGAAGACATCGCCGAGGAAATTGCTACGGATATAGGGCTTGGTCATACGGTCCTCGTCCAACTTAACGCCCATGTTCCACAGGTCTTGCATACTGTAAGGCAGGGCAGGACAGAAGTGTCCGCACAGTCCCCAGACGTCGCTCTTGCGCATCTGCCAAATACGGAACATACCCAAGATATGGTCGATACGGTAGGCGTCAAAGTAGTCCGCCATCTTACTGAAGCGGCGTTTCCACCAGTCGTAGTTATCCTTGGCCATCACGTCCCAGTTGTAGGTGGGGAAACCCCAGTTCTGACCGCGTGCATCGAAATCATCAGGCGGCGCACCGGCACTGGCCTTGAGGTTAAACAGTTCGGGGTATTCGTACGCATCGACGCTGTCGGGGTTGATACCGATAGGTATATCTCCCTTCATCGCCACACCGATGGAATGGGCATACGCCACGGCGTCCGCCAACTGACGGTCGGCATGGAACTGCAGGAAGCAATAGAAGTCCTTGGGCTGCTTGTCGCGCTTGCTCATAAAGGCGGCGTAGGAATCCAACCAGTTCTTGCTCTTTTTGTAGAACGTTTTATATTCGGCAGAAGCCAAAACGGTATCTTTCTCGGCCTTGAAGATGGCTTTGAAATACTTCATCTTCTCATCATAAACGACCTGATAATCGGCAATGGGTTTGGCATTGAACTCCTGCTTGGTGGCCTCGTATTTCTTTTTCTGCGCAGGTGTGAGTTTGCCCATCTTCTCTATGTTAATATAGATAGGATGCAGGGCAAAGACACTAACGGGGCTGTAGGGATAACTGTCGCGATTGGTGTGGGTGAGAGTGGTGTCGTTGATAGGCAGGGTCTGAATCATCTTCATGCCGGTCAGCACAGCCCAGTCTGCCATCTTCTTAAGGTCTTGGAACTCACCTATACCAAAGCCCTCGTCGGTGCGTAAACTGAAGACAGGTATCGCCACACCGGCTCCTTTCCAACGGGGTTGGGTACGACGGAAATTGCGGTCATTCTGCATGATAACCATACCCGACTGAACGCCCCACACGTGGCGGTTCTCGCCATATTCGATATCGACAATGCGGTTGGTCGCCTTGTCGTAGATGACATATTTATACTCAAAAATCTCATTGGCCTTGACGTGGATATTGGCACGCCAAACGGGGAAGTCGTGGTCGTCCATCACCACTTTTTTTGCCTCGTTCCAATTGCCTAATTCGGGTATATTACCCATGATAGCAACCCCTTGGCAGGGCAAAATCTGCGGCAAGTCGATACTGAAACGGACGTTGGACTTAGCCATGGCAGCAGCGGTTTTCAGTTGGCCACTCTGGGGCTCGCGATGGAACAGCGACTTGAGGAAAGCGGTGGTGTAGAAGGCCTTTTCGTAATCGACGGCTTGCCAATAGTCGTGGACGGACACCTGCTTATCGGCAGCGCGCAAGGCAATGGTACGGGGCTGACCTTCCTCGTAGATATACTGCCCATTCTCCAAACGAATGGCATAGTTGTAACAGAACTCGCCCCCCTTGGACTCGATGTCAGCAGTCCAGCAATCCTGCCCCTGACAGGACATGTAATAAGGCGTTTGCTCGGTGAATACGGCTTTTTCTCCCTTTTGAATCAGACACAGTTGCTGACCAAAAACAGTACGATAATTAACTTGAAAATGTACGGTCATGGTATTACTCTTGTTTATTATAGTTGTCATTCATTTTAGATGTTCCGGTTCCAAACCGGTTTTGTTTGCAAAAATACAAAATTTTTTCTAAACTTGCAAATAAAACAGGAATTATTGTATTAAAAATCCAAATTATGGACACGGCAATGGCGATGGCGGGCACGTTGGCGGTGTATTGTCCGAAAATCAGTACCGCCCAGCCGCCTTTTATGGCTACATCTGCCACAGGCAGTGAGGGCATGATGCTCACGCACACGTAATAGACGGCTATGCTGCTAACGGCTTGCCACGGCGTGAGGGCAATGCCCACGAAGCGCAGCACCGCCCACAGTTGCACACCCCATACCAGATAGCGGACGACGGTCCAGAACAGGACGGGAAGCCATTTGCGCCAGTCACGCAACCATGCCTTGCCCTGCATTTTGAGTTGTTCACGGTCGATGTCCAGCCCTGCACTCACGAGGCGTGCCGGTATGTCTCCTGCCCGATAGGGCGTGATGAACCCTGCCACCATACCTATCAGCACCTGATGCCAACTGTCCGAGAGCGTGATACTCTTCCACCCACGCAAGAGCCACTGCCACCGCACGGTCTCAGCCCACAGTTGCACCGGAATGAGCAGCCCTGCCACCAGCAAGACCGTTCCTTCCCACGCACCTGCCTGACGGAAATACAGACCTATGTCGGCGTAGTGGCGATAGGTGGCAAGGCGGTAGATGAGGTAGCCAAAAGCCGCCACACTGACCAGCATACCGGCCCACTGAAGATATGTGAATTTACGGTGTGTCACTATAACGCAAAAAGCAACCGCTGCGGTTGCTTTTCCAATTCTTAGCCAAGATACGTCTTTAAGATACGGCTCTTGGACGATGCTTTCAGTTTGCGAATGGCTTTCTCCTTGATTTGGCGCACACGCTCCCGAGTGAGATGGAAATCATCGCCAATCTCTTCCAATGTCTTTTCCGGCATTCCTATACCGAAGAACTTACGCAAGATGTCGGCTTCGCGTGCCGTGAGGGTGTTGAGTGCGCGGTCAATCTCGCGAGAAAGGGACTCGTTAATCAGTCCGCGGTCGGCATTGGGGCTGTCCTCGTTGGGCATGACATCAATCAGGCAGTTATCTTCGCCCTCCACAAAAGGTGCATCGACCGATACATGGCGGCCGGACATCTTGAGCGTGTCGGCAATCTTGTCCACAGGCATGTCCAAAATCTCAGCCAGTTCCTCAGCAGACGGCTTACGCTCGTACTCCTGCTCAAAACGCTGGTAGGCCTTGTTAATCTTGTTCAACGAACCAACTTGGTTCAGGGGCAAACGCACGATACGTGACTGCTCTGCCAGCGCTTGTAAGATGGATTGACGAATCCACCACACAGCATAGGAAATAAACTTAAAACCCCTTGTTTCATCGAACTTTTCGGCGGCCTTGATAAGTCCCAGATTGCCCTCGTTAATCAGGTCGGGCAAACTTAAACCTTGGTTCTGATACTGCTTGGCAACCGAGACGACGAAGCGCAAGTTGGCACGAGTCAGACGCTCCAAAGCGGCACGGTCACCGTTGCGGATACGTCCTGCCAACTCAACCTCCTCCTCCACGGAGACCAAGTCCTCGCGACCTATCTCCTGAAGGTATTTATCCAAGGAGGCAGATTCACGATTGGTAATTGATTTAGTAATTTTGAGTTGTCTCATAATTATTCTTTTTTATTGTGATCCGGCCGGGATTCGAACCCGGGACCCACAGCTTAGAAGGCTGTTGCTCTATCCAACTGAGCTACCAGACCTCGCGTCCGGCAAACGGACGCTTTTGTCAATCCCACTTTTTGGGGCTGCAAAGATACAAAAAAATTTTGAAATATACAAACTTTTTAAATGGAAAATGGAAAAATGAGAATGGAGAATGGCTTTTTTTCTGAGTTATGACCGCAGGGCACAAGGCAGAACGCCGAAATATACAGAAAATACAGGTTTAGTCACCCCCTCATCGTTCGTGTATCTCGAGACGAACGATATACGAACGATGAACGAACGATGAACGGAGAGTGAATTTTGGGTGCAAATAGGTTCTTTAGCGGCATTGATAACCATCGACCATGTTATGTTGATGTTATGTTGCAAACAGGGAGAATGAGCGCTTTACTGGTTTGCCAACTTCCGACCCTCAAGAAAAAAAAGACAAATGTGGAACAGCAGGTATATTAAAGGTAAGCAACAGGCAATAGAAGTACTATGCTGCCAAAGTAGAGATTAAAAAACTACGCTACATGTAGGTGTGGCGTAGTTAGTTATGTCTTATAAAGATAATTACTCTGGTCGATTCCTTGATAGGTTCTCTGTGCTGAACATTGTATATTTAATCTTGTCTGTATTTGGATTGTACTCAAATTAATGAAAACGCAAAGAAAGGACAAATAAATAAACTTTCCCATCGGAAACAGAACAAACAAATTTTTCTGCATTTTGCATAAAAAATTGCCTATCTATTTCAACGTAGATAGGCAATTTCTTGGAATAAACATGCTTTGCAGGGTATGCCCTGCGGAAGTAGTTAAACTAACTCGTCGAACAGTTTTTGCAAGTCCGGCTTACGAGCAGCACCCACGTGACGATCCACCAACTCACCGTTCTTGAAAATCAACATGGTGGGAATGTTCATAATACCGTACTCCTCGCACGTGTCGGGGTTGTCATCTACGTTGAGTTTACCCACACGCACTTTGCCTTCGTACTCAGCAGCCAACTCGTCAACGATTGGCAACATCATTTTGCAGGGACCACACCACGGTGCCCAGAAATCTACTACGAGGGGACTGCCCTCTGCTACCAACTCCTTAATGTTGGCATCTGTAACTTCTAATGTCATAATGATTGTATTTTAATGTTTTTTTCTTCAGGATAAAGCATCATTCGGTCCGTTATCAGGTCCTCCAACCCACTTTGCACGGCACGTTTGACAGGTCTGGCACCGTTCTTGGGGTCGTAAGCACGCTCCAACAACTGCTGCATAACGTTGGCCGACAAGGAAAGTTTATACCCCTGTGCTGCAATTCGTTTCTTGAGTTCATTGACCTCTATTTGGACAATATGCGCAATGCTCTCTTTGGACAAAGGAGCGAAGGTGATGATGTCGTCTATACGATTGACAAACTCCGGTGGAAAGGCCTTTTTTAGCGCTTTGTTCATCGTTTGCTCGGCAATCGACTGAGTTACTTCTCCGGCATCAAAACCGACTCCGGCACCAAAGTCGTTCAGCTGGCGTGTACCGATGTTGGAGGTAAGAATGATGATGGTGTTGCGGAAATCAACGGTCTGCCCCTGCCGGTCGGTCATACGACCTTCGTCCAGCACCTGCAGCAAGATATTGAATATATCGGGGTGTGCCTTCTCTATCTCGTCAAACAGCACAATCGAATAGGGACGACGACGCACCGCCTCCGTCAGTTTACCACCCTCCTCGTGGGCAATGTATCCGGGAGGCGCTCCTACCAACAGCGATACCGTATGTTTTTCCATATATTCACTCATATCGAAACGAATGACGGCCTCCTTGCTGCCAAACATCTCTTGTGCCAAGCACTGCGCCATATAGGTCTTACCTACACCGGTCGAGCCAAGGAAGAGGAACGTACCGATAGGACGGTGTGGGTCACGCAATCCCAAACGCGAACGACGGATAGCGCGAACCACCTTATCCACCGCCGTATCTTGACCAATCACCTGTTTGCGCAGGGCATCGGGCAATTGCAGTAACTGCTCGTTCTCCTTTTTGGCCACACGCTGTACAGGTACGCCCGACATTATGCTCACTACGCGGGCTACATCTTCCTCCTCGACCACCTTGCTATGCGTCCGCGCACCCGCTTCGTCCATCGCGTCAATGGCCTTGTCAGGCAGGGCACGGTCGGTGATATACCTATTAGTTAACGTAGCACATGCGCGCAAGGCGCCTTCGGTATATTGCTTGCCGTGGTGTTCACTATACTTGGGGCACAACCCTTGCAGAACGAGAATGGTCTCGTCAATGGTAGCAGGGCGCACCATCACCTTCTGGAAGCGACGCTCCAAAGCGGCATCTTTCTCGATGGATAGGCGGTATTCGGCTGTAGTCGTAGCACCAATACACTGCACTTCTCCACGCGCCAAAGCGGGCTTTAAGATATTGGCAGCATCTAAGGCACCATGCCCGTTTCCGGCACCGATGATGGTGTGTATTTCGTCGATGAACAGGATATAATCGCGATGTTCGTCCAGTTCATAGATGATTTCTTTCATACGTTCCTCAAACTGGCCCCGATAGGTGGTGCCTGCCACAATGGAAGCCATGTCCAACGCAATGATATGCCGCCGGTTGACATACTTATTTCGGCTACGTACCCATTTCTGCGCCAATCCCTCCACAATGGCGGTCTTGCCCACACCGGCATCGCCAATCAAGATGGGATTGTTCTTTTTACGGCGATTAAGTATCTGCTCCAAACGCAAAATCTCCTCCGTTCTGCCAATCACAGGGTCTAATAAACCTTCTTGCGCCATGCGGGTCAAGTCCCGACCGAAATGGTCTAAAGCCGGCGTGTCAGACTCCGGTTCGTTGGGCTCCTGCGGAGCCATATCCTCCTCGTTGGGCTGCTCAGCAGCACCGCCTTGAGGGCGCATCGTGCGCGAATTGAGCAACACAAAACCTGCCCCTGCGATGTGCGAGAACAAGTCTTTGGCTATTTGCTCCATCTCGTTGGCTATCATCTCCTGCTCCTTCTCGGTGGGCTGGCGATGTTCCTCTTTCGGCTGCTCTACCTCGGCAGCGGAATGCGGGAAGAGACGTTCGATGGTGTCGTACGTGATATTAAACTCCTCACTGAGTAGCATAGCTGGGAAGTTAGCACGCTCATGCAGAATAGCCAACAGCAAATGAATAGAGCCGCAGCTATCCGAACCATACGACTCTGCCTCGAGCAACGCCATACGCATGATGACGGTCGTGGTGTGCGTAAACTGTATCCGAGTAGTTGGATTGGGTGTGGTCGTTTCTTTCCGTAAACGCTCATCCAAACGACGTTTGAACTCGTCCATCACCAAACCGGAACGGCAAAGCAACTCATATGCCTTGCCCTCCTGCAGACGCAAGATGCCCAACATCAGGTGATCCGGCAGAATAGTCGTGTTCTCCAACCGAGTGGCTTCCTCGGCTGCATAATGAAGAATAGTATGTAAATGTTGTGTGTAATCCATCAGCGTAAGTTATTTGTAAAAATGAAAGGCCAAACCGGCTCTAAACACATCGGGATTCGTGGGATACGATGGCATCGAGAAATAATAGCGTGGCATAAAAGTAGTATTAAAGTGTTCATATTCAGCAAAGAAACGCAAATGTAAGTGGCGAACATAGAAATTAGCATACACATTCAGCGTGGGGTAGTTGCCCACCTTTTCCTCGTTCTGCACGCAGAACATTGCCAAGGCAGGATTCCACAACGGGGCATAGTAAGCGGTGTTGTACTTCAGGTCCACACCAATCTGGGTGTCCAGTGCCTTAAACCACGTGCCGTGATAGTAAAGATTACTATAGAGCGCCACCGTAGGTACGGCTATGAGTTCGTTCGATGAATACTGGTAAATTACGTGGTTGTCCAAGTTCACCCAAGGGGTGGTAATGTCCAACTCGACATCGACCGCAAGCAGCGATATACTCCCCTGCTCCATCTGCATGGGACGGGCAGCATCTTTGGTAAAATAGATGTATTTGCTAACGTTCTCGTAGTCCACTTTGACAGCAGGTTTTATCCATTTCGTGGGATACGCCACCTGTCCACCGATGTGCATTTTATAGGTTTTCTTAAAGTTGATTTCGTCTTGTGTTTCAGGACTATAGCCCCAGCGGTAGTGGTTGCTGTTGTAGTGCAGGAGATAGTAGTTGGGGGTCTCGTTTTTGAAACTTGCCTCGGCACGCAGGGTCAGACTATCTTTGCCCAACCGGAAACTACCGTCCAAGTGACCGTAGATATTGAATTGCCCTAATTTATAACCATATAGGCACACATCACCACCGAAACCATAGAACACATATTTACCACGGTTTTTGTAGAGTTCACCGCCCACAAAGACGTTATTGGTCCAGTGATACCGATACAACGAGTCTGCCATTATATCCACATTATACTCGCCATCCAAGAAGCGTTGTGCCTCATGCGTAGCAAAGACGGTGGCACCAAACTTGAGTTTGGTATTAAACTCCTCCTCAAAGGTGGCGGAGAGGGTATTGCGAATGGTGAGCGTGGCTGCCGAATCCCGTGTGGCATCAAGGTTACGGTAGCAGTTCTCATACATGGGTTGAGGCGTTTTCTCCAAATAACGGCGTGTCTGCTCGTTGGTCTCAAACACATGACGGAAAGTCATCACGGGCACGTAGATGATTTTGGTAGAGTCCAAATCGACCCACTTGCCCCGTTCGTCTCGCTCGCGATAATGCACAGTCTGCTCCCGTTCGACACATATACTGTAGTAATGATTCAGATACCCCGCCAAGTAGCGATAACCGGACATGGCCTCTATGTTGGTAGATATGTCTTCCGTTTTGAGTTCGTTGTTGGTAATCTGCGTAGGGTCTGCCAAACCGCCGTTTTCAAACGAACTCAGCCGATTGAAGGTGAAGGCAGCTTGCATACTATAGTGATTGCCGTTGTACGAGGTAAAGGCCGTGCCGTTGAAGGTCTTACCGGCTTGGGACTTGTAGTGTCCGATGGCATTGGTATAGTTGAGCGTAGTACCGAAGTTCCACTTAGGTGTGATATTGCCCGTGAACATAAACTTCAGTTCATCATCCTCGTGGTAGGTCTTAAATCCACGTTTGTAGGAGATGTA
This sequence comes from Paludibacteraceae bacterium, assembly GCA_024399965.1. Lineage (GTDB taxonomy): Bacteria > Bacteroidota > Bacteroidia > Bacteroidales > Paludibacteraceae > Colicola. The sequence goes on from JAKSNJ010000007.1 coordinate 13,304, forward strand.
CGAATAGGGCGTCGTGGTGTTGTAGAACTGCACGTTTTGGGGCGTGGGAGTGTAGATGTCATACGGGTCACCAAACAGGAAATCGGTACGGTGAGTGCGGTTGAAATAGATGGCAGAGAGCGTGGGCGAAACCAAATTGCCGTTGTAGATATTGCATATACTCAGGTCATACAACTCGTTTCGCATCGCAAAGTTCATAAAACTGCTATCCACGGCCACCGTATCCGCCAAATCCAACGGATGAGGCAGTTCCCAAGCACGGATTACCGTCTTGGGTAACTTTGTCTTACCCATCATCGGTATAGCCACCAATAACAGGCACATAATCCAACCGTATGTCAGCCCTTTACACACTATTTTTTCTTCTTCAGTTTACGAATTTCGGCTTGCAAGGTCGCTATCTCCTGCTCCTGATTGGTAATCGTCTTCAACAGCGAGTTCAGTTCTTCATTCTCAATGGTCGTGGGGTACTGCTCATCGACACGTTGTAAGAAATCACTCAATATATTCATATAGTTGATGAACGCATCGTAGGCCGATTCAAAAATCGAATTACCTTGGTCTATATGGTTCATATTGTGCAAGAAATGCACATCTTGCAGCAACATCCAGTCGCGTTTCAAGCTCTTGTCTTCGCACAAGTGTACGCGCTCGGTGACGGCATAGAACTTATTGGTGGCCTCCTGCTGCAAGTCGTTGCCGAGGAAAACACTGACATCTTTTCCTTCGCCGGTCCATGTCAACGGATAAGGCGATACGATGGGCTCGGTGGCCGTCAGTTTCTTAGCCGCTTCAGCAGGAGTGAGGAAGGTCATACCCTGCTCAATGGCATAGTAAGGCAGGGCTTTCATAAACTCGAAGATACCCGTTTCACCACGCTGAATAACGCCAAAGGTCTCAGCTCCCATCCATATATTCACCAGTTGTTCTGACTCAGGCAACTCAGCCACTTGCTTGATAAATTTCTCTGCATCCATCGGGTAATTATACCAATTGGGATCCGAGAAATGAAAACTGATAGCATCGCTGATGGAGGCATTGCGCAGCAATAATGCCTGCTTGGTGGCAGCCGAACTGCTATAGAGGTAGTTGGGCGACTTGTAGGACAGAATATGTTTGGCCCCTTCGGTCATCATTGTCTTATAACCCAATTTCCACGCCTGCTCGGCTATCTCATCGGAATACAGCAATTCGGTATTCCACAACGTGGTGGAATTGACACCTAACACGTCCATCACCTTGTCGGCATGGGCTTTGAGTTGCGCTTCCAATTCGGACGGATTGCATTGACCCGCCAAGGAATACGAATAGGGAACGCGGACGAACTCCACGCACTTACTGACCGCCAATTCCTTCAGCAAATCTATCATTTCCGGCACAAACTGCTCGAATAACTCCAGCATCGTTCCTGACACAGCCAAAGCACAATGAAAACGATTCTTACTGAGGCGAATCATCTCCTTAATCGTTTGGCAAAGAGGCATATAAGAGGTTTGCGTCAGCCAAGTGATGTACTCCTCCGTAGCCATATCGTCGTAGTAATAATGGTCCTGCCCAATCTCAAAGAAACGATACCGTTTCAACCGATAAGGCGCATGCATTTGAAAGCAAAAACAGATGTTTTTCATATTTCTTTTCGTTCTAAATTCATAAATTGTTAATTAATGCCACCCCAGCACCTTGTCGTAGATGGCTCTCACTTTCAGTCCGGCATCGTACCAGCGGATATTATTGACCTCTTGTCGTCCTAACTCGCTGAGCGACTTATACATAGCCGGATACTTGACAATGGCATAAATAGCGTCTGCCATCGCGTCTATGTCCCAATAGTCGGTCTTAATGGCGTGGTGCAGAATCTCGGCGCAGCCGGACTGATAACTGATGATACTGGGACAGCCCACCTGCATCGCCTCCAGAGGAGAAATACCGAACGGCTCACTCACACTGGGCATGATATACACGTCCGAATCAGCCAAAATCTGTTGCACCTGTTTACCACGCATGAAACCGGGGAAGTGGAACTTATCGGCTATACCGCGCTGGGCCACCAAGTCAATCATCTTGGCCATCATATCGCCACTACCGGCCATAACAAAGCGCACACCGTCTGTTTTCTCTAATACACGTGCAGCCGCCTCAACAAAGTACTCCGGCCCTTTCTGCATCGTAATACGACCCAAGAAAGTGACCAACTTATCCTTACGCGGGTGCTTGACAAACTCCTCCGGATTGGGTAAGGGTTCGACGGCATTATGCACCGTACTGACCTTATTAGGGTCCTGCCCGTATTTCTCAATCACGGTACGGCGTGTCAGTTCGCTCACGCACATGATATGATTGGCCTCGTCCATACCTCTGCGCTCAATGGCATACACGGTGGGGTTGACATTTCCCCGACTGCGGTCAAAGTCGGTAGCATGCACGTGAATAACCAGCGGTTTACCGGTGATATGCTTCACTGCCACACCGGCAGGATAGGTAAGCCAATCGTGGCTGTGGATAATATCAAACTGCTCTCGCCATGCCAACTGGGCGGCAACGGCTTCGTAGTTGCCTATCTCCTCCACCAAGTTGTCGGGGTATCGGCCGGAGAACTCAATACATCCTCTGCCCGGTACGTCCACGCTATTGGCACCAATGATACGCAGGAACGATTGGTCCTCGTCACCCCACGGCTTGGGTAACACGAAGGTGATTTGCAAATCTTCCTGTTGAGCCATTCCTCGCGTCAACCCGTAACTGGCTGTACCGAGTCCGCCTAAGATATGCGGCGGGAACTCCCATCCAAACATCAATGCTCTCATAGGTTTTGTTGTGTTTCAAAGTGATTCATGGTATCTATTACGGATATAACGGCAGCCACACTGGGGGCATACGACATACCGCCATGCCCTTTGTAGGGAGGATTGCCATCATACAGTTCGTTCAGCGTACCGATACATAGTTCGGACATCTCCTGCTCATATCCCACCAACAGCCGCTGCATAAAACTGATGCCGCTATGTTTATAAACATTCATATACGCCCGCGCATAAGCCGCTATCGTATAGGGCCACACGGGACCGTTGTGGAAATTGCGGTCACGCTCCAACTGGCCGCCTATGTATTCGGGTCGGTAACTGCCACTCTTGGGAGACAAAGTGCGTAGCCCACGAGGAGTCAACAGTTCTTTGGTGCAGATATCTACCACGGCTTTTTGCTGCTTTCTGTCCAGAGGCGAATACGGAAGGGCAGCAGCCCAAATCATATTCGGACGCACCTCCTTGTCATGATAGCCATCGACCACATAATCATCTAAATAAACACCGTTCCAGAACGTGTTGGTAAACGCCTCACGCATCAATTCGGCTTGGTACTCCAGCATATCGGCCATGTTCTCACGTCCCTTGGCACGCATCATCTCCGCCGTGAAGCAAAGGGCGTTGTACCAAAGAGCATTGATCTCTACCACATAGCCCGTTCGAGGCGTGATAGGTCTGCCATCTTCCACGGCATTCATCCATGTGGCAGGACGTTCCCTACCCTCTACCCACATCAGGCCGTTGTTGTGTACCACAGCCCGCGGATGGCACGACTTACGGTAGTAATCCACAATGGTTTTGCAGAGTTCACCGTACTTGTCGGCTGCCTCATTGACAGTATATTTATGCGCAAATTTCTGGAACGCACGCACCAACCACAGCAAAGCATCCGGCTCATCCAATCCACTTAATTCGCCATCAACATAGCCCTGCTTCATCCACGTTTGAACCATCGGAACGGCTGTCTCATCAATGATGGCTTGCCAGTATTCGGGACGGTCGATGTCCAAAGTACAACTGGGAGTGGCAAAAAACTCGTCCCGTGCAGTGGACTTAAACCACGGATAACCGGCTAACAGATAGCACTGATTACCCACACGTTTGTAGAACTGAGCAGCGCTGTTCTTCAGGCAGGCAAACATATCTTCCCGTGCGATGCGTCGCAACATCTCTTTCTCCCAAATCGTTTTCAGTGTAGTGGGTTTGGTCTCGCTGATACCGGCACTGAAGATGATACTCTCGCCCTTTTTCATCATCACCTCAAAATAGCCCGGCACCAATTGGTCCTCCTTGTACTCAAAACCGCGTTCCTGCTCCTTCTGATACTCAATATCCTTGTACCATTGGGGCTCGTGGGTGTAAGTCACTTTCTTTGAGAACTGCATATATAACTCCGGAAATCCGGCATACATACGGTTCTTGCGACCATTGCTTACCTCCGTCATGTCGGTGTTGGCTTGTCCGTTGGCGTGCGTCAGTTCGTTCACGCTGCGGAAGGCCAAGAACGGACGGAAACGCATCGTAATCGGGCTACCGGCCTCCACCATCGTGTAACGAATCAGCACACGTGGCTCAAAACTAACCAACATACGCTCCTTGGTTAGTATGACACCACCCACACGGTAGGTCGTTTTGGAAATAACTTCACAGTCAAATTCACGAATATACTTGTGCCCGTTGGGCATATACGTGTTGCCGTCGTATTTATGCAAACCGAGGTTGAAGGCAGCACCGTGCTGTATCACCGTTTCGTCTAAACTGGACAGCAACACGTAGTTATCCGACCCCAATTCGGGCAACGGCAATACCAACTGACCGTGGTACTTACGTGTGTTGCAATCCACCAGCGTAGTTGAGTTGTAGGCACCGGCACGATTGGTGCGAATCATCTCCTTGCTCAAACTGCGCTCTAAGTTGACTAACAACGTTTTATCAAAATTCAGATAACTCATACTTAATTAAATTTGCCACCATAATTTGTTTCTGCATCTGATACGAACTGCCGTATTTGTTGCTCCTCACTCTTGGGGCAAATCAGCAGCACGCCGTCCGACTCCGCCACAATCATGTCCTGCATACCACGCAGCACTGCCAAATGGCCTTCCGGCAAGGCAACGATATTGCCCTTGCTGTCATAGTAGGCGGCATTGCATTTCAGCGTCACGTTCTGCTCGGCATCTTTTTCACTCAGGTCATACAGCGAGCCCCATGTACCCAAGTCCGACCAACCGAAATCGGCCATCATCACATGTACCGACTTGGCTTTTTCCATCACGCCGTAGTCAATACTGATATTGGGGCAAGTGGGGAACATCTGCTGAATAAAATCTTCCTCTTTCTCCGTGCCCATGCACCATTCTCCGCGTGCAAAGGCCTGTGCTATCTCCGGCAAATTACTCAGGAATTCGTGACGAATAGTCCGCAGGTTCCAAAGGAAAATACCTGAGTTCCACAAGAACTCGCCACTCTCCACAAATACTTTGGCAAGGTCGGCATTGGGTTTCTCGGTAAAGGTCTTCACCTTACGCAAACTGCTCTCGCCCGGCATCATTTGGATATATCCGTAACCCGTTTCCGGCCGTGTGGGCTTCATGCCGAGCGTGAGAAGGGTATCGTTCTTACTCACGAAATCCAACCCCTCACCTATCACGCGTCTAAACTCATCTTCCTGTAATATCAAGTGGTCCGACGGAGCCACCACGATGTTTGCATTCAGTTTTTCATCGTCCCAATCCACCTGCTCTCCCTCCTGCAAATGGCGCCCGTACACCTCTTGATAAGCCAAACCTTTGATATGGGCAATGGCATAGGCGATACAAGGTGCCGTGTTACGGCGCGCCGGCTCACATAGCACTTGCGAACCGTTCATATCCGGAATTTGCTCCAGAATCAAGTCCTTGTAAATAACGTTGGTAACTATCAGAATATGCTCAATGGGCACCAGTGGACGAAAGCGGTCCACCGTCATCTGTAACAGGGATTTACCCGTGCCAAAGAAGTCTAAAAACTGCTTGGGACGGCTGTTTCTACTAAACGGCCAAAAGCGGCTACCTATGCCACCGGCCATAATCACGCAATAATTGTTGTTCTTCATATCTTTTTGTGTTTTTCGGGTTTATTCCAAATTAGCGTGCAAATATACAACTTTTTTTTCATTTACGCAAGTGCGCGCGCGTTTTTTTGATAAAAAGTGTCAAACGAGATGGTCTGTCCGTTTTTTTTTGTACCTTTGCATACCCAAATTATGCAGTGGTGAAAAAGTATTGCGTCATACAACGGTCAGTAATGGGTTTGCTCTTGGTATGCCTTATGCTCGGTGCCTCCTGCTCCCGTCCTGCCACACCCAAGGAATACGGCTATTTTCGTATTGCCCTGCCGGAGCATCAGTTTGTTCCGCTTTCTCAACCGTTACCCTACGCATTTTCCTACAATTCATCGGCACAAATCCTACCTGCCGACTCGGCACAATCGACTTGGATTAATGTGTATTATCCCACACTCGACGCCACGGTACACTGCTCCTACTTACCCGTTCGGCACAACCTGCCGCAACTATTGGCTGATGCGCAGGAATTTGTATATTCCCACTCTGTCAAGGCCTCTGCCATTCCCGAGCAGGAGTACATTGATTCTGTTCATCATGTTTTTGGCATTTTCTACGAATTAGAGGGCAACACAGCCACTCCTATGCAATTCTACCTTACCGACTCCACCACACATTTCTTCCGTGCAGCAGTCTATATCAACACCATTCCCAATCAGGATTCGCTTGCTCCCGTTATTTCCTTCCTGCACGATGACATGCGCACTTTGGTTGAGTCTTTTCGTTGGCAATGAACGTGTTAGAGTATATATTGGCAAAACGGCAAATGGGCCAGCACATGTTGGCTGTTCTGCTTGATCCGGAGCACGAAATACGGTTCCGCAAGGGTGAATTAGATGCTGCCGATTTAATCTTTGTCGGGGGGAGCACAGGTGCTATTTCTCCCCTGTTCATCGATAAAATACGTGCTATCACACATCGTCCCATTGTCCTCTTTCCGGGCAATCCGTCCCAGTTCTCACCACAGGCAGATGCCCTGCTCTACTTGTCCGTGCTCTCATCGCGCAATCCGGATTTATTGGTAGGTCGCCAGATTGACTCGGCACAAGTGATTGCACAATCCGGCATAGAAGTTTTGCCTATGGGGTATATCCTGATTGACGGAGGCATACCGACCAGCGTAGTACAGACCTGCCAATCGGCTCCCATTCCACAGGACCAAATAACGCTCATTACCAGCACCGCTTTGGCAGGACAAATGATGGGCAAGCAACTCATCTATTTAGAGGCAGGAAGTGGCGCAAAAAATCCAGTATCCATCGATATAATCAATGCCGTGCGTCAGGCAATAAACATTCCTCTGATTGTGGGAGGAGGCATTACCACTCCTCAGATGATGAAAGACGCTTTCCGTGCCGGAGCCGACATCGTTGTCATTGGCAATCACTTCGAGCGCCATCCCGAAGAATTGCACCTTTTCTATTAATATTTTTTATTAAATTTGCATATATGCAAAAAAATTTGTATCTTTGCACGCTTTTTTGTGGGCAAAGAGGTAACGAATTACATTAAATCATACAATATGAACAAATTTAACGAGTACAAACAGTTGAATCTGCCGGAGATGAGCAAAACTATCTTGGCAGAATGGGAGAAAGAACATTTGGCCGAGAAGGCCGTACATGGTGAAGAACCGAAACCCAAAGGGCAATTTATCTTTTTTGAGGGTCCGCCTTCTGCCAACGGTATGCCGGGTATTCACCACGTATTGGCACGTACCATCAAAGATACGTTCTGCCGCTTCAAGACCATGCAGGGCTATGAGGTACGCCGTAAAGCCGGTTGGGACACTCACGGACTGCCTGTCGAATTGGGCGTAGAGAAAATGCTAGGCATTACCAAAGAGGATATCGGCAAGAAAATCAGCGTGGACGAATACAATGCCGCTTGCCGTCGCGAGGTGATGAAATACACCAAAGAGTGGACCAACCTGACCCAGCAAATGGGTTATTGGGTGGACCTCGAAAATCCGTATATCACATACGATAACAAGTATATCGAAACCCTTTGGTACCTGCTCAAAGAACTCTACAAAAAGGGCTATCTCTACAAGGGTTACACCATTCAGCCCTATTCGCCGGCTGCCGGCACGGGACTGAGTAGCCACGAGTTGAACCAACCCGGCTGCTATCGTGACGTGAAAGATACAACCTGCACGGCGCAGTTCCGCATCAAAGAGAGCAGTATCATCGTGCAAAAAGAGAACCTGCCCCTCTATGCGTTAGCGTGGACCACTACCCCGTGGACCTTGCCCAGCAACACCGCCCTTTGTGTTGGTCCCAAGATAGATTACGTCGTTGTCAAGGGCGAAAACCCCTACACCAACCAACCCGCCCTTTACCTGTTGGCAGAGGCACGCCTGAGTGCATACGCCAAAGAATTAGGTGAGGCACCCGAAGTGCTTTACCGCTGCAAAGGTACGGAATTGGAAGGTTTGGAATATGACCAACTCATACCCTTTGCCACCCCGATGCGTGGCGAGAACGATGGCACTCCGTTCCGCATCATCTTAGGTGACTACGTTACCACCGAAGACGGTACGGGTATCGTACATATTGCCCCCACCTTTGGTGCAGACGATGCAATGGTGGCGAAGAAAGCCGGCATTCCGGGTATGACGTTCCTCACCAAGAAAGGCGAATTGCGTCCTATGGTCGATATGACCGGCAAGTTCTTCCTCATGGACGATTTGGACGAGACCTTTGTGGCAAAGCATATCAACCAAGATCTCTACACTCAATGGCAGGGTCAGTGGGTAAAAAATGCCTATGATCCCCAGTTCACCATTGACGGCAAATACGATGAATCGGCAGCACAAAAAGCCGAAAATTTGGATATTCGCCTCTGCATTATGCTCAAGCAGGACGGTCGCGCTTTCCGTATTGAGAAGCACGTACACACCTACCCTCACTGCTGGCGCACGGACAAGCCCGTCCTCTATTATCCCTTGGACAGTTGGTTTATTCGTTCCACCAAAACCCGCGAGGACATGATTCGCCTCAATAACACCATTCATTGGCAACCCGAATCCACCGGTACAGGACGCTTCGGCAAGTGGCTCGAAAACCTCAACGACTGGAACCTGTCCCGCTCGCGTTACTGGGGTACGCCCTTGCCTATCTGGCGAACGGAAGACGGTCAGGAGGAACTGTGTATCGGTTCCATCAAGGAACTTTTTGAGGAAATAGACAAGTCCATCGCAGCCGGTTTCATGACCGCCTATCCGTGGCCCAAACACGTGGTAGGCGACTACAGCAAGGCCAACTACGACCCGTCAGTCATCGACCTGCACCGCCCCTATGTGGACAGCATTATTCTTGTCAGTCCGTCGGGCAAACCGATGAAACGCGAACTCGACCTCATCGATGTGTGGTTTGACTCGGGTGCGATGCCCTATGCTCAGGCGCACTTGCCTTTTGAGAACATGGACGCACCGCGCACTGCCGACTTCATCTGCGAAGGTGTGGACCAAACACGTGGCTGGTTCTTCACCTTGCACGCTATTCACACGATGTTGGAAGGCACGGTGGCATATAAAAACGTCATTTCCAACGGACTCGTTCTTGACAAGAACGGCAACAAAATGTCCAAACGTCTGGGCAATGCCGTGGACCCCTTTGAGGCGCTGAATAAATACGGTGCCGACGCTGTACGTTGGTATATGCTGACCAACTCGTCTCCGTGGGAAAATCTCAAATTCGACCCTGAAGGCGTGGACGAGATTCGCCGCAAGTTCTTTGGTACCCTTTACAATACCTACGGATTCTTTGCCCTGTACGCCAATGTAGATGGGTGGCAGCCCACTTTGTCAGACGGGGTTTTGCCGACGGCGAACCGACGGCGAATCAACCCGTGCTACTCCCACGACACACCCACGGACACCCCATCGTTCGCACTGACAGAAATTGATAAGTGGATACTTTCCAAACTGAATTCGCTTGTCAAGGAGGTAACAGAGGATTACGAGCAATACGAGCCCACCAAGGCAGGGCGCGCTATCTCGGACTTTGTGCAAGACGACCTCAGTAACTGGTACGTGCGCCTTAACCGCAAACGTTTCTGGGGCGGCAAGATGGACGAGGACAAGCAAGCCGCCTACGCGACACTCTACACCTGCCTCACCACCGTAGCACAACTCATGGCACCCAACGCACCGTTCTACGCCGACCGCCTCTATCGCGACTTAACCGGCACAACCGTGCATGAGAGCGAATGGCCAACAGCCGACACGGCACTCATTAACAAGAATTTAGAGCACCAAATGGCACTCGCACAGCAAGCCACTTCGATGATTCTATCGCTCCGCAAACGTGCCGAGAAGAACGTGCGTCAGCCCCTGCAGAAAGCCGTTATTCCTGCTCCGGATATAGAGACGGTGGAGGCACTCAAGCATGTGGAGAACCTGATTAAGTCGGAGGTGAATATCAAGGAGTTACTGATTACCACCGCTGACAAGAGCGAGGTGCAACTTGTCAAGAAAATCAAGCCCCAGTTCAAAGTGTTGGGTAAGAAAGTGGGCGGACAGATGAAAGAATTGGCTGCTTTCATCAATGCCATGTCTCAAGCGGATATAGCCCAATTTGAACAACAAGGAACGATGACTTGTCAATTATCAACTATCAATTATCAACTTGTTCTTGAGGATGTAGAGATTTTGACCGAAGACATGCCGGGTTGGCTTGTGGCTACCGAAGGCACACTTACCATCGCCCTCGACATCGAACTCACCCAAGCACTGATTGAGGAAGGTATCGCACGCGAACTGATTAACCGTATTCAGAACTTACGTAAGTCGTCCGGTTTGGAGATAACCGACCGTATCGCCATCTGTATGGAAAATCGTTCGGAGATTGCCTCTGCTGTGGCGAACTTCAAGGACTACATCGCTTCCCAAGTGCTTGCCACTTCTATCACCCTTGCCGACAACGTACAGGGTGAGGCCATCGAAATGGATGGATATAACGTAAATATCAACCTCAAAAAAGCATAATTATGAAACATGTATGTAAATTATTGACATTATGCACCGTGCTGATGTTTGTTGTCACCGGTTGTAAAGAAGGGGAAGTAGAAGACCCTGAAACAATGTTAGTTGGCTATTGGCAACGCACCAACACCAACCAGTATGTCCGTTTTATGCATGATGATGGTGAAATGAGAGATGGTTATTATTTAGGGTATGAGTGGGATGAAGATGACGAGGTGTATGAAGATGATTTGTGGAATTATATGTATCACGGAAATAGTTGGTTTGAATGGTACACCACAGTGGACAACAAAGACAATAAGTTGACACAGATTCACTTGATGGACAATGGTGGTGCAGATATTCCAAGAATATACACAATCACTACATTAACCGAAACAACATTGTCATTTACGGACGGATTTGACACGCGCAATTACGTTAAAATAGCAAAACCACAATTATGAAACGTTTCTTCAAAATACTGGGCATTACCCTCGGCTCACTTGTAGCACTCGTTTTGGTAGCCGTGGCGGTGGCGACGTGGTGCATTTTTACACCTAAGCGACTGACTCCTATCGTGAATCAGGTGGCTGACTCTTTGCTGACCTGTTCGCACACGCTGGACGAAGTGAATCTGACGTTCTTCCGTACCTTCCCCAATTTTGGTGTGGAAGTGAAAGGACTATATGTCATTAACCCTATGGAGGGTGCTCAATCCGACACCGTATTGGCTGTACCCAAACTGATTGTTGGTTTGGACATCAAGAAGGCATTGGACGGAGATATTTACATCGAAAAGTGTATTCTGAAAGACATCGAAGCCAATATCTACATAGATAGCATAGGCAACAACAATTTCATGGTTTGGAATACAGACACCATAGAAGACGAGTTAGAAGACACTACTTCTTCGTGGCAACTGCGTTCTATCGGTTGGGAAGATGCCATTCAAATCTCGGCACGCAAACTCAGTTTTGTTGACCAACAAGATTCGTTGGTAGCCGGTTTGACGGATTGCAGCATTCGACTGGATGGCACGGAAACAGAAGACCCATCTCGTGTGCAATTGGAGTTAGATGCAAATAATGTGTCCTTCCAAATGAAGGGTGAGCAGTATGCCGACAATCTGCATCTGCGCCTCACCTTGCCTATGTCTTTCCAATCGTCCGAACAAATCACTATTGATGGCACACAATTAGCCATCAATGAATACACCATCAATTTGGATGGCTATGTAGGTTCTCCGTGCTTCGCTTCGGGTATTTACAACATGGATGTAACAGTCAAGACCAACGAATGGAAAATATCTAACGTGTGGCATTTAGTACCGCCTTCGTATCAATCTCTGTGGCCGAAAGAGGTAGATGCAGACGGTCATCTGCAACTGATAGCACATGCCACCGGTACGTATGACTCCATCTCAATGCCGTTGGTTGATGCACAAATCTTACTGACAGGAGCACAGGGGCGGTACACTCCACTGCCTTATTACTTCGATGAGGTGGAAGCTGACATTACGGCACATGCCGATTTGAACAACAAGAGCAACACTACAGCCACCATCAATCGGCTGTTTGCTCGCACGGGCAAGACTTCGGTTACCGTCTCCGGCACGGCTACCGACATACTCAAGGACCAACCTGATTTTGAATTATCCGACCCCTTGTGCAAACTCAAAGCGGACATGAATGTTTACTTGCCAGACGCCAATTATTGGATTCAAAACGATTCAGCACAGTCATGGGTAAAAGGAACAATGATGGGCACCGTAACAGCCCAAACACGCCTGAATGACGTGACCAACTTCAATCTGAATAAGATGGCGATTAACGGCGACCTGACGCTAAACGATATAGATATGATGTGGCAAGATTCCACGTTGGCTACAGCAGACAATTTGACGCTGCACATCGTAGCACCAAAAAAAAATATCTCGGACAAGAATATCTTATCGGCTGACTGCCAAGTAGGATTGACCAACCTCCATGCCCAACTATTGGCATCTGATTTAGATGCGATTTGTCAGGGAGGTCAACTGAAAGCAGCAGTGGAAATAGACACCAAAGACACTACGAATATACCGACTATCACAGGTGGATTTGACTTAAAGGACCTCGTGGCAGATATGGACACTATTCATGTACATGCTGCTGCTCCAAAGGGACAGGTTACCCTAACATCTTCTCGTCGCTCTAAACAAACGCCGAAGATGATGCTCACGTTCTCTGCTTCCGAGATGCAAGCAGTAATGGGTAAGGATATGCAAGCCAAGACAGGTGCCTTAAAACTTTCTGCCGAAGCACGATACAACAGCAAGCAGGACCAACTCCTCCTGCAATGGAATCCCAAACTGAACGTCGAACTCAAGCAAGGCGAGGTTAAACTTGCATCTTTGGAACCGGTAGTTGAGATACCGCAAATCAAGTTCGCCTATTCCAACAAAGATTTTGTCATTGACACCAGCCGTATCGTTTTGGGTAATAGCGACTTCTGCCTAAGTGGCGAGATTCAGCATATCGGCAAGTGGTTGCAACACAAAGACACCTTAGTGGGCGTGCTCAATTTCACTTCCACACGTACCGATGCCAATCAGTTTATGGAGTGGTTCTCTGCCAAACAAGGGTCTGAGGAGCAGACCGACACCGCAGCCACAACTACGACATCTACCACCACTTCGCCTGACGAAGCCAAACCCTTCTTGGTGCCTACCGATGTCGATTTGACGCTCAACACGCATATTGACGAAACGGTTATCTTCAATCAGGTGGCACGCAACTTGGGCGGACAGATTTATATCCGCAACGGGCGTTTGGTGCTGGAGGAAGTCGGTTTTGTATGCCGTGCTGCCAAACTGCAACTGACCGCCATGTACCGCACACCGCGTCGTAATCACCTCTACTTGGGCTTTGATTATCACATGCTGGACGTGAATATTCAAGAACTGGTCAATATGATTCCGGGGCTCACTACTATGGTGCCCATGTTGGACGCTTTCAAAGGAAATGCCGAGTTCCACATCGCTGCCGAAACCTACCTCAAAGCCAACTACGAGCCCAAACGCTCTACCCTACGCGGTGCATGTTCCATCTTTGGCAAGGACCTCGTCGTGATGGATACAGAGACTTTCTCCAAGATTAGTAAACTGCTGATGTTCAACAAGAAGACCGAAAACCTTGTGGATTCTATCTCGGCTGAGATGACTCTTTACAAGGACCAAATCGAGGTCTTCCCCTTCTGTGTCTCCATCGACAACTACATGGCTGCCTTGGGCGGACGCCACAACTTGGACATGTCCTTTGACTACCACGTTAACCTGCTCAAACCGCTCTACTTGGGCGTGGACGTGAGTGGTACGTTCGACAACTTGGACATCAAACTGGCACCCTGCCGTTATGCACAGGACTTCCGTCCTCTCTTCCACGGCAAAGTAAATACCCAATCGGCGGAACTGCGTTCCGTCATTCGTGACTCAATGCGTAAAAACGTTAAAATACAATAATATGAAAATCAATTCATCATTCTATCAATTCATCATTTCGACCTTTATGGTCCTTTCGTTTATGGCTTGTAACAAACAAAATCCTTTCCTCACTGCACAGGACACACCATTTGGTGTACCTTGCTTTGACAAGTACGAACTCAAAGATTATGAACCGGCTTTTGACGAGGCCATTCATCAGTTCCAAACCGAGATAGACGCTATCGTGACCAACACCGAAGCGCCTACGTTTGATAACACTATCGCCGCTCTCGACCGTTGTGGCGGGCTGCTGGAATTGGTGGAAGGCGTGTTCTTTAATGTACTGGAAGCAGACGGCACACCCGAGATGGACGAGATAGCCAACCGTGTAGCACCGCGTTTGAGCGAATTGTCCGACGGTGTCTATATGAACGATGCCCTCTTCGCGCGCGTTAATAAGGTGTACGAGGACCAAGCCAATCTTGACCTCAATCCCGAGCAGAAGCGTCTTCTCGACGAGACCTACAAGGCATTTATCAACAACGGTGCCAACCTGCCCGCTGACAAGAAAGAGCGCCTCAAACAAATCAATAGCGAACTGGCTGTTCTGTCCCTCAAATTCGGTCAGAACGTAGTGGCAGAGACCAATGCCGAGGAGGCACAAGTGCTTATCACCGACGAATCGCAATTAGTCGGACTGCCCGAATCAGCCAAAGCGGCCGCCAAGGAAGAAGCCCAAGCAGCCGGCAAAGAGGGTTGGCTCTTCTCGCCTAAACGTACGTCCTTCACACCCGTGCTGCAATACTGCGAAAACCGCGATTTGCGTCGCCAACTGCTCATGGCTTACACCACCCGTGGCAATCACGACAATGCCAACGACAACAAGGCCATCATCAATCAAACGATGCACTTGCGTATTGAGAAAGCCCAATTATTCGGTTTTACCTGCCCTGCCGATTATCTCCTTCAGGACTGCATGGCCAAGGACAGCAAGACCGTTGACGACTTCCTCGCTTCTGTTTGGGAGCCCTCGCTCGCTGCAGCCAAACGCGAAGCGGCTGCTTTGCAGGAACTGCTCAATCAGGACATTGCAAACGGCAATGTGCAGTGTGCTTCGGACGCCGACAACCGTCTGCAACCGTGGGATTGGTGGTACTATGCCGAGAAACTGCGTCAGGCCAAATATGCCCTCAACGAAGAGGAACTCAAACCCTACTTTGAACTGAGCAACGTCCGCCGTGGTGTCTTCCTCTTGGCGCACAACCTGTACGGACTCAACTTTGAGCAACTCAGCGACATGCCCGTTTATAATCCCGATGTAGAGGTATTCAAAGTTACCGATTCCGAAGGAGCATTAGTGGGTATTCTTTATACCGACTACTTCCCCCGTGCCGGCAAACGCCCGGGTGCATGGATGAACAATATCGCCTCGCAATACGTGGACGCTGACGGAGTGGACCATCGCCCCATTATCATCAATGTCGGCAACTTCAACAAACCTACTGCCGGCAATCCGTCTTTGCTTTCTATGGACGATGTGGAAACGATGTTCCACGAGTTCGGACATGCGCTGCACGGCTTGATGGCAAAGGCCACTTACAAATCCCTCTCCGGCACCAATGTACCGCGTGATTTTGTTGAACTGCCCTCGCAGTTTATGGAGAACTACTGCTACGAGCCCGAGATACTTGCCACCTATGCTTTCCACTACCAAACAGGCGAGGTTATTCCTGATTCGTTGGTACAGAAAATCAATGCTGCCAAGAAATTCAATCAGGGCTTTGTGCAAACCGAATTGCTGTCCGCCTCTATCTTAGACATGGACTATCACGAACTCAGCACGATGGACTCCATCGACGTCAATGCGTTCGAGGCCGCCTCAATGGCAAAAATGCACATGATAGACGAGATTATCGTTCGTTATCGTTCTACTTTCTACAACCACATCTTCACCACCGGCTACGAAGCAGGGTATTACTCCTACACGTGGGCTGCCGTGCTTGATGCAGACGCTTTTGCCGCCTTCAAGGAGACCGGCAATATCCTCAATCCCGAGGTGGCTGCACGCTTCCACCATCTCTTGGAGCAAGGTGGCACACGCGACGCACACGACCTCTACCTTGAATTCCGTGGCAGAGAGGCAGACCCGCAATATCTGCTGCGTCGTGAGGGCTTTATCGACTAATCATTTCTGCTTATCGACTTCCTGTCCACATATATTTTGACGTGGCGTTTGCCGGTGGCGTTGGCTGTGGCAGCCCTATCCCTTATCCCTATTCGCAGAGCATATCGCAAAATGCGAATAGGTGATTTGGACGTGACTGACCACGGTGCCATGGAGCAAACTTTTTGGGCTTCGCTCTGGGTAGGTGTCGCAGCGTGCATTTATCCCTATGCACTTGCACTTGTCGTGGGCATTTGGATTGCTTTTATCGTACGGCACATGATGTCCCTTCGTGCGTGGATGGCCACGTTCCTCGCACTGGGGATATGCGCTTTTTGGTATGCCGTTATCGTTTATTTCGTATAGGCGTAAAAATGGGCAACAGGACCGTATCCGTGCCCTATTTCGTATGCTGCTCCGGCTATAATGGCCTGATTGATATATGCTTTGGCGCTTTTGACAGCGTCGGTCATTTTCATGTCTCGTGCCAAGTAGGCAGCGATGGCGGACGATAATGTACACCCTGTTCCGTGCGTATTGCGTGTTTCTACACGCCTTGCCGGCAGTTCCACCGCACGGCATGTTTCGTGGTCAAATAATATATCCGTCAGTTGTTCCTCCTCCACGTGTCCCGCTTTCAGCAGCACGCTCACCCCGTATTGCTCACTCAAGGCCTGAGCGGCCTCTTTCAATGCCATTTTGCTGTCCTTCACCTTGTCCCACTGCCACGTGCCTTGCAGAAGCACTTCGGCCTCCGGCAGATTGGGTGTAATCAGGTGCGCCAGCGGTATTAACTCTTCTTTCAGGGCTTGTACGGCCTTTTCTTCTATTAGCCGATGACCGCTGGTGGACACCATCACAGGGTCCACCACATAGTGACATAGCCCTTCCCCTCGTTGCGTCCTCTCCTTCGTGTAACGGCACAACTCATCGGCAACGGCACACACCACTTCTTCGTTATGTAGCATACCTATCTTAATGGCATCTGCCCCTATGTCGTCCAACACGGCTTCTATCTGTTGGCGCACGATGTCGGTAGGTACGGGCATTACGTTGTGTACGCCCAAGGTGTTTTGTACCGTAACGGCGGTAATGGCACTGGCGGCATAGCACCCACATGCCGAGATTGCCTTAATATCTGCTTGTATGCCGGCACCCCCTCCCGAGTCGCTTCCGGCAATAGTTAATACACGTTTATATGTTTGCATATTGGGAAATGATTGTTTTTAGTTCTTGTGCCACTTGTTTCGGACAATCGGCCGACATAATATCCGAAACGACAGCTATGCCTTTCAAACCACATTGCATCGCCTGCAATGCTGTTTGGCGATTGATACCACCGATGCCAATGACCGGTTTAACACTTCGCTCTACTACCGCTCTACTACCGATAAGACCAAGGGGAGTACAGGTATCTAACTTGGTGCGAGTTGGGAAAACAGGTGAAACCGCCACATAATCTATTGGCATCTGATTGGCAGCATATATTTGTTCGACTTGCTCTATGCTCAAACCGATAATGGCGTCGGGTCCCAATAACCTGCGTGCATCAACAGGTGACATATCACTCTGCCCTAAATGCACACCGTCGGCACCTATCGCCAATGCAACATCAACACGGTCGTTAATCAGCAACGGCACACCCGTACCATTCAGCACCTGCTGAATAGCACGTGCCTGAGCAATAAAGTCCCGTGTACAGAGGTCTTTCTCGCGCAACTGCACCATCGTGCAACCGCCCTTCACGGCCTCTTCCACCACTTTTTCCAGTGGTCTGCCACCGCAGAGTTCCCTGTCGGTGACAAGGTATAAACGTAAATCAAGCATAGTGGGATAAACAATCTATAAAATGCATTCGATAACTGCCCAAACCGTAGTCGCCCTCTGCCTCTTTGCCGGCTCTGTTCATCAGCGTCATAGCGCGAACAGATGCCTCAAAAGCATCTCTCTCCTGTGCTGCGTATGCAGCAATCAGGGCGCCTGCTACGCACCCCATCGCCGTAACACGTGTCTGCAACACGGACCCGCCGTGCAGGCACTCCTGCCGTGCCCCGTCGGTAATCAAATCCGTCTCGCCGGTCGTAACGAATACGCACGCTTTCGATGGCGCAACCATCGTCTTTACCACAGCCATCTCGGCTACATTGCCTTTTATGACGCATGGCGCACAATGGGCAATAATGTCCCTCACGGCCTGTTCGCGATAGGCAGATACCTGAATACCCACCGGGTCCAGCACCACGGGTTTGCCCAGCGCCTGCATCTGTTCACCGGCACAGATGGCAGCACGAATCAGTTCATCGTTCAGAGTACCGATATTGATGAGTAACGCGTCTGCCACACGTGCAATATCGTGCATCTCATTCGGGGCAGCAGACATCAACGGACGTACGCCAACAGCCAGCAGGGCATTGGCGGTAAACTCCATTGCAACAGAATTGGTAATACAGTGTATAATAGGTTGATGTGTCATAATTTCTTCCTTAACAGCATGACCTGTTCAGGTTCGAAGGGTGTAATCTCAGCCCGTTGAAAGGCACCCCTGAATCATTCTTATTTAATCGGCAGACGGTAGGCGAAGCTCACGAACCAACTCCACTCCCACATGTGCAGCCCCTTGTCTTTGCCGTGACGTCTCTGGTTATTCAGTCCAAAGTCATATCCGGCCTGCAGGCGGTAGCAATCCCACTCAAAACCGCCACCTATGCCCAGTTGCATATTAAACGGGACCAACTCCTCCTTGAAACGGTTGTAGCGCGACAGAGGCATACCCAACTCATCTTGATAGAAAGAGGTGGCTTTGGGGGGCAACTGATTGTCGATATTGTCTATCTCCGCCAAGCCAATCATAAACTGCGGACCGCCGAAGAAGAACATATTTAACTGCTTCCACAACTTGATATTGTAATACAGCCGAACGGGAACGGTCAACCAATGTTCCGTCACGCGGTGAATAATCGAATCCGAAGCGGCATACGACTCTTCCTCGTCCACTATACCAAACTTTTGGGACGAGCGGCCATAAGCGAGGGTGTACATCATGCCGGTCTGCAAACTCAGATGATACGGCAGCATAAAATCAAACGTCATACCCACGCGACCACCGTGCAGATACAGACGCGACGTTTCGTCTTGGCTGTGTTGCCAATGCTGCACATACCCGCCTTCCACACGATATTCCGTATGAAATTGATATGCTTCCTCTTTGTTGGCATCGGGGTCAAAAAAGGTTTGGTCGTTGGTCTGCAAGTCTTGCGCCATCACCATTCCGCCCATCGCGCACGCGAGTAATATAATAAGGTATCGCTTCATTTTTGCCGTCAAAATCATTGCAAAGGTACACTTTTTTTCTTAAATATGCAAAAAAAACGCATTTTTTTCACAAAATATTTGGTCAATTCAAAATTTTGTTGTAATTTTGCACGCTTTTTCCACGAGCACGGCGGGTTCGTATATCGGTTAGTACGTCAGATTTTCATTCTAAAAAGAGGAGTTCGACTCTCCTACCCGCTACAAAATACCGACCTTCCTCAAAAGGTAACACATTTGTTAAATGAACAAAAACTAAACTAAGATGGCAAATCACAAATCATCTTTGAAAAGAATTCGCCAAACGGCTACCCGCAAGGCACACAATCATTATTACGCTAAGACCGCTCGCAACGCCGTTCGCGACTTGCGTGCTACTTCTGAGAAAGCTGCTGCAGCTGCTATGCTGCCCAAAGTTGCTTCTATGTTGGACAAATTGGCTAAGCGCCACATTATTCACAAGAACAAAGCTGCTAACCTCAAATCGTCTTTGGCTATTTACATCAATAAGTTGGCTTAATACAACCACTTATAGGAAATAAGGGGCTGCCTAACGGTAGCCCCTTATTAAATGATACTGTCAACTATCAACTATCAATTAATATGTCATTACCTTTTATGTCGGCTGAAGACGCCGCTAAGTTAGTCTTCAATGGTGCCATCTGTGGTATGGGTGGTTTTACCCCTGCCGGTGCACCGAAAGATGTCCCCACCGCTATTGCCAAGAAAGCAGAAGCATTGCACGCTGAGGGCAAAGAGTTCAAGATAGGTATGTACACAGGTGCCAGTACGGGCGACAGTTGCGACGGTGCTTTGGCACGCGCACACGCCATCCAATTCCGTACCCCCTATCAGGGCAACAAGGACCTGCGTACCGAACTCAATGCACAAGGTGCCCATTATTTCGATATGCACCTCAGCGAGTTGGCACAGGATATTCGCTATGGGTTCCTGCCCAAACCTGATTTCGCCATTATCGAGGCGTGCGACATTGTTGAGAAAGGCGACATGGTAGAAATCGTACCTACCGCCGGTGTGGGTAATATGCTCACTTTCTGCGAATTGGCAGACAAGATTATCGTGGAGTGGAATGCTGCTATGCCGGCTACCATGCGCGGTATGCACGACCTGTATGAGCCCGCCGATCCTCCCCAACGCCGTGAGATTCCTGTCTATAAACCCTCTGACCGCATTGGTGTAGATTGCATTACCGTACCGGCTTCGCGTCTGGCTGCCGTAGTGCGCACCAACCGTCCCAACGAAGTAGGCAAGTTCACTCCTCTGGACGAGACGACCCAACAAATCGGTAACAACGTTGCCAAGTTCCTTGAGGCAGAGATGCAAGCCGGACGTATTCCTGCCTCTTTCCTGCCTATCCAATCGGGCGTAGGTAACGTGGCCAATGCCGTATTAGGTGCCCTTGGCGAGAACAAGAACATTCCTGCCTTTGAGATGTACACCGAGGTTATTCAGGACAGCGTAGTAGGGCTGATGAAGGAAGGTCGCATTAAGTTTGCCAGCGGTTGCTCGCTCACCATCGGTGCCGATAAACTGCAGGACATCATCGACCACATGGACTTCTTCAAGGACAAGATTGTACTTCGTCCACAAGAGATTAGCAACAACCCCGAGTTGGCACGCCGTATGGGCTTGATTACCATCAACACCGCCCTTGAGGCAGATATTTTTGGTAATATCAACTCCACCCACGTCTGCGGTACGAAGATGATGAACGGTATAGGCGGTAGCGGTGACTTCACACGTAACGCATACATCTCTATTTATACCACACCTTCCACAGCCAAAGGCGGTTGCATCTCTGCCTTCGTGCCGATGGTTAGCCACCTTGACCACAGCGAACACTCCGTTAAGATTATCATCACGGAGCACGGTATAGCCGACCTTCGCGGTAAGAGTCCTATCCAACGCGCACACGAGATTATCAACAACTGTGTGGACCCTGCATATCGTCCTTTACTCAACGAGTATTTGGAAATGGCGAAGACGGCACACACGCCTCATACGTTGTCTTGCGCCCTCGCTATGCACGAGGAGTTCCTCAAGTCGGGTGACATGCGCAACACCAAGTGGGAGAACTACAAACGCTAATCGTATTTACAAAGTAAATAAACTATACGAATCGCGAAGCACAGAGATTGTGCTTCGCGATTTGTATGAAACCGTGCGCTATTTGGAACGTTGCAATAGTTCGCGGTCAATGAGATGCAGTCCACAACCACATTCACATGTGCCTATCTTACGCAGGTCGGTCAGAATGGCACGAAGTGAATCTTCTTCCTCAACCTGCTCGGTAACAAACCATTGTAAGAAAACTTGCGTAGCAAAATCTCCTTCTGTCATGGCTTTTTGCATGAGGTTCGAGATGTTCTTTGTAATCATTTCTTCGTGCTTGGCAGCATCTAGAAAGAGGTCTATGGGACTACCCCAGTCATTAGGTACATCTGCAATAGAACGGTAGAACACTTTTCCGCCCTGACGGCGTATATAGTCCGCCAAGCGTTCTGCGTGATCCTGTTCCTCACGTGCCTGCAACCGGAACCAATGGGCAATGCCTTCGTAACCGGCATCCAGTGCCCAGTTGGACATACTACAGTAAATATATGCAGACCATAATTCGGTATTTATTTGGGCGTTTAACGCCTCAGACAGTTTCTTTGATAACATAGTGGTTAAAGTTTAGATTATTAAGGTTAGAGTTAGGTTTAATGGCAACAGAGATTGGTTTCGGTAGTTCATTGGACTATGTCCATCAATCTCTATTGCGTCTATTTCCTACAGCAATGTTTCTTACCGGTCTTTTCGTCGGAGACGGGCGTAAAAGCGTCTTTACCAGCGCCGCATACGGGACATTTCCAGTCCTTCGGCAAATCGTTGAAACGGATGGGCTCTACAGCTTCATCATAGATGTACCCACAAATACATTGGTACTTCATAGTTGTTGTTTTGTTAAGATTAATAATTAGGTTTTAGTTGTAGTGAGCACTATTTCTCACTCATAAAAGCCATAGCAAAAGGTGTGCCAAACTCAGTTAGGGACAATTAAGGGACCGAAATGCTGATGCAAATCGGTTCCCTAATCCTATACTCATCGTATACTTATTGCAGTTGGCGATTGACAATCCACAATGCACGATGAGAACTGACGATTTGTAAGATTTATCTCATCACTCCGCCGAGGGCGTTATAAACATGTTCGGGTGTATCAACAAAAACATGCCCATTGCGGAGTGCCTTGCGATTAGCACGAGGAGTAGAAGAAATCACTTCGTTAATATCAGTTGTCGATTCTCCGTTTCCGGGAACGGAATAAATATCAATACTTGTGATTTTCCACACCTCATTTGCTTGGCAAACATAGAATAAATAACCTTGAGTAGTTTGTATAAGTCCAAAGTCCTCGTACCTTGAAGAAAAAGTCTGTATAACTATACCATTTTCGTCATACAAGGCTAACCCACTATTCTCTTCTTCGTCACGGGGTATTGCTAAAAAATATAGTTTATCTTCCAATGCCCACACATACTTAAAGGCACATACTATTTGAGCAATATCAGTCGAAAAAATAACCACTTTATATTCATTTAATGTAGTGGCATCGTAAAAAGTAGCAGACCTTCTATCATCCGCAATTTTGACAAAATATTGTACTGGAAGTCCGTTATCAGCATACATAGGCGAAACGGAAGTTCCTGCTTGTCGAACATTACCATCAATAGTTTTCAGCAGTTGGAGTTGAGCACTTGCTGAAACAGTAAGAATAATGGATGCAATTAAAATAAATGTTTTTTTCATAAGATTATTTTTTAGTTTTGCCTTCACTTTATTATTTGGCAGAAGGCATACTCCGTTTATTCAATATTCACATATATACAACAAAAAACGTGAGGCCTGTTTAGCTTCAATCTGGGATTTCGAGGATTCTGGACTACCTTCTTTTACCAAATATCTACAGAACAAGACTCACGCAAAGCGTGAGCAAAGGCCTTGTTCTTGGTAAAAGAATTTTTGAAAGTGTCCAGTTTTCGAAAATCCCAAGTTCTTAGCTGCTTACTTTTTACAATGTCTTTGCAGGGTCATCCCCTGCGGGAGGGGTTAATTTTCTTTTTTCCTTTATATTATCTTATTTGCTTCAGTATTTCTTCGGGATTTATTCCCATTTGACTAATGGCACTCAGATGGTTGCCCATTGCATTTAACGAATGACCACAATGATACAATGTGTCATCAATAATCAGCCAACGGTCGTGGCTCTTATTCTTCCACTGATGTACCTCAATATGCTCTTTGCCTTTTTCTGCGTCGTGGGTTGCCATTAAACGCTGCATACCGGAACCTACACTATTTGTATAAATGTCAGCAGACACACCTTTTGCCCGAACATCTAAAATATCAAATGTCTGCGCGTCCACATAACCATCTATCACAATCACTCTTTGTTTGGCTTGCTTTACCAACGATTCCAATGCTACACGCGCTTCAAAGAAATTGCCTTCAAAGAAGACTTGCTCGGCAGGAGGCAAAGCCGTCCTAACAAAGAAATCCAGTTTTTCTTCATGCTTTTGCAAGATGGATTGATGTTCTGCCAATTCGCTTTCAATATGCAGCAGCCGTTGATTAAGCGCATAACCGCGAAGCATATAGTCTTTAAGAACTTTATTCGCCCACTGGCGGAACTGAATACCGCGTATAGTGTTTACCCTAAATCCAATAGATATAATGGCATCCAAATTATAATAGGCAATCGTACGCATCACTTGTCGTTTTCCTTCTTGTTGAACTGTTCGGAAATTCCGAACTGTTGCTCCCTCTTCTAACTCATGCTGAGCATAGATATTTTTTATATGCTCACTGATATTGGCTTTACTTGAAGCAAATAATTCCACAATTTGACTTTGACTGAGCCACACCGTTTCATCTGCCACACGAACTTCCAACTTCGTTAATTCATTGGGTTGATACAATACTATTTCATTTTGTTCATTCATATTGTTCCGTTAGAAGTAACAACTGAGCATACATTTCTACGTTGCAAAGGTACAAAGAATTTTTGGAATAAACAAGAAAATGTTATCTTTTTCAGAAAAAACGTATACATTTCATCATTTAGCGACAAAGTGGCAGTTAAACACATCATTTTACAAAAGGATTTGCATATTCCAAAAATTCTTTGTATCTTTGCAGCCCGAAACGAGAAAACAGAGATAAGATAACAGATAATAAGGAGTAATGAGTAAGAATTTAGTCATTGTTGAGTCACCGGAGAAAGCAAAAACAATCGAGAAATTTTTAGGGAAAGACTATCGCGTTCTTTCTTCTAAAGGCCATATACGAGATATAGAGGGTATAGGAAAACGTAGTATCGGAATTGATTTTGATAACGATTATACCCCGAACTATGTCATTGACCCGACCAAAGAATCCCTGCTGGCTACGATGCGCAGCGAAGCTGCCAAGGCCGATACGGTTTGGCTGGCAAGTGATGAGGACCGTGAGGGTGAGGCCATCGCTTGGCACCTGCAAGAAGTGCTGCAATTAGCCCCCGAACGGACACGACGCATCGTTTTTCACGAGATTACCAAAGACGCTATTCAGGACGCTATCCAGCATCCCCGTCAGGTGGATTATAACCTTGTTCAAGCCCAACAGGCACGCCGCGTGTTGGACCGTATCGTGGGCTTTGAGTTGTCACCTATCCTGTGGCGCAAGATTGTAACAGGACTCAGTGCCGGACGTGTACAGTCTGTGGCTGTACGCCTGATTGTGGAGCGCGAACGCGAGATAGAAGAGTTTAAGGAACAGGCCCAATACCGCGTTGTGGCGGACTTTATGGGCACAAGCACCGAAGGCCAACCTGCCGTGCTACATACCGAACTCAATCACCGTTTCACGACCAAAGACGAGGTCATCGATTTCCTTGACCTCTGCCAACAGACCACTTTCCGTTTGGGCAGTACACAGACCAAACCCGTACATCGTGCACCGGCTCCTCCGTTCACCACATCTTCCTTACAGCAGGAGGCAGCACGTAAACTCAAATTCACCGTCAGCAAGACCATGCGCCTCGCACAGTCCTTATATGAGGCAGGTTTGATTACCTATATGCGTACGGACTCCGTACACCTGAGCACACTCGCATTGGGCACTGCCAAGACGGAGATTCTTGCCAACTACGGAGAGCAGTACCACAAGTTGCGCCAGTACAAGACTTCCAGCAAGGGGGCACAGGAGGCGCATGAGGCCATTCGTCCCACCTACCTGTCCAACCACACTGCGGGACGTACTGCAGACGAGAAACGCCTGTATGAACTGATTTGGAAACGTACCATCGCCTGCCAGATGAGCGATGCCGAGATAGAAGCCACACGCATTGAGGTGGTAAGCGACGATACCCCGTATGCCTTTGTCGCTCAAGGAGAAACGGTACTCTTTGACGGTTTTACCAAAGTGTATATCAAGTCGGTAGATGACGAGAACACCGAGCGCACGGCTATCTTGCCTAAGATGGCTTCTGGACAGACACTTACCTGCGACACCTACGTCGGGCAACAGACCTTCACCAAGGCACCTTTCCGTTACAACGAGGCCTCGCTGGTGGACAAAATGGAGGAATTGGGCATCGGTCGTCCTTCTACCTACGCCACTACGATTGAGACGATTCAGTCGCGCAAGTACGTGGCACGCGGCAACGCCGACGGACACCCCCACAAGGTACATATCATCTCCGTCAAAAAAGGACGTTATTCCGAGAAATACGAAACAGAGATAGTCGGGCAGGAGTCCGGCAAACTGTTGCCCACCGACCTCGGACGGCTGTCCAACGATTTCTTAGTGCAGAACTTCCCCGAGATACTGTCATACGACTTCACGGCACGCGAGGAAACGAACTTTGATAAGATAGCCGCCGGTAAGACGAACTGGGTCAAGGTGGTGGACACGTTCTATCACCGGTTCCATCCGCTGATTGAGCACGTGCCCGGAGGCAAGATGGATAGTCGGCTTTTGGGTACAGACCCCAAGACGGGCGCGCCTGTCTTTGCCAAGATAAGCAAGGTTGGACCATGTATCCAAATTGGCAACGCCGACCAAGGCAAACCTAAGTTCGCCAGCATGAAAGAGGGACAGTCGATTTACACCATCACCCTCAAGGAGGCCCTCGAACTGTTTGCTGAGGTAAAGCACAAAGCCCTCTTCCTCTTGGACGGAGACGAGGTGCAGTACGGTGTGGGTAAATACGGACCGTATGTCAAGTACCGTGGCAACTTTATCTCTGTTTCGGAAACTGACGAACAGCAACTCACGCCTGAGCGCGTGCGCGATATTTTACAAAAGGAGAAAGCCAAGAATCAGCCCCTGCACACTTTCGGTGACATCACTGTGCATCAAGGGCGGTACGGATTGTATCTCAAGAAAGGAAAAGAGAATTACCCGCTGCCCAAATCTGTTCAATTGGACGACTTGACCGAGACCTATTGTCAAGAATTGATAACCAATCATAAACCCTCTAAAAAATATGCTCGTAAACATTCTTAAATCAAAGATCCATCGCGTAACCGTTACGGAGGCGAATTTGGACTACGTAGGTTCCATCACCATTGACGAGGATTGGATGGAGCAAAGTGGTATATTAGAGGGGGAGCGTGTGCAGGTAGTGGACGTTACCAACGGTGCGCGGCTGGAGACTTATGTCATTCCCGGTAAGCGCGGTAGCCACTGCATCTGTATGAACGGTGCTGCAGCGCATCTGATTAAGGTGGGGGACACCGTCATCATCATGGCGTATGCGTGGATGACGCCGGAAGAGCAAAGCACCTTCAAGCCCACCATCGTATTCCCTAAACTCTAAAACCTACTACCTACAACCTGCTCTCTAACAATGCCTTTCTTTGACCTACATACCACCGACCCCCACTCCCATGCGCGTGCAGGTGTGGTTCATACGGACCATGGTGATATACTCACGCCTATTTTTATGCCGGTAGGCACGGTAGGTACGGTCAAGGGTGTGCATAAACGCGACTTAATCGACGATATACATGCCCAAATCATCTTGGGCAATACGTACCATCTTTATCTTCGTCCGGGTACGGCCATTTTGCACCAAGCCGGTGGTTTGCACCGCTTTGAGGGTTGGGATAAACCTATCTTGACGGACTCCGGCGGTTATCAGGTATTCTCGCTAACCGACATTCGCAAGATGAGCGAAGAGGGCGTACAGTTCTCCTCCCACATTGACGGACGCAAACTGATGTTCACGCCGGAGAGCGTGATGGACATCGAGCGCGAGATAGGGGCAGATATTGTTATGGCGTTTGACGAGTGCTGCCCGGGTACGGCGGACAAGCAGTATGCCGAATCCAGTATGCAACGCACGCACCGCTGGTTAGACCGTTGTATTCAGCGCTTTGACTCCACATCTGACCTGTACGGCTATCGCCAGCACCTCTTCCCCATTGTGCAGGGTTGCGTCTATACCGACCTGAGGCAAGAAGCCGCCAAACGGCTGCGCGACTTAGACCGTGACGGCTATGCCATTGGCGGACTGGCAGTGGGCGAACCTGCCGAAAAGATGTATGAGATGATAGAGGTGGTCAATGCCATCTTGCCGGAGAATAAACCCCGTTATCTGATGGGCGTAGGCACGCCGTGGAATATATTGGAGGGCATCGAGAGAGGTGTAGATATGTTCGACTGTGTGATGCCGACGCGCAACGGACGCAACGGACAAATCTTCACCCGACAGGGTGTGATGAACATGCGCAACCAAAAGTGGGAGAACGACTTTACCGAACTGGACCCCTATGGTACCAGTTATGTTGACCACGCTTACTCGCGTGCGTATGTGCGCCATCTTATTCATAGCGAGGAAATGCTTGGATTGGAAATCCTGTCTATTCATAACTTGGCATTCTACCTGTGGCTGGTGGGCGAAGCCCGGCAGCATATTCTACAAGGCGACTTCAAGTCGTGGAAGGACGGCATTATGCCCACGCTTATGCAACGCTTATGACCTTCAAACAGTTGGGACATACTATCACAAACCTGTTCACCACGCTGGATTGGTATATCATTCGCAAGTTCTTGGGGACGTTCTTCTTCTCCATCATCTTGATTTTGGGTATAGGCATTGTCTTTGACATTACCGAGAAGATGGACGATTTCTACGATGCACAACTCTCTTTCTCGGAGGTCGTGTTGCAGTATTACATCTACTTTATTCCCTACTACATGAATATGTTCAGTCCGCTGTTCATCTTCATTTCGGTTATTTTCTTTACGTCCAAACTGGCAGGTAACAGTGAGATTATTGCCATGATGTCCACCGGTATGAGTTTTCACCGGCTGATGTGGCCCTACCTGTTCTCGTCTATACTGCTGTTTTTTATGCTCTTTTTCATGGCGGGATATATCATACCTCCGGCTTCGGGTAAGTTACTGGACTTCACGGATAAATATGTGGACCAATTCACGGACGATAACGTGCGTAACGTGCAGATGGAAGTTGAGCCGGGCACTATACTTTATATTGAGACCTACCGCAAGTCGTCCAATGTAGGTTATCGCACCTCCTTGGAGCACTTTGACGGCAAGACGCTCAAAATGCGTATCACGGCTGACCGCATTGTTTATGATTCCTGCTATAACTGGCACATGGAGCACTACACCCGTCGTGATTTTGACGGTATGTACGAGTCCCTCACACGCGGAGAACGTCTTGACACTATTATACCTATGCAGCCGGAAGAACTGTTTATTACGGCAGAGATGGCACAGCAGATGACCAATCCCGAACTGCGAACCTACATGGAACGGCAACGCCAACGGGGTGCCGGCAACTTACAGGCGTTCGAGAACGAGTGGCACAAACGCTTTGCCTCACCCATTGGTGCCTTTATTATGACCTTGTTGGGAGTAACGATGTCTTGTAAAAAAGTGCGTGGTGGAATGGGAAAGAACTTAGGCATAGGCATTGCCCTATCTGCCGGATATATCCTTTTCTCAACCGTCAGCACCTCTTTCTCGGTTAGCGGTACGATGAGTCCCTTTATGGCTGCGTGGATACCCAATTTCGTCTTCCTCGCTATCGGGTCGTACCTCTATTTCAAAGTACAGAAATAAAAAAGGGCTGCTGATGCAACCCTTTTTCGTATTTTACAATTCCTTCAGTATCGTGGTAACGTAGTGGTAGAATTTCTGCACGGTCGCTATGTTGACGCGCTCATCAGGGCTATGCGGGTGCTCAATGGTGGGACCAAACGAAATCATATCCAAGTTCGGATAGTTCTGCCCGATGATACCGCACTCCAAGCCGGCATGAATGGCCTTCAAACTGGGTTCGTTGCCGAACTCACGTTGATAGATTTGTTTCATGAGCGACACGATAGGACGCTTCAGCGATAAGTTCCAACCCGGGTAATCGTTAACGAACTCGATGCTTGCACCTGCCAGCGAGAAGACGGAGTGAACAATCTCACGCAACTCTTCCTTATGGCTATCTACGTTGCTGCGCGTCAGGCAAACCACCTCAACGCAGTTACCGTCCATACGAATAACGCCCACGTTATTGGAGGTCTCTACGGAATCAGGCATCTCAATCATCATGCGATATACGCCTTGCGGACAAATCACGATGGCGTGAATGAGGAAGTCCTGCACATCTTCAGGCATCTCTTCCTTCGGGCAAGCCACTTGTTCTGCTGCCAGATGGATATTGTCCTCTACACCGTCATATTCTTTGATAAAGCGGTCTTCCCACTCATCTACCAGTGCCATGAACTCGTCTTTGCCTTCTTGCGGAATGGTTA
Organism: Paludibacteraceae bacterium; assembly: GCA_024399965.1. Taxonomy (GTDB): domain Bacteria; phylum Bacteroidota; class Bacteroidia; order Bacteroidales; family Paludibacteraceae; genus Colicola. The sequence goes on from JAKSNJ010000007.1 coordinate 43,933, forward strand.
CTACTGCCTCGGCGTTACGTGGAATAGCGTTACGCATATCGCCGCCTTGTGCGCTAACCAAACGGGCTTCGTATTCCGATACGGCCTCTTTGAGGAAGCGGAAGAGCAGTTTATTGGCATTTGCACGCTGCAACTGAATGTCGCAACCCGAGTGACCGCCTTTCAGACCGGACACGCTCACTTTGATGGCGATGTCGCCTTCCTCTACAGCCACCGGCGTGAAGTCAAAACGTGCTACTGTATCTACGCCACCGGCGCAACCCGTATAAAGTTCGCCCTCTATCTCGCTGTCTAAGTTGAGCATTACTTGCCCCTTCAGCACACCGGCTTCCAAGGCGTTGGCGCCAAACATACCGGTCTCTTCATCTACAGTGAAGAAGGCCTCCAAGGGAGGATGAACGGCGTTCTTGTCTGCCAAGATAGTCATTGCGGTGGCAACGCCTATGCCGTTGTCTGCGCCCAATGTCGTGCCGTCTGCCGTTACCCACTCGCCGTTGTCCTCTACGTAGGCGCGGATGGGGTCTTTCTCAAAGTCGTGTTGCGACTCGTCGGTTTTTTGGGGCACCATGTCCATGTGTCCCTGCAGGATAACACACGGGTGGTTCTCATAACCTGCGGAAGCCGGCTTGCGGATGAGCACATTACCTATTGCATCTTGCGTTGTTTCCAAACCTAAACTGCGGCCATAGTTGGCCATAAAGTCCGAGATTTCTTTGCGTTTGCCCGACGGACGAGGCACTTGCGTGATGTGGTAGAAATTCTCCCACAACGCCTTGGGTTCTAAATTTCTCATTGTTATTATTTTTTAATTCTCAATTCTCAATTCTCCATTCTCAATTCTCAATTCACCACTGTCATTTCTCCGCACAACGGTGTGCAAATCAGCCGCTTCACTTCCTCCGTGTCGCTGTATTCGCCCATCAGCACCATCATCTTGGTCAGCAGCGCTTCGGTGGTGATGTCATAACCGCTCAGCACTCCGGCTTTCATCAGGTTCAGACTGACCTGATACAGCCCCATAGCCACTGTCCCTGTGTGACATTGTGTCTTGTTCACGATGACCAAACCGCGCTGTACGGCGTCCCGCAACGCCTCATACAGCCACTCGTACGAGGGGGCATTGCCCGAGCCAAAGGTCTCTAATACCACGCCGCGCAGACCTTCTGTCTTCAAGATGGCTTGCACCACAGGTGGGGTGATGCCCGGAAATAGTTTCAGTACCGCCACATTGCGGTCTATTTTCAGGTGCGTCTGCAACGGCATTTGCGTCGTTTCCCGATGTATCAGATTCTCACGGTACGTGATGTGTACGCCTACTTTGGCTAAGGTGGGGTAGTTGTATGAATCAAATGCCTCAAACTGCTCGCTGTTCATCTTGGTGGTGCGGTTACCGCGGAAGAGCCGTCCCTCGAAATATACGCACACTTCCGGCACCATTGCCTCGCCTTGCTCGTTCTTGGCTGCGGCTATCTCAATGGCTGTCAGCAGGTTCTCGCGTGCGTCGGAACGTAGTACGCCTATCGGCAATTGACTACCGGTCAGCACCACCGGCTTGCGCAGGTTGGTGAGCATAAAACTGAGTGCCGAAGCCGAATAGGACATGGTATCGGTGCCGTGCAGGATAACAAAACCGTCGTAGCGGTCGTAGTTGTCGGCAACTGTCTGCGCCATCTTGACCCAGTGGTCGGGGTTCATATCCGATGAGTCGATTAGTGGTTGGAAGGGTATCATATCTACTTCCACGGACGACGATACCAATTCCGGCACCATTGCCTTAAACACCTCTTTGGAAGCCGGACACAACGCCCCGGTCTTGTGTTCTTGCACCATCGAAATGGTTCCACCCGTTAATATCAGCAGTACACGCATCTTGCTACTTGTGTTTGGTTGTTTTTTGCGACTGCAAATATACACTTTTTTTTTGATATATGCAAATAAATTTCAATTTATCTACCGTGCATTGTGCATTGTCCACTGCCAACCACCACCCCTCTTATCGTTCGTCTATCTCGAGACCAACGATATACGAACGATGAACGAACGGTGAACGGAGAGTGAATTTTGGGTGTTTTTTGGGGGCAAAAATTTTGGTTTTGGCAGTGATTGAGTGGTCGCGATGTGGTCACGAAATACACAGGCGCTTTACTCGCCCCTTTTTTTAGCCGTATTGCCACCCACCGACTATGTTATGTTGATGTTATGTTGCAAACAGGTAAACATCGTTCAGCCACAAAGTGGCGGTTAAACGCATCATTTTACAGAAAGATTTGCATATATCAAAAAAAATTTGTAACTTTGCGCGTTATTTATAAAATAGATGAGAAAAGTTTATAGTATATTGTTTGTTCTATTGGTGGGGGCGGGAATGACCGTACATGCCAAGGAACGGTTTGAGATGTTGCCCTACGGCGACATGGAATCGTGGGTAACGCGTTATATTAAGGAGTCAAAGTTCTTCAGCGGCAAAACCAAAACTATTTATGCCATTGCCTCTACCGACACAACGTACACCACCACTCCCTTCCCGTATGGCAAAAACGGTAATCCGTGGTCTATCAGCAATGCGTACGCTTCCGTACTGGGTTGGATTAAAGTGAGTGGCACAACGCGCCCCGAACGTCGTGGCAAGGGTTGGTGCTGCCGTATGGACTGCCGGTTGGAAGATGTGGTAGCAATGGGTATTGATCTCAAGTTGCAAATAGCCGGCACTATCTTCTTGGGCAAGACCTACGAGCCCGTGCCTCTGCGTGCTGCCAACGACCCCTACAGCGTGGTCGAAATGGGTGTGCCTTATACCCGTCGTCCCAAGGCCATTCAGTTGGATTACAAAGCCAAAGTAGAAGACTCCAATATCGTGACCTATGCCAAAGCCACTGCCCACCCCAAGAAACGCGAGGGGCGTGACTGCGCCGAGGTATATGCTTTTCTTCAACACCGTTGGGAGGAAAACGGCAAACTCTACGCTGAGCGCATAGCCACCGCATACGAGCGCATCTGGAACGACGTGCCTGAGTGGCAAAACGCACATCGTGTGCCCTTCCGCTACGGCGACATTTCCAAGCAGTCCAATTACCACGACTACGAGGGACTGAACTACCACGGTTTTCGTGCCAAGAACAGCAAGGGCGACATGGTGACTGTCAACGAAGTGGGGTACTCCACCACCGCCAAACCGACTCATCTGGTGCTGATGATTTCCTCCGGTTGCTACGAGGCCTTCATCGGGCATGACGGTAACATTTTCTGGGTAGATAATGTCGGACTGATTTATGATGAGTGAGTGGCTGAACATTCCTATGTGGGAATATGTACTTGCCGGCGTGCTGGCGGTACTGTTCATTTACCAAGTGTATTTCTACGCGCGGTATATCGGCAAGGTAGGTCGGGGCAAAGGTGCCTGTGCTGCACAGCCAGAAGCCACACCTGCAACAGCGGACATGCCCGGGGTATCAGTCATCGTGTCGGCACGTAACGAAGAGGACAACCTGACCAACTACCTGCAGCAATTATTAGAGCAGGATTATCCCAAGTTTGAGGTCATTGTGGTCAATGACGGTTCGGAAGACCGCACCCAAATGGTGCTGGAGGAGTACCGCCTCAAATATACCAATTTACACGTCACTTTTGTGCCTACTGAGGCCCGCGTAACGTCCAGCAAGAAATTGGCACTGACGCTTGCAGTCAAGGCCGCCAATTATGAATACCTGTTACTGACTGACGCCGACTGCGTACCCGAGTCCAATCAATGGATTAAATGCATGATGGCCCCGATAGCCGACAAGAACGAGAAGCAAATCGTATTGGGTTACAGCCCCTATTTCCCCGAAAAAACGGCCGTCAATGAGGTCATTCGGTTTGATACTTTGTTCACGGGCTTGCACTACATGGGTCGCGCCATGGCAGGACATCCATATATGGGCGTGGGGCGCAATATGCTCTACCGCCGGTCGATGTTTATGGCACAAAAGGGCTTTGCCGGACTGCTGATGATGCGTTCGGGCGATGACGACCTGTTTGTGAACAAAGTGGCTACGCACAAAAATGTAGCAGTGTCTTGTTCGCCGGACGCATTGTGTTGGTCCGTTCCCAAACGCACCTATACGGAGTGGCTGATGCAAAAAAGAAGGCACCTGTCGGTTTCGCCCCACTATAAACAAAGTACGCGCATGATGTTGGGCATCGAACCGCTGACACGCGGGCTGTGGTATATGGCACTCATTGTATGCTTTGTTTGGGGTACGGCGTGGCTGAGTTTGGTGGCTTGGGTGCTGTTCGTGGTACGTCTGCTGATGCAAGTGGGTATCATGAATCATACTGCCCGCAAACTCGGTGAACAGACCTTTGGCTTAGAGGTGCTGTGGTACGATATGTGTCTGCCCGTTCTGACGGCTTACCTGCTATCTACACAACCCAAACACCCTGCAAAATGGTAATACATAACGAATATAAATAACTATGGAAGAACAAAAACTTAACATCAACCTGACCCCTGAAATGGCGGAAGGTGTTTATGCTAACTTGGCTATTATCTCACACTCCTCGTCGGAGTTCGTTGCCGATTTTGTGCGAATGATGCCCGGACTGAAACAGGCCAACGTCAAATCACGTATCATTCTTACTCCCGAACACGCCAAAAAACTGCTCTTTGCCCTGCAAGACAATATAGCCAAGTACGAGCAGCAGTTTGGTAAGATACAGATATCCGGCACCCCGATGCCGGGTTCGACTATTCCCATGTCCTTCGGTGGCGGAGAAGCATAAATAATTAATATTACCGATTTACTATGAAAACGTTTCCTACTTCACAACTCATTATCAATGAGGACGGCTCGGCGTTTCATTTGCACCTGAAGCCGGAGTTTTTAGCCGATAAGATTATTTTGGTCGGCGACCAAGACCGTGTCAATATGGTGGCTTCGTTCTTTGACGAAGGAAGCATAGAATGTGACGTTCAGTCACGTGAGTTTCACACCATAACGGGCAAGTACCACGGCAAACGTATATCGTGTATCTCTACCGGCATAGGTACGGACAACTGCGACATCGTTATGAACGAGATAGACGCATTGGCCAATATTGATTTCGCTACGCGTACCGAGAAAGCCGTTAAACGCCAATTGGAGATTATTCGTATCGGCACCTGTGGCGGTATGCAGGAGGATATTCCTTTAGGCACGTTCCTTGTCAGCCAAAAGAGTATCGGTTTTGATGGCGTGTTAGCGTTTTATGCCAACCGTGACCAAATAGCCGATGTGGGCTTTGAAAACGCTTTGGTGGACTATATCCATTACCCCGAAAAGGCAGCGCGTCCGTACGTGGTGGCAGCCAACGAGGAACTGGTTGACCGTATTGCCCGCAACGACATGATGCGCGGTTGCACCATCGCTGCCAACGGTTTCTACGGTCCTCAGGGACGGGTGCTGCGGATTGATTTGGCTGTGCCGGACATCAACGAGCGCATCTCTGATTTCCGTTACGAAAGGCAACGTATCACCAACTACGAGATGGAAGGCAGTTGTATAGCCGGTCTGGCCCTTCACATGGGGCATAAGGCGATGACCGTATGCTGCGTGATTGCACAACGCAAGGTAGAGGCCGCCAACACGGATTATAAACCGAGAATAAAAGAATTAGTACAGACAGTTTTAGACCGTTTCTAATATGAAAAAATGCTTATTGGGCTTGTTATGCTTGCCGATGTTAATATCTTGTCAAAAACAACAGTTTAGTTACCACGTGGATAGATTTTACGATTTAGAGTTATTGCGCTACGAAGTGCCCGGTTGGGACCAATTGAGCGTGCAGCAAAAGACATTGGTGTACTACCTGTCCGAAGCCGCCTTGCAGGGGCGCGATATATTGTACGACCAAAACGGCCGTTACAACCTCCGTATCCGTCGGACGCTGGAGAACTTATACACGAACTACCCCTATGACAAAAACACGGAGGAGTTTGCCCTGTTTGAGAAATACCTCAAGCGCGTGTGGTTCAGCAACGGTATTCACCACCACTACAGCGAAGATAAGTTCCTGCCCGAATTTACGCAGGAGTGGTTTGTAGAGGCATGTGCCCAAGCCGGTGTGGAATACGATGCAGCCATCTTGCCCGTTATGTTTGACCCTAACGTGATGGCTAAGCGCACTAACCAAGCTGCCGGTGTGGACTTAGTGGCTTGTTCTGCCGGCAATTACTACGGCGAGGGCGTGACCCAAGCCGAAGCTGAGGCATGGTATGAACAACATAAAGACACTACCGACGAACCACTGTGGATAGGGCTGAATAGCCAATTATGCAAGGATTCCACTGGCGCTATTTACGAGCGCACCTATCGCATAGGTGGCTTATACGGCGAGGCGTTAGAGAAAATCAATTTCTGGTTAGAGAAGGCCTTGGAGGTGGCTGAAAACGATACCCAACGGGAAGTGATTGCCCACCTGATTGAATACAACCGTTCCGGTAATCTGCGCAGTTTCAATGCCTACTGCATCGCTTGGGTCAAGGACCTTGAGAGCCGTGTGGACTTTGTGAACGGATTTACAGAGACCTATGCCGACCCCTTAGGCATCACGGGTACGTGGGAGTCGATTGTCAACTTCAAGGACTTGGAGGCGACGCACCGTACCGAAATCATTTCCGCCAACGCACAGTGGTTTGAGGACCACTCCACCACCGACCCTATCTATAAGAAAGAGGAGGTAAAGGGTGTTAGTGCCAAGGTGATTACGGCTGCTATCTTGGCAGGTGACTGCTATCCGGCTACGCCTATCGGTATCAACCTGCCCAACGCCAACTGGATTCGCAAGTCGTATGGCAGCAAATCCGTTACGATAGACAACCTCGTTAAAGCATATAACGAGTCCGCCAAGGGCAACGGTTTCAACGAGGAGTTTATGATAGATGACGAGATACGTGCGTTATATGACCAATATGGTGCCGTTTGCGGTGACTTGCATACCGACTTGCACGAGTGCGTCGGTCACGGTTCCGGTAAACTCATGCCGGGTGTGAGCAAGGATGCACTGAAGGAACATGCCTCCACCATAGAGGAAACACGTGCCGACCTGTTTGCCCTCTATTTCGTGGCAGACAGTAAATTGGTTGAGTTGGGGTTATTGCCGAACAAAGAGGCCTACAAGGCAGCTTATTACCAGCAGATGATGAATGGCTTGATGACGCAGTTGGTGCGTATCGAACCGGGTAAGGACATCGAGGAGGCACACATGCGCAATCGTCAGTTGATAGCCGCTTGGGTATTTGACCACTGTGAGAAGAACGAGATGGAAATCATTGAGCGCGATGGCAAACACTACTTGCAGATTAACGACTACGAGGGTGTTCGCCGTGTAGTAGGCGATATGTTAGCAGAGATACAGCGTATTACCTCCGAAGGCGACTATGCCGCGGCGAAGACATTGGTGGAGACGTATGCCGTTAAGGTGGATCAAGACTTGCATAAAGAGATTTTGGCGCGCTATGCTAAACTGAATTTGGCACCGTATAAGGGTTTTGTTAATCCTGTTTATACACCTGTTATGAACAAGAACGGTGTGATTACCGACGTCAAAATAGATTATACCGAAGGGTATGTAGAGCAGCACTTGCGCTATAGTCGAGACTACTCCAATCTGCCCGATGTGAATTGATGGCTATTGACCTGCCAATATCAAAAAGTATAGCGAACCGTCTATTGATGTTGCAAGCTATTCACGGAGACCCCCTCTTGGAGGTCTCTTGTGATATGCCCGACGATGTCCGCCTCATTCATGACGTATTAAGCCACCTATCACCTACCTGCTACAACCTACCACCTACAACCTATCACCTCTCCAATTGTGGCACGGCTATGCGTTTCCTGACGGCTTATTGTGCGCAGTTAGAGGGCTGTGAAGTCGTCTTGGACGGAGATGAACGTATGCACCACCGGCCGATAGGGCAATTGGTAGATGCTCTCGTGCGCGCAGGGGCGCATATAGAATATATAGGTGAGCAGGGCTATCCGCCTTTGCGTATTATGGGGCGTGCGTTGCCTCGTACTGCGATTACATTGCTGCACCCGCAATCGTCACAATTTGTAAGCGCATTGCTCTTGATGGGCTTTCCTGTAACGACCGACTGCCGTTCACCGTATATCGCTATGACCCAACACATCATAGCCAACTACCGTGCATTGTGCATTGCCAACCGTCCATTGGAGAAGGATTGGTCAGCTGCGGCTTTTTGGTATGAGTACGTGGCGTTGCATGGTGGCGAATTGGAGTTACCGGGGTTGAGTGCGCATAGTGTACAGGGAGATAAGGTAGTGGCAGACCTGTTCCGTCCGTTGGGGGTGGCAACCACCTACACCGATACAGGTATTCGAATACGCCGAACGGGTAATGTGAATGGCTGCCCAAGAGTGGTGGATTTTACGGACTGTCCGGACCTTTACCCGGCAGTGGCTATTACTTATAGGCAGTTGGCTAAACCGTTGATAGCACGTGGCACAGCGTCCCTGCGTATTAAGGAAAGCGACCGCATCAAGGCCGTTCAGCAGCAAACGACCTACCACGACCACCGTATAGCCATGGCCTTGCTGGCTGCCGACCTGCCTTGCGACGATAAGGAATGTGTTTCCAAGTCCTACCCTCGTTTTGTAGAACAACTGTCAACTGTCAACTCTCAATTCTCAACTGTCATTCCGCGCCGAGGAATTAACGACGAGGGCAAGGGTAAGAAATATGCCTTGCATAAACTCATTTCTGCTGCCACTACCGACTATGTGTGGCTGATGGACGATGATGTTCTCCCAGCCCCCATTCTCCATTCTCCATTCTCCATTCTCCATTTTCCTGCCGACCTATATATTTTGCCCCTGAAGATGGTGGAGGGACGGTCTTTATTGGAGCGTTTGCAGGTGGCTGAATATGCAGCCATTCAGGAGGTGACAATGCGTACTGCGAAGCGGGGCAAGGCAGTGATGTGCAGTGGGGCGAACTTAATTGTGCGGAGAGAAAGGTGGTTGGAGAGTTATGCTGATTTGCATACGGACATACCCAGTGGCGATGATATGTTTTTGTTGGAGTCGTTTCGCCGTCGCGGTTTGCAGATAAGTGTGATTGACCGCCCCGAATATACGGCTACGGTTACTGCTATACCTTCGTGGCGTGCGTTTTTTAGGCAACGTATGCGTTGGGCAGGCAAGGCGCCTCACTATACGGACCGTTATATCATTCGTTACGGGGCTGTTGTGCTGGGGGCTAATATGCTGCAACTGCTTTGTCCGCCGGTGTTGCTGGTGAAGTTCCCGTATGAATATCGTCTCATCAAAAAAAGAGACCCGCAGGTCTCTTTTTGGATTGCTCTGTTGTTAGAGGTGTTATACCCCTATTACATGTTATTAGTCCTCTTGGGAGGGCTCTTCCGTCGCAGCTGGTAATGCCTCTTGTGCAGTAGGAAGTGCGCTGGCAGCTTGCTCTACTTGTTCGGTAATAGCACTTTCGTCAGCGGAAGCTTCTTGTTGCCCTTTGCTCATGCCAACGGCTAAAATACTCAGGAAAACAATGATAGCAGCCAATGTCCAACTGGCTTTTTCCAAAAAGTCGGCAGTCTTGGGCGCGCCCATTACTTGGTTACCACTGGCAAAACCGGCAGCCAAACCTCCACCTTTACTGTTTTGAACCAATACCAAAAGAGTCAGCAGAATAGCTGCAATAACAATCAAAATTGTAAAAAGAATGTACATAATTGTATGTTGTTTTATTATTTATCGTACTAAACGGACTGCAAAGGTACTATTTTTTTTTGATATACGCAAATTTTTCCGCATAAAATTACCATTTTGCAACGGTATCGTTGTAAATACTCTCTGCTATTTCGGTTATCATAGTGGCACATAATTCATCTTGCACGTCCGTGAGCAACTGATTGCTGTCGAATGTTTGGTAGGCGGTGTAGGTCTTTTCAAAACTCTCGTCGGGGTTGATGTTGTTGGTAAAGCGCACACGCACGGTGATGGTTAGTTTGGTCTCGGCTGCATAACTGTCGGCAGCAATAGACATATTCGCCAAGTCGTAGCCCGTAATCTCACCCTCCAACTCCAATTGTCCGCCTTTGCGCAGTATCTCGAGGCGTGTTTGGCGGGCAAAGAGGTCACGAATACCCTCACTTAAGTCTTGACTGAGTGGGGCATAAACGAGGGCCGCCATATTGGGAAAGTCGGCAATAGATATGTTGTGCGTTGTGGCGTAGTCGATACTGGCACCGTTGAATTTATAACTGATGGCACAACTGCTCAGCACCATTCCCAATATACCTATAATGACTATCTTCTTCATCTTCTCTAAACTCTAAACTGCAGGCGACTTGTCGCCGTCCTCTAAACTACAACCCGTACTCCTTTATCTTCCTGTAGAGGGTACGTTCGGACTTGCCTAACAATTTAGCGGCGTCGCGTCGGTTGCCTTTGGTTTTTTCCAGAGTCTTGCGTATCATCTCTTTCTCAACCTCTTCCATGCTACTCACTTCTTCGGCATAAACGGCTGCTTCCTCTACGTCACGAATCTCCATTTTTGGTTTGGGATTTTCTACGGTAGATTGTTGCCGTTGCATCTTGAGGGCATTGAGTTGCTGGCGCATCTCGCTCATGTCGCGTTTCATGTCAAACAGCACTTTGTAGAGCAATTCGCGCTCGTTCATAAAGTTTTCGTTACTCTGCGCATTGGCGGTGCCACCCAAAACGAGGGCGTTGGCGCGTTCGTTTTCGGGCAAGTACTTACGCAGGGTGTCCGCCATGATGTCGTGGTTTTGCTCAATGATACTGATTTGTTCGGCCACGTTCTTCAGTTGGCGCACATTGCCGTTCCAGTAGTAACTCTTGAGCAGGTTGGTCGCCTCTTCGTTGAGCCGAATGGCCGGCATACGGTATTTCTCACTGAAATCAACGGCAAACTTGCGGAATAGCATTGGTATATCGTCTTTGCGCTCGCGCAAGGCAGGTACTTTTATTTCTACGGTATTGAGACGGTAATACAGATCTTCGCGGAAACGGCCGTTGCGAATGGCGTCCTGCATATTGAGGTTGGTGGCTGCCACTACGCGCACATTCGTTTTTTGCACTTGGCTGCTGCCCATACGAATGAACTCACCTGTTTCCAATACGCGCAACAGACGCACTTGGGTAGCGATGGGAAGTTCCCCTACTTCGTCCAAGAAGAGTGTACCGCCGTTGGCTATTTCAAAGTATCCCTTTCGCTCGGCTTTGGCGTCGGTAAAGGCGCCTTTTTCGTGGCCAAACAACTCACTATCAATGGTTCCCTCTGGGATAGCACCGCAGTTAACGGCAAAATACGGACCGTGTTTGCGTGTGCTGAAGGCGTGTATTATTTGTGGGAAGAATTCTTTTCCGACACCCGACTCACCGGTCACTAACACGCTCAACTCGGTGGGTGCTACTTGCACTGCCACTTCAATCGCACGATTCAGATGAGCGTCCTGCCCAATGATGCCAAATCGTTGCTTAATCGCCTGTAAATCTTGTGTTGTCATATCTCGTCTGCCAATTTGGCAGTGCAAAAGTACACTTTTTTTTTGATATATGCAAATCTTTTTACAAAAAGATGGATTTAACCGCCATTTTGTGGCTAAATGTTATGTTGCTCCCTGTTTGCAACATAACATCAACATAACATAGTCGATGGTTGGCAATACGGCTAAAAAGGGGCGAGTAAAGCGCGAGTGTATTTCGTGACCACATCGCGACCACTCAATCACTGCCAAAACCAAGGATTTTGCACCCCAAAAACACCCAAAATTCACCCTCCGTGTATCGTTCGTTCATCGTTCGTATATCGTTGGTCTCGAGATAGACGAACGATGAGAGGGTGATGAGCACCCCGACCTCCTCAGAAAGGAGGAGGCAGGAGATAAAAAAATACAAATTATTTGTGTATTTCAAAAATTTTTAGTAACTTTGCAACGGCAAAGATAACTATATATGCAACGAACTGCGATTTTATCCGAACAAGATTATCTGAACAAGATTATTTGCGGTGATTCTGGAGAGATATTACCCACATTTCCTGAAAATAGTGTCGATTTGGTTGTAACATCTCCACCTTATGATGATTTGCGTACATATAATGGTTTTCAGGTTGATTTACATGCCATCGGCAAAGAATTATACAGAGTTCTAAAACCCGGTGGAGTGGTGGTGATGGTTATTCAAGATTCAACGAAAAACTTTGCCAAGTCCTTAACATCTTTCAAAACAATCGTTGATTGGTGTGATAATATCGGTTTCAAACTATTTGAAACATGTATTTATCACAAATATGGCACAGAAGGAGCTTGGTGGAAAAATCGTTTTAGAGTTGATCATGAATATATGCCCATCTTCTTTAAGGGTGATAGGTTGCAGTATTTTGATAAAGAGCCACTGAAAATTCCTTCAAAACATGGAGGAAAAGTAATGACCGGCAGCGGAAATCGGCATACAGATGGTACGACATCCGAGAGAGTCACTCGTCCCATCAATTTAATGAAATGCAGAGGAACCGTTTGGGATTACTTAATGGCAGGCGATAAAAACCCATTGAAAAGAAAACACCCTGCTGTTTTCCCTGATAAAATTCCCTACGATTGCATTCGATGCTTCTGTCCTGAAGATGGTATTGTTTTAGATCCTTTTGTTGGCAGTGGAACTACCGCTGTTATCGCCAAAAAATTAGGAAGGAAATATATTGGTATCGACATTTCGCAGGAATATTGCAATTTGTCAAATGAAAGAATCCGTAAAGAAGCAACAGATTTATTCAACAATTAAAACATCGAATTATGTCTAAGATAGAAGATTTATTGCAAGCACAAAACGACAAAATAGACTATGACGCGTTAATACAAAACTATCCATGGATTGTGGAATACGACCGAAAATGTGTTCTTAGTCCCGATAGTGACGGTTTATTGTGTGGCTTGTTTATGGCTGCTGTCAGAAATTGGAAAATAGTTGGCTTTTATGATGACAAAGTGGGCTTAATAAACAATAATTATCGAACAGATGACTTGGTATTTTTAGATGGTGAGATTTTCCGTCCAAATGCAAAAAGTATGGGGCATCACATGGTTTGCCTTAACAATAAATTGAGACATCTATTAGACAATGGTTTTCAAAATTGCATACAGCCCAATTTATTAAGGAACTACGATGGTAAAAAACATTTTCGATTAAAGTACCCATTGGCATCTATTCACATGATAGTCAGTATTTTAGCGTATGCTGATAAGAACACAGACCATCCTATAACATTAACAACCAATGCCACAGCTCCCTTGTTCTTTACTGATGGTGTTTTCAATGTGTTATTTAAATATCCTGAAAATGTATTAAATTGGTTTCAGTATCTAAGAATAAATGAGGATTGGAATCCGCTAAAAGTGGTTTTTGAAAATCAAAATTCCGTTTTTAATACGATGCAATTGATGCATACTTTTTTCCAAGAACGAGACAAACTGACATTTGGAAAAGAAAGAGGAGACCGTTTAAAAATTTCCGAGAAAACGGGTGAACCCTGTAATATTGAAGGGTCCACAATCAACGAAGAAGCCGTCCAACGAATAAAGGCATTTTGTACGATGATGGGAAACGATACTGGGTGGGCATTCGATGATGCAGACTGGGAATGTTGGGAGAATTTGAAATTCTATAAATTCTCAAAGAGTAGTTTTTCCAATGATGGGAAAACGCTTACCATTGCCCATTTTGAAGATTTTATAGTTAACAAAAATCCTTTATCGTGGGCACAAACTTCAGGACAAAACATAGAATACACAAAAGAAGAACCAAGTAGGTTTGAGTTTCTATCTGCAAAAAAAAGCAAAAAGTATAGCAAACGAAGATGAGTTCGGTGGTGAGTTCGATATTGTTGTACGAAGAGGACAGTACATTGGCGGAGCTGATGGTGGAGGCAGCGGCTAGTCATGATTATGCCGTTACGCACGCCATAGAGGCACAACAAGCCCTGCAGATGGCCTTGTCCGGCAATTACGACTTGTGCATCTGCGACCAGTCCTTGTTGGAAGAGATACGCGAAGCCAATCTTCAATTGCCCGTTATCATTCTTTCGTCCCACAGCGACCGCAACGACATCATTGCCGGTTACCAAGCCGGTTGCGACGACTACGTGACCAAGCCATTCTCGATGGATATTCTCTTCTGCAAGATAGGTGCCGTCTTACGTCGTAGCATAGCCGCAGCGACGGCTCCATCGACGACGGTGTTTGAGTTGGGAACACTGGTGTTTGATGCCGAACGGCAGACACTGAACGGTCAGCCCCTTCGTAGCCGAGACAACGATATACTGCACCTGCTTTGTGCCCAACAGGGGCAGGTTGTGGAGCGCAGCCGACTACTCAAAACCCTTTGGAAACGAAACGATTACTTCGCCTCTCGTTCCTTGTCCGTATATATCAACCACCTTCGTCACCTGTTGTCGTCCGAGCCCCGTTTACGGATTGTGACGGTGCACAACAAAGGTTATAAAATCGTACTTGACTAATATGGTAGCCCCCTCTGTTCTTTCTGCCGACTTTGCCCGACTGGGCGAACAAATAGATTTGATTAACCGTTCCAACGCAGATATGCTGCACGTGGACGTGATGGACGGTGTGTTTGTACCGAATATATCGTTTGGTTTTCCCGTTATGAAAGCCCTGCAGCGCTGCTGTACCAAACCGCTGGACGTGCATCTGATGATCGTTCACCCCGAGCGCTATGTAGAGCGTTTCTGCGATGCCGGTGCTTGGAGTGTGGGTTTTCATTTGGAGGCAGTAGAAGACCCTGAGCCGGCACTGCAACTGATTCGTAATAAGGGTGTTCGCACGTGCCTGACCATCAATCCGGACATTGACGCGGAGCGATTGGTGCCCTATTTGGACAAGGTTGATATGGTGCTGCTGATGTCTGTTTTTGCGGGCTTTGGCGGACAGGCATTTATCCCGGAAACCTTAGACAAGATACGTTTTATCCGTGAGCAAATCACCCAACGGCACCTGAACACGCTCATAGAGGTAGATGGCGGTATCAACACCGGTAATGCGTCAGCCGTGTATGCAGCCGGCGCCGATGTGCTGGTGGCAGGTAGTGCCGTCTTCCACACCAAGGACCCTATTGCAGCCATTGAGCAACTACGCGCATGAACTCTCTTTCGCTCTCCGAACTCAGTCAGTATATAGGCGATGTGCTATCGGCTGAACTGGACCCGACCTACTGGGTGCGGGCCGAGATAGCCGGTCTGTCGGTGCGCGGAGGACATGCCTACTGGGAACTGGTGGAGAAAGCCGAAACGGGACTATTTGCAGCCAAAGTGCGAGCCACCTGCTGGAGCAATATGTACCCTATGTTGTCGGCCTATTTTGAGAGCGAGACGGGTACGGCATTGCAAGTCGGTATGCAAGTGCTGTTGGAGGCGGAAGTGAGTTATCACCCCGTTTACGGGTTGTCGCTCAATATCGTTAATATCGACCCCTCGTACACCTTGGGCGACCTTGCCCAGCAACGGCAGCAGACGATAGCACGTTTGCAGAAAGAGGGTGTGTTTGATATGCAAAAGCAGTTGGCATTCCCGACGTTGATTCGGCGTTTGGCAGTGGTATCGTCCACATCGGCAGCCGGTTACGAGGACTTTATGCACCAACTGTCTCCCCTGCACTGCGCTATTACCACTTTTTCTGCCACTATGCAGGGGGCTAATGCGGCAGCCGACCTCGTACAGCAACTGCAGACCATTGCACAACGGAGCGAAGAGTTTGATGCGGTGGTTATCATTCGCGGTGGCGGTGCAGGTACTGACTTGACCTGCTTTGACGACTATAACCTATGTAATCATATCGCGCAATTCCCTTTACCTATTTTAACGGGTATCGGGCACACGCGTGACATCAGCATTGCCGATATGGTGGCAGCCGTGGCGCTGAAAACGCCTACCGCCGTGGCGGATTGGTTGCTGGACAGGGTACAGGTACAGCGCGAATATATCGACCGCTTGCGTCTGCGGCTGCGCCAAACGGCGGAACGGCAGGTGCTGATTCGGCGTCACCACATCGAGTTACTGCGCCAGACGTTAGCTATGCAGTCGCCTGAACGGATTTACCAAAAAGGATACTCACTGCTCACTATTCGCGGTCAGGTTGTCCGGTCGGTCAACGATGTACATTCCGGCGATATACTCACCAGCCATTTGGCAGACGGCACTATATCGTCCCAAGCACAATGAACGCTCCCTTAACACGCAACCAACTGATAGGTGCGGGACTATTGCTGGTCCTGATTGTTGGTTTCTTTGGGGCACTGCATTTCTTTCCTGCCGTCACGGTTACGGCTGTTCCTGCCCGTGATACCACAAAGCGCTACACCAAAGCTCATTACGACAGCATACGTGCTGTCCGACGCGCCTATTATGACAGTTTACGCCTTGTACGGCGGGACAGTATTTATCACGCTATTATCGTTCATCGTGACAGTATGCGTCGTGCAGACAGTTTATGGTGGGACAGCGTGTTTACCGCCGATTCGCTATCTCGTCCGCCTCGCATTGCCAAATACGACACGATTGTGGAACTCAACACCGCCGACACGACCGACCTACAGCATATACGCGGTATCGGTGCAAGTACGGCACGGCGTATTGTGCGGTACAGGGAACAATTAGGCGGCTATGCCGATGTGAGGCAGTTGCAGGACCCCCAACTATACATGGACGACTACGGGCACTTGCACCCCAACCACTATACCATACCCGACTCCGTGCTGGTTTTCTTCACCGTAGAGCAGGACTCGGTACACCCCATAGCGGTCAATCACGCCAGTGTGGAACGGCTGCAACGGCACCCGTATATATCGTTTACGATGGCCAAAGCCATTTATACCCTACGGCGGAAATATCTTCGCCTCAGGTGCATAGACGAATTACGGAGCCAGCCCTTTATGACCGACTCCGTAATCAACCGGCTGACGCCGTATTTGGATTTTGCGCCTTAGATGCCCAGCGATGCCCTGATGGCAGGCACACGTGCTTCGGCAGCGGCGGTAGCCGCAGCGTAATCAGCAGGTGTCTTCATCGTGGCAGGTATTTCAAAGTAGAACTTAATCTTGGGCTCCGTACCGCTGGGACGCACACTGACCTTGAGTCCGCCGGCGGTGAAGTATTGCAGCACGTTGGACTTGGCGTCCAATGCCATGTGAATAGGTTTGCTCTGCCACTGCCCGTTGACCAAGTTGCGTTCCTCAGACAGTTGGTAGTCCTTGGTGCAGATGACTTGTTCACCGGCAATCGTTTGCGGCGGGTTCTGACGGTAATTCACCATCATTTGGGCAATTTCTTCGGCACCCGTCTTACCCGGGCGAACGATGTTGACGGTTGCCTCGCGTTGGAAACCGTATTCCATGTAGATATTCAGCAGATACTCGTAGAGCGACATGCCATTATCTTTGGCGTAAGCAGCAATCTCGCAGATGAGACAGATAGCAGATGGCGAACATTTATCGCGCACGGCATCGTATGCCATAAAGCCAAAGGACTCCTCACCGCCACCGATGTACTTGCGGTCTTTCTCCCACATACGCACGCGGTTGGCAATCCACTTAAAGCCGGTGTATTCGTCGGTCAGCGTTACGCCCTGACGGTCGGCAATACGGCGAATGACCTCACTGGTGACGATGGTTTTGGAGAGGTACATGTCGGGGGTCATTTTGCCCAGACGCTTCATGTTGTTGATGATATAGTAGCAGTACATCATGCAGGTTTGGTTACCGTTGATGATGACCCACTCGTTCTTGTCGTTTCGGCAGACGATGGCGATACGGTCTGCGTCCGGGTCACTGGCGATAACGAGGTCAGCGTTGAGTTTGGTGCCGAGGTTCATGCCCATGGTCATGGCTTCGGAGTTCTCGGGGTTAGGCGAAACGACTGTGGGGAAGTTGCCGTCTATGACCATCTGCTCGGGCACAACGTGGATATTTTGGAAGCCCCAACTGCGCAAGCACATCGGGATAATCTGCCGTCCCGTGCCATGCAGGGGAGTATAGACGATGTTGAGGTCTTTTTGGCGGAGAATAACATCTTGGTCAATCATGACAGACTTGACCGCCATCATATAATCATAGTCCATTTCGCCGCCGATGATCTGAATCAGGTCCTTGTCGCCACCGGTCTTGACATCTGCCATGGTGACCTTGTTCACCTCGTCGATGATGCCCTTGTCGTGGGGTTGCAGCACTTGCGAGCCGTCCTCCCAGTAGGCCTTGTAGCCGTTGTATTCCTTGGGGTTGTGCGAGGCAGTCACGTTCACACCGCCTTGGCACTTGAGATGACGGATAGCAAAACTGACTTCGGGTGTGGGGCGCAAGCTCTCAAAGAGATAGACCTTGATGCCGTTGGCAGCGAACACGTCAGCCACCGTTTCGGCAAAGAGGCGACCGTTGTTACGGCAGTCATGCCCCACAATGACGGACACCTGCCCACCCTTTTCGAGCGTAGCAAAACCGCCCTCACGGGCAATCTTGTTCAGGTAGTTGGCATAGCCCTGCGTGGCCTGTGCCACGATGTATTTATTCATGCGGTTGGTGCCGGGCCCCATGATGCCACGCAAGCCGCCTGTACCAAATTCGAGCGTACGGTAAAACGAGTCAATGAGTTCCGATTTATCCTCTGCTTCCATCATCTGTTTGACTTGTGCTTTGGTTTCTGCGTCATAGTTGCCATCGAGCCACGTTTGCGCAGTCGCCATAATCTGTTTCAATTCATCCATATTTGTATTATTTCTAAAGTTATACGAATTTGCAGTGCAAAGATACAACTAATTTTTGAGATATGCAAATTTATTTGCCACAGCAGACCATTTATTTGTTAAAGGAGGGACGGCAGAAGGTGGAATAGACGGGGGTGGCGCCGGGTCGGTAGTTGAGGTAGCGTTTGAGCCACGGCAGGTGCTGCTGCTCCACCGTTTGTACGAATAGTTGCGCAGCCATCAGTGCGCCCTGCTCGCGGTAGTGGGTGTTGTCAATCTTGCCCTCGGGGAACTTGGTACATTCCCCTGCCGGCACGTTCATGTAGTATGGCTTGCTGGCATCGTCTCCAATGGACTGCAGCCAAGCGGCGGTGAGTTGCTCCATGTCGATGAGGGGCACGCGCATATCGTGCGCGACCTGCTTGGCAGCGGTGGGGTAATCGCCGTGGTGGAAATAGAATTCACCGTTTTTGAAGTACCGACGCGCCACGGGTGTGCAGAGAATGACGTGCAACTTTTTCTGCTGCGCTTCGCGCACCATCTTGGTCAGGTTGGCGGTGTAGTCCTCCACGGAGGCATAGCGTGTAGGGTCACTGACTTTGGCATCGTTGTGTCCGAATTGGATAACCACGATGTCGCCCTTGCGGGCACGACGCATGACCTCAGCCCAACGCCCTTCGTCCAAGAAGGACTTGGTGGAACGGCCGTTCATGGCATGGTTTTGGAGAATAATATTCCCCTTAAGGTAGGTAGGCAACAGTTGTCCCCACCCCCGTTCGGGAGAGATGTCCAACTCTGTTTTGTCCGCCATGGTGGAGTCGCCCACCATAAAGAGGGTCACGGGTCGCTTGGTAGCAGCCCCACACAGCAGCAAAGCTACTGCCATACAAACCAAATAAAAGCTCTTTCTCATAATGTGTACAAAGATACAAAGAATTTTTGGAATAGGCAAATTTTAGTTGGTTTTTTTAGGCAAAGTAGATATTTATCTATGTTTATGGCACTCTATCGGGCGGTTGGTGCTGGCACACAATAGACCGAGAGAGGGGCATAATAAGGGCACTGCCCTGCCTAAAAAAGTGCTTAGAGCACACCAGTATAATTTGCGTATTTTAATGAAAATATGTGTATCTTTCGGGGGAATTGTGAAACAATTCGTGCCCTTGTGACTAAGAATTGCTTTTTCACAAGGCAGAATGCCGAAATATACAACAATCTGTCATCAGGCGGCTTGTCGAAGATACAACAAAGAACTAACAAGGAACTAACACAAAAAGGGCACTGAAAAGAATTCCCTTTCAGTGCCCTTTTGAGTGATAGTATCCTTAACGGATCTTTTTACCATTTGCATTGAAGATCATATCGTTGGCCTTCAGGAAGAGATGACCATTGATGAGCATCTTCTTAGCACTTGCTTTCAGATTTTCTACGTTCTCCAGACCGGTACCGCAACCTTCTACGATAGCTTTAGCGTTGTCTTGAGCTTTCACTACGAAGCAGTGGTCACCCGGCTCCAGATTGGTTACGTCAACTGTTTGGTTGGAGTCACCATCCCAGTTTTTACCATTGACAAAGATTACATTAATCTTCTCTGCCACAGCAGAAGCGTATGTATAGGTGAATACGCCTGTTTGCTCACCGGCATCGTTCTTTTTTGCTGTCATCTCATAGAATGTACCACTTTCACCATCCACCCAGATATAAGCCCAAACTTTTTTCTTGGTGGTAGAAGTGGAATCATAACCATGAGCAGCAACCGTATCGTTCATCCATTTTTCGGGCATCGTAGCGGTGATGTTGAAGTATTTAGGTTCAACCGACAAATCAGAAACCACTTCTTCAGCAGCAGGCCACAAAGTAACGTCGCTGTAATCTACCAGTCCTTCGCCAACACCCTTCGAACCTTTAGCCACAATGCTCAAGCCATTTACTTCTTCTGCAGGAATGAAAGCAAAACCGGCAGCCATCATCTTGGAACCCCAAGTACCGAATACATACGGGCTGTAGTCTTTCAGTACATCGAACATCATGAAACCGCAACCGTCTATACCATAACCGCTGTTGGCATACATAGCGGCAGGGGTACCGGGAGCCTGGTGCAATTCGCCACCTTCGTCACCCTTGAAGAATACCTCTGCCAAACCATCGGTGCCATCCACTTTACCGAAGAATTTTCCGCTGGTGTTGTTGGACATGAAGTTGTAGCGGAATTGGATAGGAGTAGCAACATACGTGCCAACAGCACCTGTTACATTCTCGAATACGAATTGGCTCTTGTTACGGGTAGCTTTTACGAACACGATGAATTTACCGTCTTTCGTTACGTCCAGTTCGTAGCAAGCGCCTGAACCATTAGGCATTGTTAAGCCATCTACTTTACCGGGGTTCGTTTGACCTTGTACACGATTGGTAGTGAAATCCACCTCTGTACCGTTGATGTCAATGTGGCTATAAGCCGTATCTGCCATCACACCTACGGCTTTATATTCCACTTCATACATGTTTTTTACCGTAAAGTTGGTACCTTGTGCCATTACTTCACCGGCAGGAACTTTAACCTTATCCTCTGCACTAATTTCGGTGGTGCCGTCAGCGAGTTTGTCACCTGCTTTCAGGTTGTACTGAAAGTCCACGTCTGCCATAACAGCCATGTTTGTTGCAATAGTAGCAACGATCAAGAATAATTTTTTCATAATAAAAATTTGTAATTGGTTAATAATTTGTGTTTATCAAGGAAGGACTAAATCCTTCTCATTGTTTATTTCTGTATTTCTCCTTCAAAAACGTAACTATTCACCGCGTTTTTCTTCTTCCCCGGGTGAGCAGGATCGGGTATCTTGTCCGCAAAAGCGCACGCAAAACGTACTTTTTTCTTGCCATCGAAGGTTCTGCCGGCAAAGGCGGCCCCCATGGGGTTGGTCTTCATGTCGTTGTTGAAGACGATATCTTCACCTGCATGCACGATATTGGCAACAGATGTCTTGGTCCATGTGTCCGTAGAGCCGGGCAGTTCGCCACGATAAATAGTGATTTCCCCCATGTAGTGTGTGGAGTCATTATCTTCTATTTCGATGTCCTTTATCTGCAACGTACCCTCTACGCCATAGAGATAGCCATGTTCGCCAAAAGTAGTGTCGGACGATGCCACAGTCCACGTCCCCACATATAGTCCGGCTGCGTCGGAAGCAGGACGATTGGGGTAAGTCACCTCATCTTGTTTGCAGCTTGCCATCATAACGATGGCTGCTGCACAAAATATATACATTAATTTCTTCATAATCGTAATGGATTAAAGGTTATTTATTGGTCCACGTTCCACCCCACTCTTGGTTTTGCTCGTTTTCGGAGATGGCCTCATTGGCATTGATTTCTGCCTGTGGGATAGGACGATACATCTTAGGTGTTTTTCCTTTGAGCAGGTCACTGAATACTTGGTTATACTCAATCAATTTACCCGTACGGTGCAGGTCCATCCAGCGATGCCCCTCGCCAAAGAGTTCGCGAGCACGCTCGTCCAAAATCAAGTCAATGGGCGAGAGGGTATAATTCTGATACGGCAGCAAATCTTTCCATGCCGGTTGGTACGAAGCGAAGTCGGCAATGTCTTCCACGCCGGCACGTGCGCGTACCTTATTGATAAGTGTCAGCGCGTCGCCTGTTTGCCCCGACTTAAATTGAGCTTCTGCCTCCACGAGGTATATATCACTCAGGTGCAGCAGCACGATATCGCGATAGTCGTTTGCCTGACTGAGTGCGATGCAGTCCGTGTTGGGGTCATCAAACTTCTTGCAGGACGGTGCGGTAAACATACCGGACAGAGATCCTGTATTGATAAACAGGTTATATGCCTCTGCCTTAGCGGCTCCACCTTCCGTAGAACAGGAGATATTCGGGTAGGTAAGATGAATCGCATACGGTGTGTTGGTGTAGGCACCTTTTTTCAGTTGAGCAGTATGGTCGGAGATGTATTTATTCACATCAGCCGTGGTAGCAGTACCGGGGAAATAAGCCCCTGCTATGCCCAAGGTATCTGCCATGGGGTTGTTGTAGTAGGCGTAATACCCTTCGGTGCTCCAAGCCGCAGCATGTGCGTTGTACATCGTTGTCATGAAAGTGCCGCTCCAGCGTTCATCGTTGTATGCCCATAAGTAAGCTCCCTTGGCGTTCAGCGCACGGAAGGCATTGCTGTATTTGAGCCCTGTAGCGGTGCAGTCGCCGTAGTAACTACCGAAAGTGTTTTGATAACCATGTCCGCTGGCTTTGGTGTCACCTTTCCAACTGGCGCGGTCGTACTGTACGGCAAAGATAACTTCGGCATTGGTCTCGTTGCTGGGACTCCACTTCTCCTCAAACGACATTGTCAACTCGCCCATGGTCGTACGTACATGCTTGGCTGCCTCCACAGATGCTGCAAAATACTTACCACCATCTTTGCCGGCACGCTCAGCATCCCAACCGGCTGCCAGAGCCACCTTGCTCAGCAGCGCGTAGCAAGCCATCGTGCTGACATGACCATCGGTGCTGGTTTGCGGCAGTGCCGAGTCGTCCTTGATAGCGTTCAGGTCGGCAATGATATTGTCGTACAGCGTCATTAGGTTGGTACGCGGATAGTTACGACTGGCATCATTGATATAAGTCGTCACGTATGGCACACCACCAAAGTGCTGTGTCAGTACGTAATAGCAGTAGTCACGCAACCAACGCATCTCTGCGTTATATTTATTGTCTTTGTCGTAGTGAATACAGCAGTTAGCGTAGTTAATTACCGAGTAGCAAGCTTTGTATAGGTTTTTCACCTTTTCGTCCTCTGTATTGAAGGTGTATTGGTCATAGTCCGTAGCTGTTTTTTTGTTAGCAGCGAGGAACAAATCTACACCGTCTTCATACAAACTGAGGTCCGACACCACATCTTTCATCATCGAATAAGCATACACGCTTAGAGAGGAAGGATCGTTGGAGAAATAGTTCTCTGCCGTTTGATTGGCATTGGTTTTATTATCAGGGGTAAGATACTTGTCACAAGCGGTCAATATCATACTGCCCAATAGTACCAAACTAAATATATAATGTGTTTTTTTCATAATGGTCATCTCCTTTCGTTAAATTAGAATTTGAGGTTCAAACCGATTTGTGCCGTAATGGTAGAAGGCGCATCGTTTTTGAGTTCGGTGCCTGCCCACTCCGGATCAAATCCCTTGTATTTGGTCCACACAGCAGGATTTTCGACAGTGCAGTAGATACGCAACTTCTGCATGTGAATCTTGTCTAAGTATTTCTTAGGCAACGAATAAGCCAAGGTGATGTACTTAATCTTCAAGAAACTGGTGTTCACAATCTTGCTGGCACCATCTATCCACAAGCTGGTACCCAAACCACTATTGGAAGCAGCATTGTTGGGGAAGGGATACGTACCGTAGTGAGTGGTCTCTTGGAATTTAGGATTGATATATGTTCCGTCCGGATTCACACCATCGCAGTCAATCAGTGTGCCGGCAGGAATATAGTAATCAGCTTTCATACGCATGCGCCCACGGTCACTATAATTAAGGTACTCGCCATAGAACTCACTCTCCACTGTTTGACCATATTTGCCGTATAGTTGGAAAGCAAATTCCAATCCGTTCCACGTCAGAGTAGAAGTCAAACTTCCTGTTACAACCGGATCACTGGAATAGATTTTCTTGTCGTTGACATCGTACTTGCCATCGTGGTTCATATCTTGGATTTTGGGTTGTCCCTCTGTCTGTCCGTAGCAAGCGTAATAATAGTCGCACTCCTTCATGGTTTGTCCTTCCCGGATTCCCTTTTCAGCATACGATTTGGCGAGAGGGCTACCGGCAGCGGCAGCAGGAACAGTCATATCGCGGTCGCTGATGATGCCGTCCCAAACATAGCCATAGACGTTGTTGATAGGTTGCCCGATAAACAAGCCATCATTGGGCAGGTCGGCACCTGTACCGTTGATTTCCAGTACACGGTTGGTATTGTGAGCCAAGGTGAAAGAGGTAATCCATTGCACACCTGCCACATCCACATTCACCGTCTTAAGTCCCACTTCCACACCACGGTTCAGCACCGAACCGATGTTTGTCACAACCGATTGTCCACCGGCCTCCAGTGGCAACTCTACAGAATAGAGCAAGTCTTTCGACACCTTGTTGTAGAAATCTACCGTACCCGTTACACGATCTCTTACAAAACCGAAATCAACACCGGCGTTCCACTCACGTGAAGTTTCCCAACTCAGATTAGGATCTACGATAGCATTGGGATAATAAGCAGCCAACGTGGAACCACCAAAGGCGTAGTAGGCAGGACCTGCTACCGACTGCATCGAAGCATAGTTGTCTATACCTGTATTATTACCCGTCAAGCCATAACTCAAACGCCATTTGAGGTTGGTGAGCCATGTTGCGTTTTGCATCCAACTCTCCTCACTCATACGCCAAGCTACTGCAACCGATGGGAACCAGCCCCAACGGTGTCCTTTGGTAAATTTACTGGAGCCGTCTGTACGAACGGTACCGGTAATCATATAGCGCCCGGCATAGGAGTAGTTAGCACGCATAGCGAAAGACACCATCGAGTTGGCCGTGTAGTAGTTGTTCGACGCGCTCGCATCGTACGTGCCCGTGTTCACGTTATACCATAAGGTGCCATCTTGCACACCGGTATATTGCGTGTGGTTATAGTCGGTCATGTAGTGCTGCATCGAGAACAAGCCCATGATGTTCACGCTATGCACGTCCTTGAAGGTATTGGAATAGTTGATGGTATTGTCCCACGTGTAATTGAAGTTCTTGGTTTGGGTGCGTTGTGCCACGTTCTTGGTGTAATCACTCACCTTGGTGTCGTCAAACTGACCCAACGAAGCGTAATCAAAGTTGGGGGCAAAGAGGGTCTTGATAGTCAACCCTTTGATAGGCGCAACCTGCAAGTAGATATTTCCCATCGCACGCCAAGTTTCCTGCTCTTTGGTGCGGTTCTGCATATAAACCAACGGAGATACTTGGTCAGAGAATTGATATTTACTTACGCTACCTAATGCTCCGTAAGCACCCGGTTTCTCCAATGCATTACCGGCAGCATCATACGGTTGCATAAACGGATTCATACGGTATGCCACTTTGATGGCATCATCGTTGGCATACTCATTACCCAACCAACTGAGGTTGAAGTTGATTCCTGCTTGGATATACTTATTGATATTGGCATCAATAGATCCCTTCATGTTAATGCGTTTCTGCTCATCACCCACGTAGATACCTTGGTCTTGGTTATATCCCACACCGAGGTGGTATGCCACATGTTCACTTGCTCCGTTGACGGAGATGTAATGGTTTTGTTGGAAAGCATTGCGAGTGACTAATTTGAGCCAGTCGGTCGTTCCCCCGTCCTGCATCATCTGTTTAAGACGATACTGCCCTGCAAACTTTTCCGTGGTAGGATCGGAACCGTCATTGTAGATGGCCATTTGTTTGTAAGCATCTGCACTTATACTGTAACCGGGCTGCGAATAGGGAGCTGTAGCGGCGCCTCCGGCATAGCCCAAGAACTTCATAAAACGATAATTATAGAAGTCCTCAGCCGACTGGAACATATCCAAGCGTGCCGGATTAACAAATCCAACGTACATATCATAGCTGATGGATGGGTGGCTCTCCTTACGACCGGTGGCAGTACCACTCTTGGTGGTGACTTGTACAACACCTGCTGTAGCACGGCTACCATAGATAGCAGTAGAGGAAGCATCTTTCAGCACATCGACACGCTCTATGTCAGAGGGGTTCAAGAAATCAATATTGTCACAAATAATACCATCTACCACATAGATAGGTTTGGTATCTGAGTTCGTGGATGATTTACCACGAATCTCCACATCAAAGCCACCACCGACACGACCGGAAGCTTGGGTGATATTCACACCGGCTACAGCTCCCTGCAGGGCTTCTACCACTCCGGAAACACCCTTGGCGGTAATAGCATCTGTACCTACCGAAGATACAGAACCTGTCAAGTCGTTTTTCTTCATCTGACCGTAGCCCACCACCACCACTTCGTCCATGACCTGAGTATCCTCCGCCATGGCTAACTTGATGATTGTTTGATTACCTACTTTGACTTCCTGATTCGCATAGCCCACGTAAGAGAATACAAGTGCATCGGTGCTGCTCAAGTTGTCCAATTGAAAGTTACCATCAAAGTCTGTTACAGTACCCTGTGTGGTACCCTTTACCATGATGCTCACGCCAATCATTGGCTCTCCTGTTTCGTCAACGACATTACCCGTTACTGTCTGCTGTGCTTGGATAGGCATAGCCAACAGCAACACTGCGCTGATGAATAGGAATTTCAATGTAGAAAAATGTCTCATACAGAAATAAGGTTAATTAAACATATTTTTCATTACGACTGCAAATATACAACAAAAATTTGGCATACGCAAATAATTGGGGCACGAAATAGATTTTTAATCTATAGTTATACGATTTTTGGTGGTTCGTCGGTGCTTGCACATAAAGAACTACCTAAAATCGGATAATGGAAGACGTAGGTCTTGTGCCCAAATAGGTGCGTATGCCCAGCAAGACGCGAACTACCATTGGGGGGGGGAAAAAAAGACGCTTGCGTCTGGCAGCTTGCCCAAGATACAAAACTGGCAGAATGCCGAAATATACAACAATCTGTCATCAGGCGGCGTCCCAAGATACAATTTTTTGAGGCATTTTTTTAGTCGACACTCATTCGACGGTCATTCGACACTCATTTGACCCTCTCAAGCCCCCCTTTTCTACGCCTAAAAAAAGATAGCAAAAACGCATCAAATCATGCATTTTTGCTATCTTATTATCCAAAAACGGAATTAGGTTACAGCAATTAGTCGCCTATGTCTTCCGTCAGAGCGCTAACAGTTTCCGTGCCCAAATAAGACACCATCAATGGGTCTAATTGTACGTCCTCTATTAGAGGAGAAATATAGTTCTTTTTCATAATCTTACCTATTATTAGTTACCCAACACATTGATTTTCTTATTGTTGTTCATAATCACGAACTTGCCGTTTATGATATACTTGCCATCCATTCTCATTTCTCCATTCTCAATTCTCATTTCGTCAGTGGTAGCACCACGAGCGACAGAGAAGAAACGGGCAGCAACGGGTGATGTGGGCACGTATTCAGTCAATTCGGTAGCAATGTCGGTTACTGCCAAATAGGCACGGTTAGCAAGAACGGCAGATGTACCCAATACAGGTTTGAAAGATTGACCCTTTACGATGTAGTAACCATCAGCGCCAATCGCACCAGCTGTAAATGTACCTGTCAGACCACAAGCACCGGCAACAGGATTTGCTACGGTTGAAGTAGGATTGTAGAAGAACTTTTGTATATCAGCGGTAGCGTTGAATAGGTAAGGTTTGCCCATTACCATATTTTCCACAGCGACAGGCACCACTGCTATTTGGGTAGCGTCTGCACTACGACCGGCTATCTCGTAAACGACAGCGCCCTCAACAGAAGTGATGAGTTCAGGATAGCAGATAGTACCCCAGTTGTCAATAGCCACCTCGCGGTCATGGTAGAACTCTTCGGGAACTTCAGCAGTAATCTCAAAGCGGTCGGCGAGCGTACTATTGGCAGCGGCAGTAAATGTGTAGGTATCGGTGGTTGTAATAGAAGTAAAAGCATTTGTTATATGGTCTTTGAGATAGAGTTGCCGACCATCTACGCTTGCAAAGGAGAATGTGTATTGGGTAGCAGCTGTGGTGCAAACCACAATAAAAGTGCCCTCCAAATCGTTGGTAGCAGTTACACCACATTTTTTACTATCTACTATTGTGTAAACATACGGTTTGCCTGCAACACGATCCATTTTGCGCGAATCGGCTTCCTTTTTGTCATCAAAAGCAGATGTGTAACCTGCGCTCTCCAAATAAATGGACATATCTTTACATGTGGCATCGTTAGCATCTGCCACGTATGCTATGAATTGCGCCGTGTTAGCAGCAGCCATAGCAGCCACCACAGAGCAGATTATCATTGTGATAGCTAAAATTGTTTTTTTCATAGTGTTTATACTTAGATTATTAGATATACAATTTACGTCCGGGGGCGCAAGCAGGTCCTCCTTCGGTACTACCACTCGGAGTTAAATCAGCAGCGGGACTACCGGTGGACATAACAATTGGATTTACCATAATGGATGCACTCATAGGTGCAATATAATTCTTTTTCATATTTCTGTTGTTTTGTTAATTAGTTGGCTTCGGACCAATGCCCGAAACCAACTAAGTGATACAATCTTATTTACTTACTCTAACGCCATCTACTACATATACGCCGGCAGGCAGTGCGTGCCAATTAGCAGTTTCACCAACATACTGACCCATCATGGTGTAAACACCCTTGGCAGCAGGATTGATAGTAATGCGTTCATTGTTGGTGGGCATTGTTCTAACTGCGTTGATAGCAAAACGTCCATTGAGTTGGGCATTAGGTTGTGCAGCGAATGTGTAAGTAGCACCCTCTTCCATAGCGATGACAGCACCCGTTACATTATCGGTAAGGGTCATATTACCCTGTATATGGCTGAAGGTCATAGTGTATTCAACAGCGTTATTGGTGTTGATATTCAGCACAGCACCTTCGAGATTGTCGGTAGCCAATACACTGAGATCAGCGTAAGAACCGACAATACTCATATCCAAACCGCTATGCTCTAAGTTGCGTGCATCAAAGCCATTATCTTCTGCATCGGAGAA
>JAKSNJ010000008.1 GCA_024399965.1 Paludibacteraceae bacterium
AACCGCTATGCTCTAAGTTGCGTGCATCAAAGCCATTATCTTCTGCATCGGAGAAGTTTGCATCTTCAAACAGGTAGATAGCGTCCTTTTCGCCTGTAGTGGCTGCAATAGTGATTTGTGCCATCTTGTCGTATGTGTTCGTTTTAGCCACTTTACGAGCAGGAGCAGCAGTTTGACCACCTACAGCGTGTTTGTTGAGATATGCAGTATAAACTGCACTATTGTAGTCCAACTGTGCTTGGGTAGCATTTTGAGCATAGATAAAGAAACCTTGCAGAGGTTTAATTTCCGTAATGCCTAAAAGAGCATAAGTTCCCTTGTTAACGGGTTGATACATTTCTGTCTGGGAATCGTATATATTAAGGGTATATTCCAACTCAGGATTATAGAGTGTTCCAAACATTGTAGCTACATCCAGCGGTGCAAGGTAACTATTACCGAAGAAGGAGTGTCCCTCGCGTGCAAAGACCATATAATCAGGTTGATTGCCTACCAATTGACCAACGAAGGTATAAACAACAGACGCAGAACCATCGGCACTATAGGGGTGGAAGTTACCCAAGTTGTAGCCCTTGAAAGGCGTATTGAGAGCATCCTTACCTACATTCTGCCAACCCTTCATAATATCCCATGTGTTGAAGAATGTCTTGCTTGGTACACTTGGCGTGATAGATTCGGGTGCGCCTTGTGTAGGAATAGCAATATGTTGCCAGTACATCTCAGAACCCTGACCGGTATAGGATACACCGGGTTTCAAACCGGCACGGTCTGCCAATAAATCAACAGAACCTCTCAAAGTAGCGTTTTCTGCATTAGGAGCAATCAGCACCTGACCGCCGTTTTCAACTATGAAGGTTTGTTCCGTTGCACCAACGATACCGCCATTACCAATGATGAGTGTACCGCCATCTTTAACAGTAAGGGTTGAACCTGTGTTGATGGTAACAGTATTTGCTTCAGCAGAAGTGGTAACCACAATGTCCTTGCTTATAGTTACATTGGTAGCATAGTCAGGAACTAAGTCGGTAGTCCAAGTGGTATTTTGTGCCCAATCGGTAGTCTCTGTACCCTTTGTCTCTGTTTCGGTAATATTTTGTTGAGCTACTTTGTAAACATACCCTTGAGCGTAGGAGCCGGCATATAATTCGGGTTGATTTGTCAAACTAAAGTAACCATTAACTGTGAAAGCAGCAGGATCAAGATTATAGACACCACCTTTGAGGAAGAGGCGACGGTCTTCGGTATGTGATATAATTGAAGTTCCATTGTCTGCCCAGAAATAACCACCGGTAACTTCAATATTCAACAAAGCAACATATTCTGCTTCATTTTCTTGCGGGTTACATTGGCTGATAGGATAATTTCCTTTAAAATGACCACCAGAGATGTTGACAGTGATAGGTTGTTTGGTGGTGTGTTGTGCAATAGCAAGTGCAGCACCTTTTGTTGTGATACCATTACCATTGCGGTCGCAAACAAAGCCATCATAGGTACTTGTCAGTGAACCACCATTGATATTGAGTTCACCTGCACGGATTTCAACAGCAGTTTCAGCGCCGCTGATAACAGTATTTTCCCCGGAGATATTAACAGTACCACTTCCTGGCCAATAAATAGCACAACCTTGAGTAGAGGTCATTGTTCCTCCGCTTATGTTTAAATATGACGCAACAACATCACTGCCATTGTTGGCAATGCAGAAATTATTAGCTGTATTAATAACGCCACCTTTGACATTTACTTCAACATTACTAAACATTCCTATTCCAAAACCGCCATTGGAGCAATTAATGGTTGTATGTTCTCCTTCTATTGTCGCAATAATCGAGGACGTTGGATTTACGCTCGATAAAATAATAGCTCCTCCCGAAGTTCCTGTTGCAGTCGTGTTAAATGTTCCACCTTTTATATGCAAAATACTTGGGTCTACCAAATTGTCAGCATTAAATATACAAGAAGAACCTGTATGATTGATACTTCCAGTATGTTCCGCACTATTATCCTCCACAATTAAACCTTGTGTACGAATTGAAAATACATAATTTGTGC
Organism: Paludibacteraceae bacterium; assembly: GCA_024399965.1. Taxonomy (GTDB): domain Bacteria; phylum Bacteroidota; class Bacteroidia; order Bacteroidales; family Paludibacteraceae; genus Colicola. The sequence continues at coordinate 2,050 of JAKSNJ010000008.1, forward strand.
TTGATGTAATTGTGTTTCCATTTAAATCCAAACAGGGGACATCGGGAAAATCGAATATTTCAATACTATTACTCAAAGAAATTGATGCTTGAAGGACAGCAGGTGAATCCTCAGAAGAATTTCGTAAGGCCGTTTTGAGATCATTATAATTCACATCACCTACTTTTGCAACAACGCGCTTAATATCATAATTATTACCATTTACTTCTTTATATCTTCCTTGTGCTAAATTTGCGTCCGTAAAATAAGTATCAAATGTCGTTTGACGGATGGAACTTTCTTCTGCAAATGTCATTGTTCCGGTATTATTATAAACACAATTCAACTTTGTATCTAACCATCTAACGTTAGTAAGCGAACCAGTATTATTAATCTTTGTATTATTCTTTCCTATAGATACATGCAAGTCGTCAAAATTACCATTAAATGTTATAGAAGTTGCAGATGCACTAATATCATTAACATTATTATCACTTTCAACAGACGCATGAGTTCCTAAAACTAAGTTACCTGCTCCATAGCTTCCATTATTTACGGTGATTGCAGGAGCGCCATTAGAACGAATATAGCCACTATTAATCGTAACTGTGGCACTAGCATCGTCTACATAGATAGTAGAAAAACTCGCTCCTACACCTAATGCTGTATTATAAATTGAACCATAATGCCCCGTCTTATCGTTAAAGGAAGCATTAATCGTGAAATTTGCATACACATAAAATCCATAACTATTTATTTTTTCGAACGTAATCGTATAAATATCTAGGTCGAGTGTAGTAGGTTCTCCTACTTGCATATAGTTGGAATAAGTTATGTCCGATATTAATTTGATGTGACCTCCGTTATAACGAACTAGGTTACTCAAATCGGATGCTGTGCTAACGAGATACGGGTCGCTTTCTGTACCGGTTCCGGTGTACGCCCACGCGTTTGTGCCGACCAGCAGCGCTGCTGCGAGTAGCACGAAGTTAATAAATAATTTTCTCATAATGTAAAAAATTGTTTGTTAATAATAAAGTTAATTGTTTTGTTTGATTGTTTTAATTGTTCTGTCTGTTTTGTATATATAAAAATTTAATTGGTTGCTTCGTCTTGCTCATTTTCCCCTTGCTGTTTGTAATAATACCGTTCACACTGGTGCAAATAGTCCTCATGCGACCTGCGATGCCGCAAAGATGGAATAAAGATTTCTAATAGTTTTGACATATTGTTTGGTTTTTCTTGGTTTTCAATAGATTAAATTACACGCCCTGACACACAAAAAAAGCGGGACTGCACTATTGCTGTCTCGCTCATCAGGGCTCTGGTATCGCCTGCAATTCCAAACAAACAACATTGAAGCCCACGCCGAATATGCACGCGCGCGTACCATAATATATAGTACGCACGGAATATGACGCATATCCCGAGGGCATCTTTGTTTTCCTTGTTTCGGAATTTTATGAATTTACCAGATTCTGATGAGCCAAAACAAAGCACAAATATGCCTTTTATGTATGTCACAAAACCCATGTAGGAGGGATATCAAGAGACGCTTCTCTACCCCCGATGGGTGTGACCGGCAGAGCCGTATCCTCCCACCCTCTAACCCTACGTGAGCTTTTGATTAGGGTGCAAAGGTACAACATATTTATGACATTTGCAAATTTTTGGGGTAGAAAACTTACGATTTTTAAGATTTTGCAACATATTTGGGTTAAAAAATCGTTAAATTGCCCTCCGTCCACCGTCCGTATATCGTTCGTATATCGTTCGTATACCCAAGGCAACTTACTTTTCTTAAGGACTGCAATAAAAGTAAGAAAAATTTGCGTATGTCAAAAAATCTTAGTACCTTTGCACAGGATTTATAGTCAGATACGAACAGGATTTATGGTCAGATATGAACAGTTTCGGTGAATATTGGACGTTTACGAGTTTTGGAGAGTCGCACGGCAGAGCCGTAGGCGGTGTGCTGGACGGTGTGCCAGCCGGCATACGGATAGACATAGACATGATCCGTGACGCATTGGTCCGCCGTAGCGGTCGCGGACAGGAAGGTGTTTCGCCCCGTGCCGTGCGCGAGCCGGACGAGGTGGAGTGGCTGAGCGGCGTATTGGACGGCGTGACGTTGGGCACACCGATTGCCTTTATCATTCGCAACACGGACGCGCGCAGCGAGGACTACGAATGGATGAAGACGCATTACCGTCCGGGACATGCCGACTACACGTATCAAGTCAAATACGGCATCCGTGACTGGCGTGGAGGCGGCAGAGCGAGTGCGAGAGAGACGGCTTCGCGCGTGGTAGCCGGAACGATTGCCCAACAGGAGTTGCAGCAAAGCGGTATCACGATACACGCCCAACTGATAGAGACAGGTCCGGCCGGTGTAGCAGCCGGCGACAGCATAGGCGGCATCGTAGAGTGCCGTATAGACGGTGTACCGGCAGGCGTAGGCGAACCCATCTTTGACAAGTTGCAGAGTCACCTTGCCGCCGCCATGCTGAGCATCAACGGTTGCAAAGGATTTGAATACGGAACGGGATTTGACTTATCGAAACGCGGGAGCGAACTGTATCACTTGGACGAAGTGCCCTGTGTTGCCTCCGGCGGCATAGAGGGCGGTATCAGCAACGGTTTGCCGATTGTGTTCCGCTGCGCCTTTAAGCCGGCCGCCACGATAGGTCAGTTATACAAAGGACGGCACGATAGCTGTATAGCCGTTCGCGCCGTCCCTATAGTGGAAGCAATGACTGCTCTGGTGCTGATTAATCTAATACGATAGGTTTATGTTGCGGCACGAGCGCCTTCATGATGCTCCACGCAATGACATACGCCACACCACAGAAACAGAACATAATAAAGTACCCCGCAGGTTTACCCGTAAAGCCCAAGAAAGAGAACGCTTCTCCGGCTGTTTCCGAGTAGGTGAATAACGCACCTGCTGCCTTCTGTATAATCAAACTACCTACACCGCCGGCCATAGCGCCTATACCGGTGATGGTGGCAATGGTGGATTTGGGGAACATATCTCCCACGGTGGAGAAGAGGTTAGCGGACCATGCCTGATGTCCGGCACCAGCCAAACCGATGAGGATAGCGGGCCACCAAGCGCTATTGAAGTGGATACCCAAGGGTTGTGCCAAGAGGGCAGCAACGGGGAAGAAAGCAAACAACAGCATAGCGCGCATACGTCCCGAATAGGGTTCCATACCGCGTTTTTCGACAAAGACCTTAGGCAGATAGCCACCGAAGATAGAGATAACGGTAACGATGGCATAGAGCGTGAAGATAAGCGCCATACCGGTGCCGGAAGATGCCTTGTAGCCAAACTGGTTTTGGAAGTAGGACGGTGCCCAGAAAAGGAAGAACCACCAAACACCATCGGTGAAGAACTTACCGGCAATGAAGGACCATGTCTGTTTATACTTGAGTGCCTGAAAGAGGGAGATAGATTTTTCCTCGCGGGCATTAACGACCTGCGTTTGCTCGTCGTCCTGATGAATGTATTGAAGTTCGGCCTCGTTGACGTGCTTGCTCAATTCGGGTTTATCGTACATGAATTGCCAGAAGAAAATCCAAATAAAGCCAAGGGCACCGATGATGATGAACGCCATTTCCCAGCCATACGCCTTCGCCAATGGCGGAATGCACAAAGGAGCAGCGAGGGCTCCGACAGAAGCACCGGCATTGAAGAGGGACGTAGCAAAAGCACGGTCTTTCTTGGGGAAATACTCAGCGGTGACCTTGATGGCAGCGGGGAAGTTACCTGCCTCACCAAGCGCCAATATACCACGGCAGAGCAGGAAGAGATACACACCGGTGGTAGCGACCGCCAAAGCGGCATTGCTGCCGGCATCGACAGCACGCATAGCGTCCATATTGGCAAAGCCCTCCAAGTGCATGGTAGCCCAACCGCATACGGCGTGCAAGCAAGCACCAAAAGACCACACGAAGATGGCGATGATGTATCCCTTTTTCGTTCCCATCCAGTCCACGAACTTACCGGCAAAGAGGCAAGCGATGGCATAGAAAATAGAGAAGAAACCGGTAATCGTACCGTAATCGGCATCGGTCCAATGGAACATCGGTTTAATAAATTCCTCGTAGGTGAGGGAGAGAACCTGACGGTCTAAGTAATTGACCGTAGTGGCGACGAACAGCAGCGAACACAACCACCAACGCCAGTTGGTCATGAGTTTTTGTTGAGTAGTCATTTTTGTAGAGTTTAGAGTTTAGAGATTAGAGTTTAGAGATTAGAGTTTAGAGGACGCGAGCAGAGCTCGCTACAGATTAGAGTTTAGAGATAATTTCAAAGCATTCTTTGCACTTGTTGGTTACGTAGGTCCAATCCTGCGCAGCAAGTACCTCCTTGGGGAAGAGTTTGGAACCCATTCCGACACACAATGCACCTGCTTTGAACCATTTTTCCAGATTCTCTTTCTCAGGAGCCACGCCGCCGGTAACCATGACTTTAGACCAAGGCATCGGTGCCATCAAGTCCTTTACCATATTCGGTCCGTACACATCACCCGGGAAGAGTTTGGTTACTTCACAGCCGGCCTGCTGGGCGTTGAAGATTTCCGTAACGGTGCCACAGCCCGGAATATAAGGTATCGCCATCTGTTGGCAGACCTCCAGCACGGGTTGCGAGAAACACGGTCCGACGATGAACGCAGCCCCTGCCTCAATGAAGCGCTTGGCATCTTCGCCACGAACCACCGAGCCCACACCAATCTGCATATCAGGCATTTGCGCCTTGGCGAGTGCTTGCATCTTAACAAAGTTGTCATACGCTGCCTCACCGCGATTGGTGAACTCGAACATACGTACACCACCTGCGTAGCAGGCCTTTAATACGTTCTCGCAGATAGCATAATCTGCATGATAGAAGACGGGCACCATTTGCCCCTTGCATTTATCGCTGAACACGGCCATTTGCATTTCCTCCTGCTAAAGATTCAACTTCGTCAACGGAAACGAGGTTAAAGTCTCCGTTAATCGTATGCTTGAGCGCACTGGCAGCCACAGCGAACTCCAATGCTTCACCTTGTGTTTTCTTGGTCAGCAGACCATGAATGAGACCGCCTGAGAACGAGTCGCCACCACCGACGCGGTCGATGATAGGATTGATCTCGTAGCGTTTGGACTGATAGAACTCCTTGCCGTCGTAAATCATGGCTTTCCAGCCGTTGAAGGTAGCGGAATAACTCTCACGCAGCGTAGAAACGACATACTTGAACCCGAACTCCTTCATCATCTGCTCGAAGATGCCTTTGTAGCCCTCGGCATTGGTTTGGCCACCCTCGACATCGGCATCGGGCTTGAAGCCAAGGCAGAGCTCTGCATCTTCCTCATTGCCGATGCACACATCGACATATTTCATCAAGGGGCGCATGACGCTGATGGCCTTTTCGGACGTCCACAGTTTCTTGCGGAAGTTGAGGTCCACGCTGACGGTGACGCCGTGGCGTTTGGCCGCTTCGCAAGCGAGGCGTGTGAGTTCAGCCGCTTTGTCAGAGATAGCCGGTGTGATACCGCTCCAGTGGAACCACTGTGCCCCCTGCATAATAGCATCGAAATCAAAATCGGCAGGGTCGGCCTCTGCAATAGCGCTATGAGCGCGGTCGTAGATGACCTTGCTGGGGCGCATCGAAGCACCCGTTTCAGCATAGTACAGACCTACACGGTCACCGCCACGGGCAATAAAGTCCGTATTAACACCATAGCGACGCATCGCATTCAGGGCAATCTGACCAATCTCGTGCTTAGGCAGTTTGCTTACGAAATACGCTTCATGCCCGTAGTTGGCGCACGAAATAGCCACATTGGCTTCGCCACCACCCGGGATGATACGAAAGATTTCTGTTTGAATAAAACGGTCGTTACCGTTTGGAGACAGGCGAAGCATCAATTCGCCCAAAGTAACAATTTTTGCCATATATCTCTACGTTTTGTTGCTTAAAAATTGAAATAATTATTTGCATTATTATAGCAGATATCCTCCACCATCTGTTGCATACGCTGCTTTTCGTAGCCAGTGTAAGGAATCATGCCGTTTTCGATGTCGTTGCCCAATATATTGCACAAGGTGCGGCGGAAATACTCGTGACGCGGATAACTCAGGAAGGAGCGACTGTCGGTCAGCATACCCACAAAACGAGAGAGCAGACCGAGGTTACTGAGCGCCATCATTTGCTTTTCCATGCCGTCCTTTTGGTCGAGGAACCACCAGCCGGAACCGAACTGAATCTTACCGGCAACCGAGCCGTCTTGGAAGTTACCCAACATAGTGGCAATCACTTCGTTAGCAGACGGGTTGAGGCAGTAAAGAATAGTCTTTGCCAAACTGTTCTGCATATTGAGTTCGTCCAAGAAGTGGCTCATGGCTTTGGCTGTGGTGAACTCACCGATGGAGTCAAAACCGGTATCGGCACCGAGGGCGTAGAACATCTTGGTATTGTTGTTACGAATAGCACCATAGTGGTACTGCTGCGTCCAACCGGCAGCATAGTCCATCTTGGCTTGGCTGAACAGGTACGCATGTTTATACTTGCGAATCTCAAGCAAGGTGAGTTCCTTGCCGGCAAGGGCTTTTTTCATGATTTCGTTTACCTCGGCATCAGTATAGGGCTCGTCGTAGAACTCCTCTATACCGTGGTCAGAGAGTTTGCAGCCCATCGAAGCAAAGAAGTCGTGACGCTTCTGCAGGGCCTCGTTGAGCGAAGTGAAGTCCACGATAGCCACCCCGCTGACGGATTGCAGTTTGTCGATGTAACCCTTCCACGAAGCGGCTTCGATATTCATAGCTGCATCGGGACGCCAAGCAGGAATCATGCGTGTTTTGGCATCTTTCTGCGCTGCCACCATCTTGTGCCACTCAAGGGTATCAGCAGGGTCGTCGGTAGTGCAAACCACTTTGACATTATAGTGCGCCATCATGCCCTGCGGGCAGAACTTGGGGTCGGAAGCAATTTGGCGATTGCACTCCTCGTAGATTTCCTTAGCCGTCTCAGGATTGAGGCGTTTATCTATACCAAACGCTGTTTTGAGCTCAAGGTGCGTCCAATGGTAGAGGGGGTTACGGAAAGTATAAGGCACGGTCTCTGCCCACTTTTCAAATTTCTCCCAGTCGGTAGTGTCCTTACCTGTGCAGAAGCGCTCATCTACACCGTTGCTACGCATAGCACGCCACTTGTAGTGGTCACCCATTAACCAAATCTGAGCAATCGAATCAAAACGCTTATTCTCTGCCACCATCTGCGGAATCAAATGGCAGTGGTAATCGATAATAGGCATTTTCTCAGCATGTTCGTGGTACAACTCCTTAGCGGTATCCGTTTGGAGCAAAAAATCTTTATCCAAAAACTCTTTCATATTGTTTATTTTAAGTAAAAAATGCGACACTAACTATGCATACATAGTTTAACGAGTGCAAAATTACAAAAAACTAACTATAATTATGTGTAAAAATTGACACAATTTGCACACATCAAAAAAAAGTTGTATCTTTGCACCCGATTTGGTAAAAATGACAAACGAAGCAGCCATATTACATCCTGTCGAGCACGCTTTTCGCCAGTTTGAGCGTCAATTTGAGCAGACACTGCAAAGCGACCAACCTATTTTGAAGGAAGTTTTACACTATCTGCTGTCCAAGCGAGGCAAACAATTGCGTCCGCAATTGGTGCTGCTGGCCGCCCAATTGTGCAGGGGTATCACCGACAAGACGACGGACACGGCAGTGGCGTTAGAGTTACTGCATACGGCATCGCTGGTACACGACGACGTGGTGGATTCCAGTCCGTTGCGGCGTGGGCACGAGGCCGTGCATATCAAGTGGACCAACAAGGTGGCTATCCTCGTGGGCGACTACCTATTGGCACGCGTAATGCAACTGATCGTGCAAGTACGCAGCGCGCGTATCCTTAACATCGTGGCAGAGATGAGCGCGGCACTGTCCTCGGGCGAGTTGATGCAGCTTCATGCCAACTCGACGATGTGGATTACCGAAGAGCAGTACTACCGCGTGATTGAGCAAAAGACGGCGTGCCTGTTTGCTGCCTGTCTGGAAGCCGGCGCCGAATCATCGGGTGCCACGATGCGCCAAGCCACTGCTTTACGCGAATTTGGGCACCATTTGGGTATGTGCTTTCAGATGAAGGATGATATATTAGATTACTCCGATTCAGACGAGATAGGCAAGCCCACCATGGGTGACATTCGTGACGGCAAAGCCACTCTCCCCCTATTGATTGCCCTGCAACGCGCCACACCGGACGAGCAACAGACCATTCGCCAACTGGCTGAGGACCTTTGTCACCAAGCCCCACATATCGATGTTTTCCAAGCAGAGCAGGAATTAAAGACCTTTGTCATGCGCTATGACGGCATACGATATGCCTACCGCCAAATGCAGATGCACAAAGAAAAAGCCGTGGAAGCACTGTCTATCTTCCACGACTGCGATAGCAAAAGCAGTTTATTGCACCTACTCGACTACACCATCAATCGTTTGCAATAACTGATTTCGTTTTCCCTCATCGGATATTTGTTCCGCAATGTCCTGCATAAACGCCTGAATGAGCATACGCCGTGCCGTAGGCGCGTCTATGCCGCGCTGCTGCATATAGAACAGGGCCGACTCGTCCAATTGGCCGGTGGTGGCACCATGACTGGCTTTCACATCGTCGGCATAAATCTCCAGCTGCGGTCGGGTGCGCATAGTGGCTTTTTCGCTTAGAAGGAGGTTACGGTTGGTCTGCTCGGCCTGCACCTGTTGAGCGTTCGGCAAGATTTTCAGTTCGCCCAAGAACTCACCCTGTGCCTCATCGTCCAACACGAACTTAATCACCTGTTTGCTGGTACCTCCGCCCACATCGTGATGCACGTGCGTATGCGTGCGCACGCTCTCCTTATTCTTTAGGTACGCCAGCGCATAAATCTCCGTATGACAACCGGTGCCGACGTGGTGCACCTCAATGGAATTGAGAATTGAGAATTGAGAATTGATAACGATTACACGCAAAGACGAGCCCTCCTGCTGCTGAATATGCAAATCGAGTTGGGGTTCGTTGATAAAAACCAATTCCTGCCGTTCGCCCTTATTCAAAGTCAGCATAACCTTTTTCCTCCAATTCGAGTGCCAGTTCTTTACCACCCGTTTTCACAATCTGACCGTTGGCCAACACATGCACATAGTCCGGCACGATATAGTCCAACAGACGCTGGTAGTGGGTAATCACAATCGAGGCATTGTCAGGTGTTTTGAGACGATTAACGCCCTCCGCCACGATTCGCAAAGCATCTATGTCCAAGCCCGAATCGGTTTCGTCCAAGATGCGCAGACAGGGCTCCAACATTGCCATCTGAAAAATCTCGTTCTTTTTCTTCTCTCCGCCGGAAAAGCCCTCATTAACGGAACGATTATTCAGTTTATCGGCCATCTCAAGCAGTTGTTTTTTCTCGCGCATAAGTTTGAGAAACGCCGTAGCAGACAAGGGTTCTTTGCCCTCATACTTGCGTTTTTCGTTCACGGCAGTACGCATAAAATTGACCATCGACACACCGGGTATCTCCACCGGATATTGAAAACTAAGGAACACACCTTCGCGTGCCCGTTGCTCCGGCGGCATTTCTAAGAGGTTCTTCCCCTTGAGCCACACCTCACCGGCAGTTACTTCATATTGCGGATTGCCGGTCAACACCGCACTCAAAGTCGATTTACCGGCACCGTTCGGACCCATGATAGCATGCACTTCTCCGGCACGGATAGTGAGGTTGACCCCACGTAAGATTTCCTTGCCCTGAATAGAAGCATGTAGATTGTTGATAACTAATAATTCAGACATGATAGAACTGTTTCACCCACAGCTTTAAGGGTGTTTTTATCTATAATACGCATATTATCTTGTGCGGTATGCCACCAATAGGGGAAGCCCGTATTTCCCGCGGCGTCATAGTGAATGATATCAACACACGGGATACCGGCTATACTGCTGATGTAGTAATGATCGTCGATAATGGGATAACTCATAGCCGACGAGAAATACTTGCCGTGCCCCAAGCGATTGGCCTGCCGCCAGATTTTTTCTACATAGTTGCCGGCACCCTGCATAGAATAATACTCCTTCGGGAAGGTAGCATTTGCAGCACCTACCATGTCGAGCAATATACCATACTCGTACTTGTCCGACACCTGTTGGTTGCTGCTATAGGCAAACTCCTCCGCCCACAGTTGCGAACCCAAGCACCACGTGTTCTCGCGTTGCATACCGGTGTAGAAAGAGGGTGTACCCATGTCCTCACAGTCAAAGAAAACAATGTCGATGGGAGTATGCCCTTTGCTTTCCTGCCGTTTGAGACCTATCTGACGGGCTACCTCCAACAGCACTCCCACTCCGCTGGCACCGTCATTGGCTGCCGGCACACCTTGAAAACGCTCTTCATACACTTCTTCCTCATCGCACCACGGACGCGAGTCATAGTGGGCACACAGCAGTATCGCTTCTGCCGAACTATCGCCCGGGAAGTGAGCGATGATATTATAAATAGGTTGTGGTTGGCCGGCATAGTTGATTTTGGTCCCTTGCTGCAAAGTCACCTCCGCATCGAAACTGCGCAAGCGATGTACTAAATAAGCAACACAGCGCGTATGCGCCTCCGAACCCGGGACACGCGGACCAAAATGCACCTGTTCAGCCACATAGCGATAGGCCGAGTCCGCCACAAAATCCGGACGTGTAACCGCCGTCGTGCTTGACTGCTTACCACAAGCGGTCAAACCCAATAGACACACCAACGTAAAGACAGACAGAGTATGTTTCATCTTAGTGTATATTAAGTTCACTCACGCTACGGTGCTCCTGAATAGCCAAAATAGTCTCGGCAATGGGGTCAGCTATGCTCACCACTTTTACCTTGGAGCAACGCGTTTCATCAAAAGGAATACTATCCGTAAAGACTAATTCTTCCAAAGCGCTATTGGCAATATTGGAAGCTGCATTGCCGGACATAATACCGTGTGCCACTACGGCACGAACCGAATGTGCGCCACACTCTTTCATCACCTCGGCGGCTTTGCAGAGTGTACCTGCCGTATCTGCCATGTCGTCCACGATGACCACATCTTTGTCTTTCACATCACCCAAAACGCGCATTTCGCCCACTTGGTTGAAATCAGGACGGTGCTTATAGCAAATCACCATCGGCACTTCTTGGTCGATTAAGTCGTGCATTTTCTTGCAGAAAGCCGCAGCACGCTTACTACCGCCCACATCCGGTGATGCCACAATCAGGTTCTTCAGACGGAGATCCGCTACATACTTGGCCAGCACATTAGCGCCATACAGGTGGTCAACGGGTATATCGAAGAATCCCTGAATCTGGTCGGCGTGCAAATCAACCGTTATCACACGGTCTGCGCCGGCTGTTTGCAGCATATTGGCTACCAACTTGGCCCCGATAGACACACGCGGTTTATCTTTACGGTCCTGACGTGCCCAACCAAAATACGGCACCACGGCGATTACCTTGTACGCACTGGCACGCTTGGCGGCATCTATCATCAGCAGCAGTTCCAACAAGTTATCACTGTTCGGGCAAGTGGATTGTACCAAATAAACAGACTGACCACGAACGGACTCTTCAAATGACACAGCAAACTCACCATCGGCAAAACGCGCAATGTTTAATTTGCCAAGTGGGCAACCTAAATGTTGGCAAACTCGCAGTGCCAATGCTTCTCCTTTGCTTCCGGCAAAGACTTTGTAAGGATTTGTTTCAGTTAACATAACAATTAAATTAGTTTATGCAGATATCTGTACATCGAACCCTTCCTGACGAAGCGGTTCGGCTATTTGTTCCATTTCGATGCGTGATATTTTTTCCAACGTGGGCACGGGTGTGGCGCGGTCGATTACGTATATCATTACCTGCTTGGGGTGCAAGTCGCGCACCATTTGATACCATGCTTGTCGTTCCTCAGGCGTGGTATTGTCAATGGTTTGGCCCTTGTAATGTCCCCGCAGGAAACAGGTTTGCAAGATAAAATCGCCCTTCCAACCCAATAACATCTGTTTGATTTGCGCCACCGTCAGTTCCTCATTAACCGGTTGGTCAATCAGGCGCATCGTAGCGTCAATGGCACTGTCTAACTTAAGAATACGATTGTCGGCCAGCAGCAATGCCTGTCGCACATCTTCACGCGCCAACTGGGTTGAATTGCTCAGCACACTGATTTTGGCAGAGGGACACAAGGCATCGCGCAAAGCACACGTCCCCTGCATAATACGCAGGAAATCAGGGTGTAAAGTAGGTTCTCCGTTCCCAGAAAAAGTCAACACATCAGGTGATACAGTCATTTGCGCCAAACCTTTTTTCAGCGCCACCATATATTCGTCATACGTGGGCAAGTGCGGCTGAGCACATGCGCTGTTGAACCCACATTCGCAATAGACGCAATCAAACGTGCATATCTTATGGTCGGTCGGCATCAGATTAATGCCCAACGACACGCCCAAACGGCGCGAATGAATAGGACCATATATTATCGTGTCAAACAACATATTACATCGCTATTACCCTGTTTCCCAACGCTTTGCATATTTGCGAACGAATCTCTATTAACATCGGTTGTTCACGCAGCAGTTTGGTAATCGTACCCCAATCATTGGCCTCCTGTGCCTTGGTCAAACTGATTTGCATCTCGTCTATGCGCTCGTTCACCACGGTGTATTTGAGTTCTAACAATAGGCGATACACCAACGACGGCATATCGTTCATTTCTGTATCGGTCACCCCTTTGCTCAACTGATACTTATCTGCCATCAAGTCGATTGCCAACTGACTGATAGCACTATTGCTGTGGCGCATAAAGAACGTCGATGCCACAAAATTGGGCTCTTGGTAGTGTGCCGTGTATTCGTCTATCATTTGTTGGTGCAACAAAAGGCGCGGTTGAATGCCATCGGTTTGCATTTCGGAAATGATATACTCACCCACCAATGTTTTTCCCCCATCTTCATTGACAAACAGCACCTTTTCGCCATGCCGAACAATCACCTGCAAGATATTCAAAATATTGGTATCAAAGAACGATGCAGACGGTTGCGGTTGGACCGGCTCGTTTTGAATGGGCTTCTCCTCTTCTTCCTTTTCCGTTTCCACCGGTGCCGCTGATTCACCGGCATATTTTTTACGTCTTAATCGACTTACTTCCCGTGACAGAAGTGACTCCTGAATATCCAACAATACGGAGCAGTCTTTCAAATAGACCTGTCGGGTAATGGCATCTGAGATAAGAGAAATACTCTCCACCACCGATTTAATAAGTTCACTTCTGCTCGCAGGGTCACTTCCTGCCTCTTCGCGCAACAACTGCGTCTTAAATCGAATAAAATCCGTCTGATTATCTTGAATAAAGCGAGTAAACTCCTCCGCTGTATGGCTGCGGGCAAATGAATCGGGGTCCTCGCCCTCCGGCAGCAACACCACTTTTACGTGAATGCCTTCCTCCAAAATCATATCGATTCCACGTAGCGCCGCCTTGATACCTGCCTTATCGCCGTCATACAGTACGGTGATATTGTCGGTGAAGCGGTGAATAAGCCGAATTTGTGGCTTGGTCAGGGACGTTCCTCCGCTGGACACCACATTCTGTATGCCGGCTTGGTACATCGATATTACGTCCATTTGCCCCTCCACCAAGTAGCAACGATTCAGGCGAACGATATGCTGCTTGGCTTGGAAAAGTCCGTAAAGGCAGTCGTGCTTTTCAAACACCGGTGAAGTAGGCGAATTGACATACTTGCCCACCTTGTCGTTCTTCTTCATGATACGCCCTGCAAAACCTATCACCTTGCCGGACGCGCTGAAGAAGGGGAAGATAACACGCGAGTGGAAACGGTCATATAGTTCCCCGTCTGAACTCTTTATGCACACACCCGTACCCCAATGGGGCTCATTGTCCGGGTCGTTGACGAGGTATTTCTCCGCAAAACCTTGCCGAATGGCCTCCTTGTACAGAATGCTTCTATCGGGTGAGTAACCGATATTAAACTTATGTATCGTATCGTCTCTCAGTCCGCGTTCACGCAGATAACTCAAACCGATGGCCTTGCCCTCCGGCGTTTCCCACAACTGGTTTTGGAACCATTTATTGCTCCACTCATTTACCACGAACATCGACTCGCGGTCATCATGCACCTGTTGTTCCTCTTTGCTCAGTTCGCGCTCCTCTATCACAATGCCGTACTTTTTGGCGATGGTCTTAACGGCCTCCACATACGAGCATTGCTCTATTTCCATGATAAAACCTACCGCATGACCGGACTTGCCGCAGCCGAAGCATTTATAAATACCTTTGCTGGGCGATACCGTAAACGAGCCCGTCTTTTCGTCGTGGAAAGGGCACAAACCTATCAGGTTAGCGCCACGTTTTTTCAACGACACATAATCCCCCACTACTTCCTCAATCTTGGCAGCGGAGAAGACTCGATCTATCGTTTCGGGAGGTATCATATTTTATTTATCGGATTGCCAGAGAAAAACACCTATTTTAATGTTCCAGTAGTCCAATCGCCCACGGGTCAACGTTTGGTCTATCTCCAAGTTATACGGTGCCGGACGCATATAACCCATCTCACCATACGTGCCGTATTTATACGGATTAACCAAACCGAAGTTATATCCACCGCGAATGAAGTAGCGGTCAAATTGGAAGGCCAGACCCACACCCCACGCTACGCTCCAACGGCGATAATAGTCTGCCATCTCGCTGGTGTTATATCCTTTCACGAGGGTGTGTATTTCCTGTTCCTCCTGACTTTGGTGGTCACGCAAGAAGTCACTGGCGGCATACTTGGCTATCCACTGCACGTCCGGGCCGGTATAGAGTGCCAAATAGGTATTGCCGGCTATCTCGAACTTATACTCCAACTCCAAATTCAAGTCCAGCGTATGGGCCTCGGCCTTGCTGCGGTAGTCCCAATGCTTGAACTGGTCGGGCTTGCCGTCCGGCGTAAAAGCGTATGTCTCCCACGGACTGTTATGTGCCGTAAAGGCGTAGTTCAGACCGGTGTATAATCCAAAGCCCTTCACAAAAACGGCCTCGTAGGCAAAACCCAACTTCAAACCGTTCAAGGGTGTCTTGTCCAAATGCGTCTTGTCGGCATTCAGCATCTCGGGGTTGTTCAACCAGTGCAACTGTCGTTCAAAACCGACTTGCAAACCCACCGAGTGCGTCACTTCGGCACGCCCGACTATGGCACATGCCAAACAACCCAAAATAATTACAATGCGATGTTTCATATCTCTTTCTTTCGTTTATTACGTTTTTCTTTGGGAGCCACCGACTCTTCTTCCTCCTCTTCCTCTGTGGCGGACAGGGCTTTTTGGACGGGACGCGGCGTACGTTCAGGCGTGATAAAGATGCTGTACGGACTCACGGGGCGTTCCTGTTCGGCCCAGAAGAAGCCCACCAAACGGGTGTCCTGCACCTCTATTTGATTTAGCGGGTAGAGCGTACCTGTTGTTTCCGTCGTAAAGACAACATGGTGTATCTTATTGTTTTCCAAGTACATGTGTACATAACTGCTCTGCGACTTATTCACGCCCACGTAGGTGCTGTCCTCCTCACGGGGGTAGAACACCGTTTCCGCATTACCACTTACTATCACCTCTTTCATCTCACCGTCGCGCACGTAGGCCTTCATGTCATTGCCCGACATTTGGTCATATTCCTCCTCGCCCTCGCGCTTGATGCCGAAGGCGGACCCTACTCCGTGGGCATAATCGACCGTACCGTCCTTGAGGTAGATAAAAATGGTGTCCGCCGAGATCTGATTTTGGTCGCTCCACAGCACCGGTTCATGGTACATCGTGGCTACGGAGTCTTTACCGCAGTACACCATCGAGTCACACACAAACTGATATTCCTCGTTGTAAGCGCGTACGTGGAAGAAAGCCCGCACTTGCCGGTAGAGCGAATCCACCTCCGTCGTGTCGCCGTCTGTCACGACGGTAGCGACAAAAGGCACTTCTTCCGTAAACAGGGTATCCGCGTGAACGTAGGTCTTGTTCTCCTGTGACCAATCTATCATATATGCGCTGTCGGTGGCAAAACCGGCTTTTTCCTTTTCGTACATGATGCCGTAGTTACCAAGCAATGTCAGGTGCTGCACCGTGTCCTTCATCTCCATGTGGCCAAACACATTACCGATACCCTTCTTTTTGTCGTAATAAATAGTGTCGCCTGTCAGTTGTTTGCCGTCGTTATGCAGCACTTGACTCCGTTGCAGCAGCATACTGCGTTCGGTGGCGGTGTTGTACCAACCGTCCGAAGACAGGATAGTCGTTTCGTCCTGATAAACGATGGTCGTGGGGCACACCAATGTAGCCACGTTCGTTTTGGTGTTATAGACCAGCGTGTCGGCATCTAACGTAAACGACTCATTTTGCAGGTGTACGCTTGTGCGGAAGACGGCTCGGTTATCGGACGGGCAGTACGATCCCCACCGCGAGGTCAAACTGTTCACATCATCTACTATCTCGCCTCCCGTGAAGTAGTAAGCAAGGTTTTGAACACGGTTATAGTTCAAACTGTCCGTTGTCAGCACGGTGGTTTTGTGTTCCAGTCGCACATGGTGGCGAAGGCGTGCCAACTTGGTATTTCCGTCGTAATACAGCACATCGCCAAAGCCCCGCAACGTGTCGCCCTGCACAAATCGCACATGCCCGAAGGCATCAAATGAATTGGTCTTTTCGTAGAAATAGGCGGAGTCGCAGTACATGAGTGCATCGGCATGACGGAAACGCACATCACCCTTCAGCAGTTGTGCGTCCGGCAGACGGTTTTGGTCAAAACTCAAGGTCTCGCAATGCTCCAAATACACCATATCTTGTGCTGCCACCTTGCATAGCATCACCGCCCCCACTACTATGAACAATATCTTTTTCACCTCTAAACTCTAAACTCCAACCTCTAAACTCTACTCCCATCCCGGGTATTGGAAGTCGCAGCCCTTCCACTTGTCATCTATATGTACGTAGGTCTCTTGTTGTTTTTTGCGAATCCAGTTTTCCACGAACTCCCTGCTCAGTTTTTGTTCCAACATCTGCCGTATCACTTGAAAATCGTCCACGAGGTTGGCCTTATGCACATCGTTCTTGGATTTCAGTTTGACGATGGCGCATATCTCTTTGTTCTTCATCTCGTCCATCATCATAAACGGCTCCGACATCTCGCCCACTTGCAGTTTGTAAATCTGCTTGGCAACCTCGGCGGGCAGGTCTTGGTACTCGAACTTGCTCGAACCTGTATTGGGGTTCATCATCACGCCGGCATTCATCGCCGTCTGTTTATCTTGTGAGAAACGTACTACCGCCTGTTCAAAGGTGGCATCGGCGCTGTCGCGGATAATCTGACGAATCGTATCTAATTTCTCCAGCGCCTTCACCTTGTCAGTAGCGCTGACACGCGGACGCATCAGGATGTGTCGGCAGTTGATACGGTCGCCTTTTTTCTCTATTAACTGAATGATATGGTATCCGTACTCCGTCTCCACGATACGGCTCACTTTCTTGGGGTCAACGAGGTTGAACGCCACATCGGCAAACTCAGGCACCAACTGACCACGCCCCACAAAACCCAACTCGCCACCGCGTTTGGCACTTTCCGTATCTTCCGAATATAGACGCGCCAGCGTCGAGAAGTCGGCTTTGCCGCCTTGCACACGCTCGGTAAAATCGCGCAAACGGGACTTGATACGTTCTGTCTCTTCACGGGGAACAGGCGGCTCAAAACTCAGTATCTGCACCTCCACTTGGGCAGGGATAGTTGGTATCGAATCTTCCGGCAAACTGCTGTAAAAACGTCTAATCTCAGCCGGTGTCGGTTTGATATGTTCGGTCAGTTTGCTCTGCATCTGCTGAATAATCATCTGATTGCGTACGGTCGTCATCAACTCCTCACGTATCTCCGATTGCGTCTTGCGGAAGTACTCTTCCATCTTTTCCTTGCTGCCTATTTGGCTGATGTAGTAGTTCAGACGCATATCTACTTGGTGGCTCACGGTGGATTCGTTGGCCTCCACCGAGTCGATTAACGCTTGGTGCAGAAACAGTTTTTGCACGGCCATCTGCTCAGGAATGACGCAATACGGGTCGCCGTTGATCTGTTGTCCCTCGTATTGTGCGCGCAATCGTTCTTCCTCCACCTCGCTGCGCAAGATGGCCTCGTCGCCTACTATCCAAATGACCTCGTCAATGATATTGTCTGCCTGCACGGACCAAACCGACAGCCCTAACAGCAGACACAATGCCCATTTATTCATATATCTTCAGTTTATTGAAGCGCACGGCTTCGTTATATAATTTGTTACGTCTTTGTTGCAGATACCCCACTTGCCAGTGGCTCAGCAGGATTTGGTCGATACGTTCTTTGGCGTAGTCGGCAGGCATCACGTCGCCCACGATACGTTTGTCAGTCACCTGCAGGATATACACCGCATTCGAGTCCTCCAGCACCACCTGACTGTTTTTGGCCATACGCTCGCTCAGCAGGTCTGTTTCCATCGGCATACGCATCAGTATCTGATTGGCGCTTCGCCACTCGTTGGGGAAGTATTCGTATCCGGTTGCGTATTGGAACGCATATTTCTCTATTTTCTCGATGTTCTTGTCGTCTAATTTCTTCAGCCAATGTTTCAGATAGTCCATCTTCGGGGCACCTTGTGGCACCACCAGCAGCACGCCTTTTACGATTGGTTCACGCAACAGCAGTTGTTCGCGGTTGGTGGCATAAACGGCTTCCACCATCGAGTCCGGCCACTCTTTGGGCTGATGGCGTGCCACTAACTGTTGCTCGTATTCGTGAACGTACAGCGAACGGCGGTAGTCCTCCACCATCTTCTCTATGTCAGCGTCGGCACGGTCGCGTGCCTCCTCGTATTCGAGTATTTGTATGGCCCATTGGCGGATATACGCCTCTGCAATGGCAGCACTGTCTTGCGCGTTGCCGGCGGACGAAGTCAGCACAGCCAACTGCTCTTTCGTCAACTGCTGCCCGTTCACTTCTGCCACCACGTTCTCGCGGTGTTCACTTGGCACCAGCGCACAACTCGCCAGCCCTATCCCTAACAATATATACAATATCTTTTTCATTCTCTAAACTTTACATACATGGCATGTCCATCTATCATTTCGGTCGGCACGCCCAATGCCACTTGTGGGGCTTTCACGCCCTCTTTGCCCAATTTCACATCGCTCACCTCTACGTGCATCTCGTCCCATGTGCCGTCTGCCAATATGCTGTTCAGCACCGTCGCCCCGCCTTCCACTAATACGCTGTGTATGCCGCGTTGTGCCAAATCGGCTAACACATACGGCCACTCCGTGCATTCGCGATAGACGATGGTCTCTGCCTCGTCCGAGAAAATCCTACTATTCATCGGCACTCTTCCTCGTCGGTCCAGCAGTATGCGTATCGGATTACGGCCGGGCCAACGGGTGGTCAGCAACTTAGGATTATCTTTCAGAGCCGTGCCCGACCCCACCAGTATGGCCATATTCTCTGCCCGCATCTTATGTACCAGCATCTTCGTCATCTCCGTCGAAATCACCAGCGGTCCACTCTCCATTCTCCATTCTCCATTCTCCATTCTCCATTCATCCAAGTACCCGTCCTTCGTCTGTGCCCATTTTAGGATAACATACGGTCTTTTTTTCTCGTGCAGGCAGATAAAGCGTTTATTCAGTTCGCGGCACTCTTTTTCCATCACGCCCACGGTCACCTCTATGCCGGCGTCGCGTAACATCTGCACGCCTTTGCCTGCCACCAGCGGATTGGGGTCTAACATACCCACCACCACATGGCCGATACCTTTTTCTATTATCATCTTCGCGCACGGGGGTGTTTTCCCGTAGTGGCTACACGGCTCCAAGTTCACAAACAGCGTACACTCCTCCATCGCGCATCGTGCATCGTGCATCGTCAACCGTCCATCGTTAAAGCATTCCACCTCCGCGTGCGGACCGCCATACCGCTTGTGCCAGCCCTCGGCAATAATCTCCCCCTCCGCATTCACCAGCACCGCACCCACCATCGGATTGGGTGCCACGTAGTACGCTCCCAAGCGCGCTAATTGCAAAGTTCTTTCAATATATTTTGTATATTCCAACATTTTTTTGTAATTTTGCAGCGTGAAAGACCTCATCAACGATATTATCAACGACCTGCTTGGCACCTATTCTCCACAGGAAGCACGCGAATTGGCGTTCTGGATTGTCGAGGAGACACTTGGCGTTTCACGCACACAAATCCTTACGGGCTACAAAGTTACAAAAAATATTCCAAATTACAAAGTAATTTTGCAAAGAATTTTGAAAAAAGAGCCAATCCAATATATTTTTGGACATACAGAGTGGTGCGGACTTGATTTGCGGGTCACTCCTGCCACCCTTATTCCCCGTCCCGAAACGGCAGAATTAGTGGACGCTATTGCCGCCTTGGCTCCCTCTCTTACGCCCTCCCTCAACCCCTCTGCCCTCTCCCCCTATCCTACCTCTCTTACCCCCTCCCTCCCTACACGGGGTTTTCCCGACGGCGAACCGACGGCGAACCGACAGCAAGCCGACGGTCGGCCGACGGTCGACCGACGGTCGAAGCATACGTTACACATACGTTGCTTAGATGTTGGTACGGGGTCCGGTTGCATTGCCATTGCCCTCAAAAAGCGCTTTCCCGACTGGGACATATCGGCGATGGACATCAGCAGCGAGGCACTGGCTGTCGCACGCGAAAACGCGCAACACAACAACGCCGATATTCACTTCTTCCAAGGGGACATTTTTACCGATGAAATCGGGGATTTTGACATCATTGTCAGCAATCCGCCCTATGTCCTTGACAGTGAGAAAAGCACGATGGAAACCAATGTGCTGGACTACGAACCGTCCACCGCACTCTTTGTGCCGGACAGTGACCCGCTGCGCTATTATCGCCGCATAGCGGCACTACGCAAAGCGCCCTACATCGCTTTTGAGATTAACCGGCAGATGGGTGCCGACATGGTGGCACTCATGCAGCAACTGGGTTATACCGATATACATCTACAAAAAGACACGTATGGAAACGACCGAATACTCCTTGCCCGACTTGATTGCTAAAGCCGAACACTACACCGCCTCGGCTGAACATTGTGCCGAAGAGGTGCGCCTCAAGTTGCACCAATGGGGTGCCACTTCTTCCGATGAACAGGCGGTAATTGAGCACCTGCTGAACGGTGGTTTTATCAATCACCTGCGGTATGCTACTGCCTTTGTGCATGATAAACTGCTCTTCCAAAACTGGGGACGGATTAAGATTGCCTACGCCCTGCGGGCAAAAAAAATCGAGGACTCCGCCATAAACGAAGCCCTCGAGAATATCGATGAACAGGACTATTTAGCCATCTTGAACAAAGTGGCTTTACTGAAAAAAAACGCAAACCGCGAGCAACAGATTCGTTTCCTGTTGCAGCGCGGTTTTTCGTACGAAGAAATACAAACTGTCTGAGAATCCTATCTTTATCAACTACCTCGACACCACCTACGATGCCCAAGGTCAAATCGTCCGCTAATTAGTAATACAAAAAAAAATCGGCTTCATCATACGTGAAGCCGATTTTTTGTCACTTTTTCCGTCGTTTTGACCTATATTTTTGTCACTTTTTCCGAAATATGCAGTTTTCTATACACAGATACTGCATAGCCCACTGCGCATAGCAGCAAGAGGAGCAATACATCCCAGCCGTCGCCGATAGGTATAACGCTTTCGTC
The DNA here is from genome assembly GCA_024399965.1 of Paludibacteraceae bacterium. GTDB lineage: Bacteria > Bacteroidota > Bacteroidia > Bacteroidales > Paludibacteraceae > Colicola. The sequence goes on from JAKSNJ010000008.1 coordinate 23,848, forward strand.
AGAAACAGGGTCACCCGGTTGATACGTTTCGCCCTCTTGACCTTCATCTGGAGTTAGATCGTCATCATCACTACGACGACCGGTAGCGCCAAAGTATTTAGCGGTACGGCAACTGTAGTCTTCTACGCCGGAGGATATCGACGAACTACCTATGCCGTAACTACCGTTAACGGCGGACGAGGAGTATCCCGAACCGGTGTTCATCGACTCGGCACCAATGGTACCGAATCGCTGTTCACCGTAGGGGTTAATTTCTTGTTCAGTGCTGGAGGTGTAGAAGCCCGATTGCATCTCTGCCTCCGCCATCAGTGGTAGCATAAGTGCTACTGCCAATAATATCACGACTTGCTTTTTCATAACAAATTTCATCTGCATAATACTCCTTTCTTTACTTGTTCAACAGTCCCACACGTTTACCTTGTCCGTCATAGACAACGCCTTTGCGCAGGATATACAAATGTTCCTTATAAATCAGTTTCTGTGCACCGTCTTGCTTGGACACACGTTCCCAAGCGGTGGGTGTATGCTCTTGACCGCGTACTACGGCATTCAGGGCAAAGCGGTCACTCAGGGTGCCGGCAGATGCCGTGAAGGTATAGTCGCCTTGCAGCAGGTTGGTGACAGTACCTGTCTCAAAGTCGGTCAGGTACAGGCCGTCCAGTTGGTCGGTTACACTGCTGTTGGCGATAGACCAAGTGTAACTGCCGGCAGCAGGGATACGTACGGTCATAGGTATCATATCCTTGGCACTGGCTTCGTCCAAAGCGAGGTAAGCCAAGTTCATCGTGTTGTAGCGCATATAGGCACGCAGAGAGTTGGCGTCGCCTAACATCTTGACAAGGTCGGCATTTATCTCGTACTCGCCGGAGTAGCGCTCATCTACCAGCATACCCAACATATCCGTCATGTCGTTGCCACTGAGACGGATATAGGCCTTTTGCTCGTTGTAGTCAGCACCGCTACGAGCAGCCAAACGGGCAGGTGCTTGACCGGCATCTGTGCCAAACGGCTTGAAGGTCAGGTAGCCGTCTTTAGCTGCTTGGATATAGTAGCACCAGTAGGGCATCAGTTTTTCACTCACGGCATCTAAAGCATACTGATCATAATCATTCATCATATAGGTGGGCACGGTCACATAGTGGATTTGTTCCACATTGGGCTCATAGTCGCCCCACTCACCTACAGAGTCTTGTATATACAGCCAATCTTGGGCATATACATCGCTCAGCGATGGTGTACACATATACGGACTGGCAACTAAGTTCCAACCCTTGTTGTTCCAGTGTACATCTTTGCCGTTCTCGTCCTTGCCGTCATTACCGTTCCAAGCGCCTACTGATGTTTGGTTACGAATAACTTCACCTACTTGCATTTGCTCGCCATTGGTTAGCCAAGCATTGTCAATATGCATCGTAAAGCGCATATTAGCCAATCCGCCTACTGTCTTGGCAGTAATGATGTAACCGACATTGGGTTTCAATATATCCGTAGCAGCAAGGTCGCGCCAATAGGACGAATTAGTTTGTGTAGATTTATTCGTGAGAGCACGTTGCTCGCCATCGTAAGTGCAGATACGGATATTCTTACCTTCACCTATCACTTTGCTTGTAGAAGCAGTCGGTTTATGTGCATAGCGCAAGTCCTCTAACTTACTCTCAAACGGCAGAGCGAGTGGGTAGTAGTTGTTGTAGTTGATGTTGTAGTAGTAATAAACATCATTATTGGTCAGGGCAACAGATGCCTTTCCGTTGAGGTCTAACTGAGGTACGCCGAACTGTGTACCGTCTTGCTCATACAGACCGCCTTCCAGTGCCAGTTCGTTCAAGTTCAGCACACCTTCTTTAATATCCACGCGCGCGTTAGCTTGTATGCACATCGAGCCGTAGTTCTCAACGGGCTTCAGCGGATTAGCGGTGTTCTCTACCGTCAATGTAGCACCGTGTCCTACAGTCAGGGTCTTACCCTCGGCAATCAACAGCGAGTGTACCTCAGCGTCTGCCTTAATGGTGGCATCACCAGCTACATACACATCGGCGTTGTTGTCGTTAGGTTTAATGTTACCTTCCCAGTTGGCTGCATTGCTCCAATCGCCACCGTTCAGTTGATACGGCAGTACGTTTAGAGGAATATATACGCAGCGACGAACAGAACGGTTATAAACCGCAATGATTGCCTGATCTTCACCCCACTGAGTAGGTGTATAGTTCACCGTGATAGTAGCTGTGCCGCTAGGGCTGGTTTCCGTATTAATATTATCCTGACTGAATATTGCAGCACCTTTGTTGCATTGAATACGAATATGGTCATCGGCCGTTTGGTCGCAGGTACTGTAAGCAATTACGAATTGCTGCTGTGGCATCGCCTCACCGACACGTAGCGTCTGTGCTGGCAGGTATATATCATTCTCCACAACACTTGCCTCATCAGTTCCAACTTTCACATACGTAGTACGAGGAATGTATAGACTACTGATAGTTATTTGCGGTGTACGAATAAACGATGCAGTCATGTTTTGTGCTGTAAAGCGAATCTTGGTGACAGTTGTTGGGATAGTATATGATTTATTCCCTGCCGTGGGTCTTTGCCAATCTTGGAAAATTTCCCAATTGGTGCCATCTACCGAATATTCGCCCATATATTGCGATTCCGAGCCGCTCGTTGTGTTCAGTTGTGAAACTTCTACCGTATAAGTCAGGGTGTTGGAGTATTCACCAGATACATTATATACTTGTTCTGTTTTGTCAGCTTGCAGTACCAAATCGGACGAAAAATCTTCTATAGCACTACATGCCGACATTGGCATTTCTTCTACGATAACAGTGAAACCACCAGTAACTGCTTCGTATTTATAGTTTTGCTCTTGCCAAGCTTCAACATGCATCTCACCTGTTGTTGCAGATGCATTAGTCCAAGCATAAGAACGGTAATACGTAGCCACTTTAAAGCCATCGACCTGCTCGGTATAGAGGGTGTCCTGCGTGTTGTCTGTGATAACATTAGTCAGTTTTCCTTCGCCCAAATACATGTGCAATGTATGCGGTGCGTCTGTACTACCATCCAAGTTGATGGTCATCGTATTGACCCTACGCTTGATAACAACCTGAATAGTTTCTGATTTAGCATAATAGAACTGATTCCCGTCTTGTGACATAGTAATAGTCAGTGTACCTGCATCGGTGAGGGCAATCGTATTGTCCGCAGCCAACGTAGGTGTAGTACCACCATCGTGATTCTCACCATCAGGTACGAAAGTAGCCGTGTAGGTAGGAGCCGTGTATTTATTGTTACTCGTCCACAATGTTGCTAAGTTGAGAGTCTCCTCTTCCACCACATACTCACTCTTCATGGAGTTAGTAAACTTAGGATATTGCATCTCGGTAGTCTCGCCGTTTACGGTCATAGTAGTCACCGTGTTTTGGTCGTAGAAAGTAAGCGTAGCTGAGTGTGTGGCTACATCATCGCACTTCTTGTAAGTCACTTTGTAGGTAACCGAATTTGCGGTCGAAGCTGTTTGCGCTACTGTGAACCAGTCGGGGTTACTATTCAGCATCTTAATTGTTCCGCAGGTATTGTGCGTGATAGTGATAATCGAATCCAAATCGGCTTCGCCTTTGATTTTCGACATACTCAAATCATTTGCCGTAATAGTGGTGTATTTCGTAATCTTGGCTTGCTTTATAACAATATCATGATCAGTCAACGGGAAACGAGGTGAAATGCCATTAATTTGTACTTGCGTTGCATTAGAATTTAGCACAAAGGTATAATATTGATACGAATCATTTAAATTCAGTGTTGCTAAATCATGCCAACCATTATTATAATATTCTTGTGCTGTCACACTCGAAACTGTCCCTTTTTTGGCAGCAAATGTCCATACATGTCCTTCAGTTGCAGAGAAAGAATATGAATAACTATTTACTGTCTTTTCTTCGGCATCATCTGCTACAGTGCAGACATTACCTTTTCCTACATGCACAGTAGCAGTAGTTGAAGCGGCTTCGTATTTATAGTCTTGTGCTTGTGCAATAGAGAAGGTAACATCGCCTTCGTTCAGGGCAGTGGTCATTGTACCTGTATTGGCACCACCCGCCAAAGTGATAGCATTATTGGGGTCACTTGTTTTAGTGATATTCACTGCCGTGCGTTTATTTGCCGTAGTGCTAGCACTAATTGCATAAGAACCATCCAAACCGATGTATTTCTCTAACGTCTGAACACCATCTATCGTCACCGTCTCTATCGCATTAGCATAGCGGTTGATAGTGATAGTCTTCTCACCATTATATTCATTATAGAAATTCGTGGCATCAGTGTGCATCTTTACTTTGAGCGAACCTGCTTGACCAAATGTGAGGATAGAACCTGTCAAAGTAACATCTTTGCTACCGTCTGTACTGCCATTTGGCGTAAACTCAAAACTGAACTGCATAGGAGCATCACTATTGGTTGTCCAGTACGAATTCAAATCTATCGCAGCATCATCTACCATACGTGTAGAAGGCAAAGTGTTCGTTACCGTTGGGTCAATCACACCCGTTGTCTTACCATGTACTTTTACGGTACTGGTATAAGTTGAGTTAAAGACAGTTAATGTTGCCTCGTCATCACTCGGATGGTCTAAATCTACATACGTAATTGTAAATTGTGCCGTACCCTCACTATTCATTATTACAGATGCAGGCGAAACGGTTATGTTGGGGTTATTACTCATCACCGTTATCTTTTGCCCTGCATTACAGGTACTATAATTTACATTCAAGGTATGGGTAATAGCACCCTTGTCACGAATCTTCGTCATAGAAAACTCCGTCTCGGTAGGTTCTAAATAAACATCACGAGTAACAATAACTTGATCAACATATTTTGTATTATTCTCCGAGCCACTATACATTCTAATCTTCCTAATATTTCTATTGGTAAGGGTAAATTCCTTCTTACTATGTGTTGTACTTACTGTCATATCACTAATCTTCACCCATTGACCTGTTGAAATATCATAACCGTCAATATGGGGACTCGACGCTAGGGTAATATCCGTGAGTTTCCAAAAATTGAAAGATATATTTTTACCTGGGCCACTTAATTCATACGGAGAGTCATAAGTATCATTTAGAGATTTTTGGGCAGAAACATTTACCACATTACACCCATCTGCTGCTGGACGAATATAGACAGGTATATTTATTGTTTTTCCTTTATATTTATAGGTTTCAGCTTGGGTGGCTTGTAGTGTGGCATCTACATTTTGGTTATAAGAATAGAACTTGCCAGTCGTAGCATCATATCGTCCTGCACCAGTTGGACTAACAGAATATGTGATTTCACCATCACTATTCTTGTTAGTTACTGCCACAGATGCCTCTTGATTGTAGTTCATAGAAACAGAAGACTGATTCCACGCCAAGGTGTTGTCGTACTTATTGACCGTCACCGTGATAGTTTTATCTACACCAGCATATTTATAGGTTTCGGCTTGCAGGATATGTAGTGTGATGTTGGTACTGGTAAAGGATTTGGCTTCGGAGTTAGGAGCCACAACTTTGTTACTGGTAACATCATAATAGGCAATCGTAGCATCGGTAGAAGTGGTGGTAATAGTGGCATCACTATTCTTATTGGAAACAATCGAAGTCCACTCATCATCTACATACATTGTGTGGGAGTTGGCAGCAACAGCCAAAGTGTTGTTAACTTTAGTAACATTAAAGGTAACAGCAAATGTGCCTTCCTCTACCTTGTCTGTTGGGGCTTGGGTAAATGTGATAGTAGCCGAACCTGCATTTACTGCTGTGATTTTATTATCAGCATAAGTAATTACTTTGCCACTACCATCATTGATTGGCGAAATGGAATTCTCCACAATAGATACTGTCGGGTTATCAGCATGTGTGAAAGTAAAGGCATTTGCTTTTACATCACCCACCGTTAAGTCCTTACTGATATCGCAACTCATCTCAAATGGGAAATGAGTTATCCAGTGGGCATACAGCACTTGGTTAGATGTGCCGTTGAAAATAGTAGTCGCTGTAACCTTGTTTGCGGGTTGGCATGTTGGCTCAGTGTACCAACCTTCAAATTGGTAGCCCTCACGAGTTGGGGCATCTGCTAACGTGCCGTATGCGTCCCCCGTTTGGATATACTTACCTGAGGGCGATGCCACTGTCGCCAACGATGCACTCTTCTCAAAACGGAGTTTGAATTGGAAACCATCATAGGCGTTGGCATTTTGTAGCCATACTCCCATATAACGATAATCCTCGTAAGCCGTCATATTTTCTTTAGTGGGATATGTACCACTAAGATAAACACCTTGACGAGCAAGATGACTTTGAGTAGCATCTTTTGGATTCACACCACGGAAGTTACACGTCTCAAACCAAGGATAACCAGCGGAACCCGATGCACCGGCATTGTAGTCAGTGTAAGCGAATGAGAACACTTCGCCTGTATTGAGAAAATCCGTCAAGTCTTGAATAATCACAGAGGTGCTTCCCGTGCAAGAACCATTCACGGTAATATATCCCGTAGCAGGGTTGTATGTCAGAGTTGCGCCATTGAGTGTAATAGGACTTGACCAACCTGCAAACAAGTTGGTTTTTGCATCACCATAGTTCAGGTTATAGTTGATTTGATAGGCGTGCCACTTGGCATATAAAGTAGCATTTCCGTCCTTATCCCAATTATTGGCACTCGTCATATCATCTGCATAATACTGCTTACCATCTGTATCAAAGTACCCCATAAAGATGAAACCATCTCTACTTGGTTTAGATGTTTCTGGCATTGCCTGCCCAAAAGTGACTGGTTTTACTGCGCCGGGGGTTCCGCCATTCGGGTTCAAGGTTACCGAATAGGTTTTTCCCGTCCATTGGGCATAGAGGGTCGTATTGCTTGCCTTATTCCAAGTACGGGCACTTGTACCATCGGCATTGTAGTATTTTGTGCCACCAGTTTCTGCATCGAAATAGCCATTAAAGGTATATCCTGTTTTGGTGGGTGCTGTAATACCCGGCATAGCAGCATCAAATGTGGCTGATACCGAAGTAGTGCCGGCTGTGGTTGCCCCTTGATTATTCAAAGTAACCGTATAGGTATTCGCAGTCCAAGAGGCAGTAACCGTTTGATTGCCTGTCGTACCTTTTGCAATAGAAGCAGGCGTCCACTTATCAAAGGTATAACCATCTTTAGAAGCTGCGGTGAAGGTAATGGCATTTTCTATGGTATATGTTGCCTGATTGGAATGAGTTGCACCCTCTACATTGGTATAGGTGATATTGTAGGCAATGGGGGAAAAGGTAGCAGTATAAGATGATGTAGTTCGATTATTGGCATCTTTACTTGTTGCTGTTTGTGTGACCGTATAGGGATTCTCGGTTTTACCATCATTCCATTGTGTAAAAGAATACCCTGTATTAGCGGTGGCACCAATTTTTACTGATATATCATCTTTATTTTTATCTTGACCACAATCCCAATCATACGGATTATCCAAATCGTTATTATTAGCATCTTTAATGTACACTGTTCCATTACCGCTTGAGCTTACAATAATTCTTCCATAGTGTTTATCATGATCTGCCCACGCATTACTTACTCCGCAGAGGAGGGTGAGGGCGAGGAGGAGGGTTTTCGCCCCTTTTAGACCAAGGGCACTTGACCCTCTACTAAATAAATTAATCTTTTTCATATCGTTTTTGTTTTAAATTTGCTATAATTAATTGTTCTTTTGCTGCAATCGGAATAAATCTTTTTGCCTTTCTATTTCCTGACGCAACTGATCCTCTGTTGGCAAATACGTTTTATATTTGGCTGCAAATAATTGCTCATTCCCTTTTAATATTGAATAACGTGCTATATCTTTACTCGTTTCTGAACAAAGCACAATACCAATGGTCGGATTATCCCCTTCTGTCCGTTTTATTTCATCATACATCCGCACATACATATCCATCTGTCCGACATCTTGATGAGTAATTGTACCTATCTTCAAATCAATCAATACGTAACATTTAAGCACCACATTGTAAAATACCAAATCAATAAAATAATCTTGCGTGTCCGTTCTCACCAATTGCTGACGTCCTACAAAAGCAAATCCCCTACCTAACTCCATCAAAAATTCTTGCAAGTGAGAAATAATACTACTCTCCAATTTTTCTTCTGAATAAGACTCATCCGACTTAAATCCAAGAAACTCCGCCACAATAGGGGACTTTAATAATTCCAGTTTATCCACGTGTTCCTCTTTTGATGGTAACTGCGGTTGCTGAAAATGTCGCTCATAATATTGCGTGGCAATATTTCTATCCAACATCCGAACACTCCACATCTCTTGTGATGCCGTCTCCAAATACCAACGAACAGCCACCACATCATCTACACGCAGAGTTCGTTGAATATGCGACCATGTGAGATTTTGCAAACGCGTTTGCAGAATTTGTACATCATTGACACTCAGATAAAAAGAACGAAAATACGCCAAATAACGGACACTAAATCCCTTACCATAACGCAACGTTAATCGCGAGGATAAATTTTCCAAAACACGCTCCCCATAATTAGCACGTTCTTTACCATGCTGCTCCTCCTCAACAATACGCTTCCCTATCTGCCAATATGTCTCAATCATTTTTTTATTGATGGCATTATATGCAGACTCTCTACCTTGTTCGATAATAGAACACACGTCTTGGTATAAATGGTCTTCCGCTATCATCTCCGCATTATTACTATGTTCAACTATTTCTATCATCCAAGTTAGGGTACAAATTGTACATCACCTCAATATCTTTTCTTTCTATTGAGTGGTTGTTCGGTTTTTCCGAACCACCACATTTTATCCTACTTGGTTGTACCATCTTCTGTTTGATACAACACAAACTCTCCTTGTTGCTTTATTTCTACTATTTCGTTCTTTTTTGGCATTTGCTATCTAAATTTGCATTTTTTTTGCTTTTTATTTGCGTATGTCAAATTTTTATGCAGGCAGAGGTGTTGCTTCAGGAGGACTACTGCCCAAGCAGCGGACAAAACCAAATGCGACCAATCTACCCACTGGTGCTGCGGAATAAGCATCGCTATACCCCACACTACCACCACAACAGCATAAGCCAATGCCCAATAACGACGCCACTTCCAACCAATAGCCGGCAAGATATTGAACGGTATAATCAGCCAGTTCCACTCCGTACAAGGCAAGGTAGAGAACACTACCAAATAAGTCAGCAACACCCCGAAAGCCGTAACAATAGCCAATACCAACCAATCGAAATATGGTTTACCTATTATCCAACCAATTATAGCCAATACCAACAGCAAGACGGCTGCCATCATTGGTGTAAACAGGGTCTTGCCCGGTTGAGAGACAGACGGCAACAACACATTTGGCTCACTACTCAACAACTGCACCCCGTTCACCTTCGCCATCTGCCACGCTTCCGCCAATTCAGTAGGAATAATCAGTTTATCCTGTGGCTGCAAATCTTTATCCACCTCAGAGCCCACCATCGCCATGATGAACATCATATTCCACGGATAGGTGTTTTTGGCACAATCATTACACATCTCCCGACGGGTACGATAGTATTTGTCAGGCCACTCGGCATATTCTATTTTGGTGGTATCCATTGCCTCTTTTAGCATTTGCGTACAAGCGTAAGCACAACCACGTGCCTCAAAATCGTACGGCAGATAGATACCCTCCATGACATGCTCGTCCAAGACGCGCCACAACTCGCGCTTGATGGCGATAGGCAAGTTCAGTTCGTATTCCACTACCCCACGACCCTCTTGGGCATAATCTGTCAAATACTCCTCCGGCGACAGGTAGGTCATACCCATTTTAAGATTACCGGACAAGAACTTAAGGATTTTTTTGCTTGCGTCTTCACTTTCGTAAGAGAAGAAATAATCCAAGTCGTATGCCGGACATACCAAATGCAGGCAGGCATGACCAAAGATAGAGTACAAGGCACCACCCGGCTCAGCCACCACGAGGTAAGCACGAACAAAGTCCTCCTGTTGCCATAAACTGTCGCGCTGCTGCTCACTAATGGCAATGCTGTCGTTAGCAGCCCGTAAGCCACCAACTAACACCATTAAAGTGAACCATATTAACGACAATTTTTTCATACTACCGCAAATTAAGCGTGCAAAGATACAAAAAAAAGTTCACATACGCAAGTATATCCGCGCGTGAACCTTATTTTTTGTCGTAGAGTCGAAAAAAATTGTCGTAGCGTCAAATTTTTGACGTTAGGGGTTAAAAGTTACCCCCCCCCATTGACTGGGGGATTCTCCCTTGATGTTCTTGAATTGACGGGAGAAAACATCTAAGCTGCGGAAGCCACTGGCGAGCGCCACTTCGCTCAAGGAGTGATGCACCGCAGTGTCCTCCATCAAGCGGCACGCGTACTCTATACGGAGCTTGGTGACAAGGGAATAGAAGGTCAATCCCTGCGAAGACAGGTACTTGTTGAGGTAGGTACGATTCGTGCCCAAGGCGTGTACCAAGTCATCACGCGTGAGATTGGGGTTAAGGAACGGTTTTTCCTGCTCACAATAGACCTTGAGTTGCTCGCCCAATTGCTCCAATATGGGGTCCAATTCCTCTGCATTTTCCGTCTGTTCATCGGAAGAAGTCGGCCATATAATCAACTCCTGCTGGTCGGCTCTCCACGTGATATATATCACCATGAAAAACGTATATAGTTGCTCAAGAATCATCCAATACACATGGTGCGTTTCGACAAAGAACGGTACCGAATAAATAACAATGTCCAACAAGATAAGCAACGCCAAAAACCGCAACCACAAGACATCTCGACGGGAGACATCGGAGAAGTTCTGCTCCAATTCATGTCTAAACAGATGCGTATATTTATAAAAAAGGTAAAACATCGTTATTGCGAAGAAGAACCAATAGAAGTGTGTGATGGTCAGCATCAAGCCAGACACTTCCCAACCATTACCACCGGGTATCAATCCCTCAATCAGCGTGCAAGCCAATACCGCAGCAGGGAAAATGATTGACCACCAAATATGATACGGTTTAATCGGAGAAAAGTCCTGAAACACCGAGAACATAAACATACACACAACCGGCATAATAAACAGCGCCTCTATTTGTCCGATACAGTTTATGGCATCGGGGTGTTTGTGCCATATAATGTCCAAATAGATATCCTGACCATACCAACCCATAAAAGGCAACACAAACAAATACTCCACTCCCAACACCAAAACAAACCATCCGGCACACCGACGCACCGTTTGGGCAGGGCGCATATTGCTGTCTTTAGAGAAAGCTGCTGTCTTGGAACAAAGCAAGTACAAACCTGCCGTCAGCATACAACCCGTAATCAAACCATACATCAACCAATAGGTCAAAATAAGACCATTTGATAAATTTGCCATAACTTACTATTTTTAAGATTTATCCTATTTTTAACGTTTCGTTCACCGTTCGTCCACGTATCGTATATCGTTCGTAATTCTGTCACCCTGAGCCAACTTACGATTCTTAAGATTTTACTCTTTTATGCAAGAACAGCCCCGGGAGCAAAGTTTTAATACAACCGTCAATAACGGGACCGCAATAAAAGAGCGAGGGGTTTTGCCAAACATCGTTTTTCCACTGCACATAATAGGACAGCGGCGCCCTATTCGATCGGGAGGGATTGCTCCGGTTTAAGATGGTTTTGCCGGCGCTATTGATTAAGCCACTCATGTTCTCCACGATGGCAAAAGGCGAATTGGTATCCTTGAAAGCCCGCACGGACAAGTTGTCGTACTGCATACAGAAAGTGCCGTTGGCAACGACCGAATTGCCCCGATAATCGGCATCTAATTGCGCCACATCGCACCCTATCTTCATACCCACAATGGGGTATAACAGACCGTCCAAGAAATGCAAATCCAACTGCTTGCTATGCAGGGTAAGATGCCAATCACAGGCGGGGTTGACCGTCATGTCAAAGCGAGCATTGGCCTTGCCCTTCCCCACCTGACAACGCGCCAAGATATGAATGGTGGAGTTAGGAATTGCCGTGACATTGTTGACCTGCACCGCAATCGGCCCCAAATCCAATTGCCCCACGCTCTGCTTGGTCATTGCCAAGTTGATGTGAGTGTGCGCAATAGACGCATTCACACGCCGTATGACAAACGGATATGTCAAGTCAAGCAGGTAGGACTGAGGGAGATGATAGGGCTCGGGGGTATCATAACGCGAATCGCGGAAGACCGACAAGGACTCTATATCAGCATATAAGGTGTCCAAATAAAAACCATTCTCGAGCGAGAACGCCTCCTTGACTATATTTTTAGAGGACGTGCGCACAGAACGGACAACCATGTCCACCCACGTGGAAGGGATATCTCCCATGCGATGTGCCAAATCCCAACGGTCAACGATATGGCGAATATGTGTCCTATTCATCGAGAAAAATCCGCCATCGTTATAGCGTATATCCGAGGTGGAAATTTGCACTAAACTATCGGGCGTGATAATGTCGGCATATCCCAAACGGAACTGATAAACCGAATCGTTGTAGTGGTAAGGGATTTCGTCAATCAAACTATAGCCCAAGCCATAAACCGCCAAGGACAAACTGTCGGCATGTACGCTAAAAGCCGTAGCCACCGACCGGACGTCCACAGAAGCATTGTGAATATGAAGGGTATCGACATCCAAACCCGTAATGAACTGCAGGGTGGCTTCCATGTTTGCCTGTTGCAGTTTTTGATTGATGCCCTGCACCTCCTGCCGTGTGGTGCGCTGAGTATGTGCGTCGGGTTCGTTTAACTCGTTGACGCACATACGGGCAAAGGCGTTATACAGGTGTATATTTTTGATTTCCATCAGTTTAAGCGTATTAAACTTCGCCACATCAAAGCCACCTACGCGAATCGAATCCACACCGGCAACGATGGGTTCCAGCAAGAGCGTGTCCAAATAGGTCTGCGCCTGCATATTCTTCACCTCAATCACCCCGTTGGGAGAAGCTTGTACCCGGTCCAACGTCAAAGTCAGGTGCGCATCGGGAATATAACACCGCACATCACGGAAAAGGAAATGAAAGACGGAATCGTTGTAATGCGGCACTTCGTCACGGATATTGTACCCCAAATCATAGACACTCATCGTACACTCCGGCACCAAGACATGCAGCGAATCATTGTATGCCAAGGCATCAACATACGCCCTGTCAATGGTGATACGCGTGATGAGTGCATCGTCCAAAAAGATACGCGCTATCGTAAGGACTTGCTGCAGGCGTTCCTGCTGCTTCTGCCTCAGTTCCGACTCCAACAGCTGCCCCTTGTCCTTGGTGCGGTTGTGCTCAAAACGAGAAGTAATCGTGGGGCGCTTGACGGTAAGCCCTTTCAAATGCAACTGGCGGCGAACCAACCAATCGTAGTAGTTAATACCGTCCAACGACACAATATCCACCTTCGCCTCGATGGCGTTGCGGGTGATGGTATCTGCAAAAGGAAGGGTATCGGAACAAAAATACACGTTTTCAATCCGTGCTTCGCCCGTGAAAACAGACAAATGCACATTGCCATAGCGAATACACACCGAATCGGCCGCAGCTATATTGGTGTCCAATTGCCTTTTAACCAACGTGGTAAACCACTGATTCAGGCATATCAACACAAAGACGCCAACACAAATAACACAAACGACGGTAATGCCTATTTTAGTAATTTTTGCCATTGGGTTTTCGGTTAATCACGCCACAAAGGTACACTTTTTTTATGATTTATGCAAATTTTTGACGAAAAATGTAGTGTTTTTAAGAATTGGGGACGGGGAGAGGAGAGATTTTAAAATCCAATTGAAAATCTCAGCCCCCATGTTTTTTTAATCACAATCGTCCACATTGTGTCTCTTTTTGGCAAAAGGACGACATGTCGTCGGTGCCAAAAGAGCCCCCTAACGTGGACGACACAATGGAACAAAGAACACGATTCGTTGCTTTGTGAACTTCGTATCCTTATTAAACTATGCAACTATCGGACAAGCAGCATACTGCCAATAATATATATTTAGTAGGTAAAAAAACTACTTTTTGTCCGATTTATTTGCATATTCCAAAATTTTGTTGTATCTTTGTACGATTTTATGCGTGTAGGCGCGCGCGGGGCGCGATATAATTTAGGTGAATCGGGGAGCGGAGGTGGCATATAGATAGTAAGTGGTAGGTAATTGCTGTGCATTTGTGGCACTCGCAGTAATAGTTCCTCGGCGACTCCACGCAAGCAACCCCGCCCAAGCCCAGAGGGATGTACTGTCGCTACGGAACTACCACTGCTCATTTCCTCCACTACCGTCCGTCGGGCGGTGCACAGCAAAGTTGACTGAAACGAGCGATGGACATCGAACGTCCTGAGCGAGTTGAAAGAAGGAGGAGAGGGGAGAGGAGAGATAATAATCAAAAATAACAAATATAGTTATATGGAAGAACAACAAGAAAAGTATGATGGCTCAAGTATTCAAGTGCTTGAGGGATTAGAGGCGGTGCGAAAAAGGCCTGCGATGTACATCGGGGACATCTCGCAGAAAGGTTTGCACCACTTGGTTTATGAAGTAGTCGATAACTCCATTGATGAGGCACTGGCAGGTTTCTGTAACGAAATAGCCGTTCACATCAACGAGGACAACTCCATCACGGTACAAGACAACGGACGTGGTATCCCTGTGGATATGCACCCAAAAGAGCACCGTAGTGCATTGGAGGTCGTAATGACCGTACTGCACGCCGGTGGTAAGTTTAACAAGGACAGTTACAAAGTGAGTGGCGGTCTGCACGGTGTGGGTGTAAGTTGCGTAAACGCCTTGAGTAAGAAAATGCACGTGGAAGTATATCGCGACGGCAAAATCTTCAGTCAGGACTACGAGAAAGGCAAACCGCTGGCTCCCGTTCACAACATCGAGTTGACTAACGCAGAAGGTAACTGGGAGCAAGGCAAGACCGGTACGTATGTACATTTCTACCCCGATGACAGTATCTTTACCGAGACCGTCTATCAGTGGGACATACTCGCCAACCGTATGCGCGAACTCGCCTTCCTGAACGCCGGCATTAAGATTGTGCTGAAAGACAAGCGTGCAAAAACAGAAGAGGGTTGCAAGAAAGAAGTGTTCTACTCGGAACAAGGTCTAAGCGAGTTTGTGCGCTATATCGACCAAACACGTGTGCCGTTGATTAGCGACGTCATTCACCTGAACACCGAAAAATACGGTACGCCGGTGGAAGTGGCTATGATCTACAATAGCGACTTCAACGAGAACGTACATTCATACGTAAACAACATCAACACGATAGAGGGCGGTACGCACGTAGCCGGTTTCCGTTCGGCTCTGACCCGTGTGATGAAGAAATATGCTGAAGACAGCAAACTATTAGAAAAAGCCAAACTGAAAGATAAAGACGGCAACTCCACCATTGACCCCAACGATTTCCGTGAAGGTCTGACAGCCGTTATCAGCGTCAAGGTGGCAGAGCCGCAGTTTGAAGGTCAAACGAAGACTAAGTTGGGCAACTCCGAAGTAGCCGGTATGGTTAGCAGCGCCGTAGGTGAGGCATTGACCAACTACCTTGAGGAGCACCCCGATGACGCCAAACGTATTGTGGAGAAGGTTATCTTGGCTGCCCAAGCCCGCATAGCCGCCCGCAACGCCCGTCAGAGCGTGTTGCGCAAGAGTCCGTTGAGCGGTGGCGGTTTGCCCGGTAAACTGGCAGACTGCGCCAGCAAAGACCCTGCCGAATGCGAGTTGTTCCTCGTGGAGGGTGATAGTGCAGGCGGTACCGCCAAGACCGGTCGTGACCGCGTACACCAAGCCATCTTGCCACTGCGCGGTAAGATTCTGAACGTGGAGAAAGCGATGGAACACAAGGTGTTCGAGAGCGAAGAAGTACGCAACATCTTCACCGCCCTTGGCATCACCTTCGGCACAGAAGACGACCCCAAAGCGCTGAACCTGAGCAAGATACGTTATCACAAAGTCATCATCATGGCCGATGCCGATGTAGATGGTGCGCATATTGCTACGCTGATTATGACGCTGTTCTTCCGTCACATGAAGGAAGTGATTGAGCAGGGACACCTCTATATCGCCATGGCTCCGCTGTATATGTGCTCCAAAGGTTCGCACTCCGAATACTGCTGGAACGACCAACAGCGACACGATTTCATCATGACCTACGGCGGTGGCGACGAGAAACAAATCAAGACACAACGCTACAAAGGTTTGGGTGAGATGAGCGACGAGCAACTGTGGGAAACCACCATGGACCCCGAGCGCCGTATGCTGAAACAGGTAACCATCGAGAACGCCGCCGAAGCCGACCGCACCATCGCTATGCTGATGGGTGACGATGTGGCACCACGACGCGAGTTTATTGAAGAGAATGCAACATACGCCAACATCGACGCTTGATTTCGTTTGTTAAGGTCATCTTTTGTTTTTCGTTTCAGTTACAATGAACCACATTGCTCCTTCAACAAAAAATCAAAATCTGTCTCTTAACAATTCAAAATTAAATAAATAAAAACTATGAATATCGCAGTATATTGTTCGGCAAAAGACACCATCCCAGAGGAATATAAACAACTGGGAGACGAGTTGGGTCAGTGGCTGGCGACGCAAGGTCATAATTTAGTTTATGGCGGAGCGACGGGCGGACTGATGACTCGCGTGAGTATGTCGTACAAACAAACCCGCTGCAGCGAACAGGAGTTAATCGGTGTGGTTCCAAGCCGCATCATCGCTTCCGGCCGCAAAGCAGACCACTGCGACCGAATAGAAGAAGTGAACAACAT
Source organism: Paludibacteraceae bacterium (assembly GCA_024399965.1). Classification (GTDB taxonomy): domain Bacteria; phylum Bacteroidota; class Bacteroidia; order Bacteroidales; family Paludibacteraceae; genus Colicola. Next base: position 40,681 of record JAKSNJ010000008.1, read on the forward strand.
GGCCGAGCGTAAACAGCGTATGCGCGAGATAGCAGACTGCTTTATTGTTCTTCCGGGCAGTTATGGTACCTTAGATGAGTTGTTTGACGTGGTTGCCAGCGGAACGGTGGGTGAGCACAAAAAGCCCGTTTACATCGTTAATTACAACGGTTTCTACGACGGATTGAAGACCACAACAGCACACATGCGTGCCCTGCACTTCATTCCACAAGAAGAGGCATACAAACCAATTTATGTAGAGTCGTTGGCTGAACTATATCACTATTTTTAAGGTATAAAAAAATTAAATTTAACAATATGGATCTATTCTTTTTAAGAGCGCTTGTGCGCGGTAAGTTGGCAACCACGGCTAAATTTGAGGAAACCCTCAATCAAGTCGCCATCAATGCAACACGGTATCGTCAAGTAGAAAAAAGTGACGAATTGAAAGAATTCAAAGAATTGGAAAAGAAGGTTACAGCTGCCGATTTCCAAATCAAGAAAAAAGAGATCAAGGGAGCAGTTTACAAAAATTCTGCAGAGGCCAAGGCCTTAGCCGAATTTGCCAAGCTGTGTAAAGACAAGTATGTGCGCGCTTACCTGCGCGAAGGCAAAGAGCCCGAGCGTCCAACCGTAGAACGCTATTTGGCCCTGAAGGCCCAAATCGAGTCTGCCGATTTCCAAAAACGGAACGAGTTCTGGAAAGACCCTCACCGCTGGGAGAACAGCGAAGACGGCAAAATGGAGGCACGCTACGAAGAACTGAAGAAAGATGATAACATTGTCTTCTTCTACAAGACAGATGTAAAGAACGTTGAACGCTGGGAGCAATTTGACCTCGCCTTTAACGACGACTTTGAGTGGGTGAACGTGAAGAACTCGCCTTGGAAGCCCGGCTTCATCTACCCGAACGAGACATTTATCAATGACCACTCCTACGGCAACGAAGTACAGGCCTACTGTGGTGGTCGCAACGTAGATACCAACAACAGTATCCTCACTATTCGCACGAAGAAAGAGCCGTGTGAAGGCCGTGCATGGGAAGCAGGTAAGGGCATGTATATGAAGCAGTTCAGTTACTCATCCGATGCACTATACACAGACGCTGTGGAGGTGTCAGAAGGTAGCGTGGTACAAGTCAAATGCCGCTGCCGCGGACTGCTGAACCACGGTGTATATCTGCGTAGCCGCAACCACATTCCTTTCATCTCGGTATTTGACTACACCGGTCTGAAACTCTACTGCGGTGTGAAAGACAGTTTGAAGAACGATAAGAACATGAAGTTGCTGGACGGTCTGCAACCCATCGTGTACACCATCTTCACGCTGTCGTGGCAGAAAGACGAGATTGTATGGTTCGTCAATAACCTTGAGGTATGCCACATGAAGAACCTGATTCCTGCCGGCGAAAAACTATACCTGCACCTGTATTCCTTCCAGTTTGAGAACACTCGCGTAAGCGAAGGCGAACTGAACGTGGATTGGATACGTGTTTATAATGTGAAAAAATAAGCCGATATGTTCCTGATAGCCGGGCCTTGTGCCATAGAAAACAGAGATACCGTTATGCAGACCGCCGAGACACTACAAACCGTGTGCTCGGAGTTAGGTATACGCTTGTATTTCAAATCTTCGTACGATAAAGCCAACCGCACCTCCTTAAGCCAGCGAGGTGTCGGTATGGAAGAAGGACTGAAGATCTTGGCAGAGGTAAAACAGACCTTCGGTTTGCCCATCTTAACCGATGTGCATGAGAGTTGGCAATGCGCCCCCGTGGCAGAAGTGGCCGATGTGCTACAAATACCTGCCTTTCTGAGCCGTCAAACGGACTTGCTGCAAGCCGCAGCCAAGACAGGACGCATCGTGAACATCAAGAAAGGTCAGTTTATGGCACCATGGGACATGAAAGGAGCGATTGAGAAGATAGACCGCTTCGCTGAAGGAATAAGGAGTAAGGACTCTATTTGGTTGACGGAACGCGGCAGCAGTTTCGGTTACGGACGACTGGTGGTAGATATGACCAGCTTGGTAGAAATGCGCCAATTCGGGTGTCCTGTAGTCTTTGACGCCACACATAGTGTACAGCAACCCTCAACGCAAGCCGGTGTGACCGGTGGCAATCGGGACATGGTACCTTATCTGCTGCGTGCGGCCTTGGCGGTAGGCGTAGATGGAGTGTTCCTCGAAGCACACCCCCACCCCGAACAAGCCATATCCGATGCTGCTAACCAAGTGCGCCTAAACGATATTCGTTCTATTTTGATACAAGCACAACAATATGACATACTCAGAACGCGCTAAAGCGATTTTTGAAGAAGAGATACAAGAATTTGAGCGGCTTAAACAAACCCTTGACAGCCACTTTGACCACGTGGTGGACCTCATCTACACCTGCAAAGGAAAACTGGTGGTAATGGGTATCGGAAAAACCGGCATCATCGGACATAAGATGGCGTCATCAATGGCCTCAACAGGCACATCTGCCATCTTTGTGAATGCCGCCGAAGCAGTACATGGCGACCTTGGAATGATTAACCAAGAGGACGTGATACTGCTGGTAAGCAATAGCGGTTCCACCAACGAAATACTGAATGTGATTGGCCCCCTCCGCAAGATAGGTTGCACCCTAATCGCCATGACCGGCGACAAACAATCACCGTTGGCAAAGAGTTGTGACGAGGTATTACTCGTACATATTGAAAAAGAGGCCTGCCCATTGGGACTGGCTCCCACGACAAGCACGACAGCAGCCCTATTGATGGGCGACGCGCTGATGGTTTGTCTGATGGAGAAAAGACAATTCCAAGCAGAGAACTTCGCCGTTTACCACCCGGGAGGGGCCTTGGGACGCAAACTATTGGGGCGTGTTAAGAACTGCATGACCACTAACGTACCGAAAGTGCAAATTGACACACCTTTCCGTGAATTGGTGCGCGAAATGAGCGATAAACACCTCGGCATTACGATGGTGTACGAAGGGGCAACATGTATAGGTATCATCACCGATGGCGACCTGCGACGCGCTATCGAGAAATACAACGACCTACATATCACAGCACGCGATATTATGACCCCGTCCTATAAAAAAATATGCCAAGACGCCCTCCTGACAGACGCGCTGGCGATAATGGACAAGTACAATATCACCACTCTGGCCGTAACGGAACAAAACAACACCGAAGACATCATCGGCATTCTATCCATTCACCATATTATTGACTTTGCGTAATGACAAACACCATCCGTATTTATTGCAAGAACGACCACGCATATCATGACATTCCCTGTGGTATGTCGCTGTTGGAACTGTCTGACTACTTGGGTATTAAACTCAAGCACCGCATCGTGGCAGCTCGAGTCAATTATAAGTTGCAAAACCTCAATTTCCTCATCTACAAGCCCAAAGACATTGAGTTTTTAGACATCTCGTCGTCCGGCGGTATGCGTTGTTATGTGCGCACGCTGTCACTCGTTCTCGCATGTGCCATCAAGGAGCTGAACGCCGACTACGATTTGCGGATTGAACACCCTATTTCCAAAGGATACTTCTGCACGGTACGCGACAAAAAAGGCGAACATATCGCAATCGATAAGCAGTTTATCGGCTCCATTAAAGAACGTATGTTGCAAATCATTGCTGAAAACCGTACCATCGAAACCGAGGAGAAACAAACCAAGGAGGTCATTCGCATCTTTAAGGATAGACACGAGGGAGAAACTACATTGTTTGAGACCTTAGGTAATCCCTACTGCCGCTACTATCGAATGGGAGACTATATCGACTATTACACCGGCGCACTGATGCCTTCAAGCGGATACCTGAACATCTTTGAATTAGAACCCTATTACAACGATATGCTGCTGCGGATTCCATGCCGGACTGACCCCGTTCGTTTGGAAGAAAAGATTCCGCAAGACAAAATGTTCAACATCTTCCGCGAGTTCAAGCAGTGGAATAAACTGATTCACATCCTCAACGTAGGCGAATTTAACAAGGCCTGCAAGGACAATCGCTCGTTTGAAATGATTAAGATAGGTGAGGCATTGCACGAGAAAAAAGTGGCACAAATAGCCGACCAAATCGCCACACGAGAACATCGTCCCAAGTTTGTGCTGATTTCCGGACCAAGTTCATCGGGTAAGACCACCTTCTCTATGCGTCTGCGTATCCAACTGATGGTGAACGGAATACAACCGATTGTTATCAGTATGGACAACTATTTCGTCAATCGTGAAGACACGCCCAAAGACGAAAACGGCGAATGGGATTTCGAGCATTTACACGCATTGGATTTGGACCTTTTCCAACAGCAAATGAGCGACCTGATGAACGGTAAAGAGATTGATATGCCTTTCTACAACTTTGAAACAGGTAAGCGCGAGTGGCGAGACGATAAACTACAACTGCAACCCGACCAAATCTGCATCATCGAAGGTCTGCATGCCCTCAATCCCGAATTGATGAAGAGCATTCCCGCTGACGAAACATTCAAGATATTTGTCAATGCCCTCACCACCGTCAATTTGGACAACCATAACTGGATTCCCACAGCCGATGTACGCTTGATACGCCGTATCATTCGTGACCACCTCTACCGTGGCTATTCGGCCAAAGAGACAATCGCCCGTTGCGACAGCGTACGCCGTGGCGAGGAACGGTGGATTTATCCTTATCAGGAAGAAGCAGACGCTATGTTCAATTCGGCACTATTATTTGAACTGGCAGTGCTCAAACATCACGCAGAACCTATCTTGGCAGCCGTTCCTAAATACGTGGACGAATACACAGACGCCCATCGCTTGCTGAAAGAATTAAGTTACTTTGAACCTGTACCGGAGAAAGAAATTCCGCCTACCAGCTTCTTGCGCGAATTTGTGGGTGGCAGTTCGTTCCAATACTCATAAAACCATGAAAAAAGGATATATCATAGCATTTGCGGTTATTCTCGTTTCCACCATTACAGCCATTATGGTGGTGCGCGCCCAAGAGCCGAACGAAGATCAACAGGAAACAACAATCTTGGACGCCATGCCCAATGCCACTATCTACCAAGACTCCGCCATCACGCAACTGATGGAAGACCATTGGACAGGGCGAGTACGTGGCGAGATTGAGATGCAGGGATGGCGTGTGCAAATCTACTCGTCCAATAACCAATTAGTAGCCAAGCAGGAAGCAGAAGCACTGAAAAAACAATTAGAGAACGAACTGACAGAGCCCATTTATATGGATTTTATTCAGCCGTTTTGGAAGGTGCGCATCGGCAATTTCCGCACAATGGAAGAGGCACGTACCTACCGCAACCAACTGGTGCAACAGTTCCCGGAACTGCAGGCGGAGTCGTATCCCGTGCGCGATGTCATTAAGATAAAGCAATGAACCTACAGGATTTTCAACCCAATCAAGACCTGACACAAGCCATTGCAGACAAGATGCGCGATGTGCTGACACTGACGGGTGAGGACGCCACTCGGGACGGGTTGCGCCGTACACCGGAACGGATTGGAGAGGCAATGCAGTTCCTAACCAAAGGGTACCAAGAAGACCCGGACGCTATTCTACAATCGGCACTGTTTGAAGAGGATTATCGACAAATGGTGGTGGTAAAAGATATTGATTTCTATTCGCTATGCGAACATCATCTGTTGCCTTTCTTTGGTAAGGCACACGTGGCATATATCCCCAACGGCAAGGTTACAGGACTCAGCAAAATCGCGCGTGTGGTAGATGTTTATGCCCGTCGTTTTCAAATCCAAGAACGTATGACCACCCAAATCAAGGAGTGCATTCAACGCACCCTTAATCCATTAGGAGTGATGGTGGTAATCGAAGCAGAACACCTATGTATGCAAATGCGCGGTGTGCAAAAACAGCACAGTATCACTACTACATCTGATTTTACAGGTGCTTTTACCAGACAAGAGACCAGAGAAGAGTTCCTGAGACTAATTCGCGGATAGGGCTTTAGTGCATAACAAGGATTTTCACCACCGTATGCTTATTGTCGGACGACTCGTTGCAGAAAACGCTATATACGCCACTCGCAACGCGTTTACCATCGGCCGTTTTACCATCCCAAATGGCCAAACCACCATTCGAGTGAGTCGCACAAACCACATTGCCGGCATTATCGACAATGTGTACTTCGGAATTATCCATTAAGCCGGAAATCGTAATCGGGCCAAAATAATCAGGTCGCACAGGATTGGGGTAAGCATAGATAGTAGCATAATCCTCAAACGGAGCAGCTGCATCGCTTTGGTAGGACATTAAGCCCTTGGCTGTACCAATAAACACCTTACCAGTGATGGGCTCAATCGCGATACTAATAATCGTATTGCTCAACAGGGGCGAATTATCCGTCGTAAAATGCTCAATAGTCTCCAATCCATCGGCAGACATCAGGTACAAGCCGGACGCCTCCGTGCCTATCCATTTACGATTGGCGCCATCCACGACAATGGTGTTGATTTTTTCGGTTTCCAATAAATAGTCCGCCAAATTAGTGCCGTCGTTGCGTGGTATTTTTATACGCTCGCACGCATTAGATTGCTTAAAGTCCACCGTAGCAGGAATCGTAATCAAACCCGTTTCAAGTGCTACCCACAGGGCGCCATCCTTGTCTTGAGTCATGGCATAAATAACAGATAACGAGACCGTTTTGCCATCTTGGTCCACAAATGAGGGACGAGACACAATATCATCGTCCTGTATGTTTTGAGGGGTACCACCGTCATCCAATAAGAAAATCCTCGGTTCGGAACGCGAATTGAAAATCCATTTCCAATTTGAATGGCGATTGTCTATAAACATCTCACCCGGGGCATATAATCTTTTTCCACCTAAGGGGAGCACACTCCAAGTAGCCCGTTCTGCGGAATGCGCAGCTTGAATTTGGCCGGGGTTAGCCACATGGACAGGAGAGTCCACCTCCGTATTCAGTGCCCATAAATTGCCCATTTCATCGAATAAAGCACCATCTGTCCGCACGTAATAATCTTCGTGTGCTCCGGGGGCTGCTGACAGCAACGGACTATTAAAATAGGTATAGCGTTTTACCAATTTATTCTGATAAAACTCAAGTATACCATTTCCGTATGAGGTAGCAAAGAAATGCTCCGCATCAAAAGGATCTACCGCTATATTCATTATGTCGGTTATCGGCATACCATCCGTTTGCTGAATAATGTCGTCAGCAGATATATTCGTCCATCTGTCATTGTTGATATCATAAATCATGATATTTCCGGGGCGTTTATCTTCAGATGACCAACGAGAACCGGGCACCATATAAAGTTTTTGATTAGCAATCTTTAGACGATAAGGGAGATTTAGAAGTGGTCCATCGACGTTAAATAGTTGCGACTCGCCATTGGCTTGACGAAACAAACCATAATCGCCCAAGGCGGTCCACATCGTATTGGACTGTTCTAAAACGTCATATACCGGTGCCGGTGCGTCACGGTAAATGATGCCGGACGGAGTAAGTTGATAACAACCATTGCTATTTACTCCCACATAAAGTTCCCCATTACGAGCAATCAAGCGCCTATAATAGTGATTTTCCTCTATGATTTGCCACTCGCCACGGAACTGCTTTCCCAAACTAATCATTACACTATCCTCATCGGTATGTCCCTGTGCCTTACGTTTATACACATGACGGCGTAGCGCGTACAAGGTGTCCTGATACACTCCCACCCCTACATACGATACCGAACTTGGTAAGGTACGGCGCTGCCAATTCATATAATCCATCGCGTTGTCACCACGCGACACGGAATACAAAGTTTGATCATCTACCGCAAAAATGGAATCTTTGGTAACGGCCACTCCAATCAAATTCACCTCTGAACCGTTAGCACCTATATAGTAGGTCTCACCTATCTGCCGTTTATCTACTTGTATCGTCATTAGGCCAAACGGCATCGCCAAATAAGCCGTATCTCCTTCAATGAGCATTTGGTTGGTCTTCTTGGTGGCTGCCATATCTTTCTGCAGCAAATCCGTCATCGGATAAATGGTGCTTCCTTTGATAAAATCCACCAAACCGTCTTCATACACAATCACAAATGTTTTCGCCGAAGCATCATACCCTATCTGCGCAACATCCGACCCGTTTAGACCATCTAATTTGGACAATGTCGTCACTTCCTCTGTCTGTTTATCCACATAAAAGACAGCATTACCTGCCAACCCATATATTCTATCTCCCACATCAACTATCTGACGCACAGAGCCATACGCCAAGTGTATTTGCCAAGTGAACATACGCGCATCCACCGCCCATACGGAGACGCACGCCATTATAGATAAAAGGAAAGGCAGGCACTTTTTCATAGGAGTATATTTTTGAGTTGTTCCATCGCACGGGCACGATGGCTGATGGTATTTTTTATGTCTGCCGGCAATTCGGCAAAGGTCTTGTCAAATCCTTCGGGAATAAACAAAGGGTCATAGCCAAATCCACCCTGTCCCCGTTCCTCGGTGGCGATTGTACCACGTACTTCACCCTCCACCTGCTCTACTTTTCCATCGCGAATCAAAGTAACAACCGTTCTAAACCGTGCATTACGATTGCTCTTGCCGTGTAGTTCCGTCAGGGCTTTTTGGCGGTTGGCAGCATCGTTGTGCGCCTCACCTGCCCAGCGTGCGGTATAGACACCCGGTGCACCGCCCAAAGCACTGATTTCCAAACCGGTATCGTCTGCAAAACAATCCACATGGTACTTGTCCCAAATATACTGTGCCTTAATAAGCGAGTTTTGCTCCAATGTGGTACCATTTTCCTCAATATCCTCATTGCACCCCAATTCGCGCAAAGAGATAATTTGAAAAACGGAAGGAAGTATTTTTCGTACTTCCTCCAATTTATGTGCATTGTTTGTTGCAAACACCAGTTTCATCGCCGTGGTTGAATATTCAATTTAACGGGCTTTATCATATTTTCCGGCGCCAAAATGGTATCTAATTCTTCTTTCGTCAGAATACCGTTCTCCAAAACCAATTCGTACACGCCACGACCTGTTGCCAATGCCTGTTTAGCTATCTTGGTGGAGTTCTTGTAACCAATGATTGGGTTGAGAGCAGTTACAATACCTATGCTACCTTTGATATAATTTTCGCAGCGCTCTTTGTCGGGCTTGATGCCTTCTATGCAGTACTGACGCAATACATCAAATCCGTTCATCATAATCTCGCAACTCTCAAAGCAGCATTGCGCCATCGTCGGCTCCATAGCATTCAGTTCCATTTGTGCTGCCTCGTTGCACATAGCCACGCATAAGTCGTTGCCTATCACCTTGTAACTGATTTGGTTCATTACCTCAGGGATAACCGGATTGACCTTGCCGGGCATAATCGAACTACCGGGTTGACGTGCCGGCAGGTCCAGCTCATGCAGACCACATTTCGGTCCGGAGCCCAACAAACGTAAATCGTTGCAGATCTTGTTCATCTTGGTGGCAATGCAGCGCAACACCGAAGAGTAACCCACCATGCAACTGGTATCGGATGTGGCAGCCACTAAATCATCAGCCAAACGGATATTCCAACCGGTGATTTGTGCCATGTATTTTGTGCATAACTCAGCATAACCGGGTTCCGAACAAATACCTGTACCGATGGCAGTAGCACCCATATTGATGGTCAAAAACTCCGAAGCCGCAGCATTCAAATGCTTTATTTCATCGCGCAAAATAGCAGCGAAAGCGCCAAAAGTCTGTCCCAACGTCATCGGAACGGCATCTTCCAACTGGGTACGTCCCATTTTTAGTACGTCCTTAAACTCAACGGCTTTTTGTTCAAAGGCGGCAATTAGTTGCTGTAAATGCTTAACCAGCTCTAAATGAGTAGCATATAGACCCATGTGAATAGCCGTTGGATAAGCATCATTCGTAGATTGAGAACAGTTAACGTGGTCGTTAGGAGAGCAATACATATACTCACCTGCCTGATGCCCCATAATCTGCAAGGCACGATTGGCAATCACCTCATTGGCATTCATATTGGTAGTGGTGCCTGCTCCGCCTTGAATCATATCCACGGGGAACTGGTCATGCCACTGCCCTGCCAACAGTTCTTCACATGCCTGTTTGATGGCTGCAAACTGCTCATCAGTCAGCAGTCCTTGGTCGTGATTGGCCATTGCAGCACCTAATTTGGTATATGCTAATCCGTTGATAAACAACGGGTAGTCTTTCAACTTAAATTTGGAAATAGGGAAATTCTCCATTCCACGCAGGGTCTGTACGCCATATAGGGCCTCTGCAGGAATCTCCTTTTCACCGATTAAGTCACTCTCAATGCGTGTTTTCATATCTGTAGATTTTCAATAACTTTATTCTTCACTCTCAATCGCTTCGGCAATCGAATTGGCGATGACACACATCTCGTCACTGCTCAATGCCAATTTGGGGTTGGTAAAGACCATATCCTTCTCCTTATTAAGAGGAACCAGATGTACGTGCACGTGATTAACCTCCATACCTAAAACAGCCACGCCCACACGTTTGCAGTTGGTGGCTTTCTTGATACCGGCTGCCACTTTCTTGCAGAACAACATCAATCCGGACAGGGTATCGTCCTCTAAATCAAAGATATAATCTGCCTCCGGTTCGGACAATTTGGGTATAACCAGCGTGTGGCCTTTTTGCAAAGGATTGATGTCCAAAAAGGCATAGTAATGCTCATCTTCAGCCACTTTGTAACTGGGAATTTCGCCATTGATGATACGTGAAAATAGAGTCATAGTCGTAGATTATAAACTGATTCCCAAAATTTCAAATTCGATGGTACCGGCAGGCACGTTCACCTGTGCCACTTCTCCCACTTTCTTGCCCAACAGGCCTTTGGCGATGGGGGTAGTAACAGCTATTTTGCCTTCCAAGATATTTGCCTCACCTTCTGTAACCAACTGATATACTTTCTCTTGACCATTCTTGCGATTCTTAACGCGAACCTTAGTCAGGATTTGTACCTCATCGGTTTTGATGGTGCTTTCGTCGATAATACGAGCTTCCATTATTTTGCCTTTTAGCATAGCTATTCGGCTTTCCAAATGTCCTTGCTCTTCTTTGGCTGCATCATACTCAGCATTTTCACTCAAATCGCCTTTCTCACGTGCCTCTGCGATAGCAGCTATCACGCGAGGGCGCTCTGTTCCTTCAAGGAACTGCAATTCTTCTTTCAGTTTTTGGAGACCGTCTGCGGTCATGTAGGTTGTTGCCATATCTATAAATTTTAATATTTACGTTGTAGGATTTCGGCGGCTATGATGGCCTTCCGAATTTCGTCCGGATTGCTCATATCGGGCAGTAGGTCCATATTTTCAGTTTTGTCTTCCATAACATTTTATACACAATAATAACGAAAAAAATCCATAGCCGAGGCAGTTTTTTGAAAAACATCAGGAAACTTCACAGCCTCCTGATGCCATTAAACCTAAACCTTAACTATGAAAATTTATTTGTTTTCGAGTGCAAAGGTACTGCTTTTTTTTGAGAAAAACAAATTTTTGGGCCAAAAAAACACCTTTTTTATTGTTTTAAGCGTAATTTTAGGCAAAATTTTGGTTTCCGCAGTGATTGTGTGGTCCCGATATGGTCAGGAAATACACAGGCACTTTACCCGTCCCTTTTTTTGAACCGAATCTAATTACCGATTCTTGTACATATCCTCGTAGTATTTCTCGTACTCACCGGAAGTGATATTGTCCATCCATTCTTGATTATCAAGATACCAACAAACCGTTTTTTCGATACCTTCCTCAAACTGCAAAGATGGCTCCCAACCCAATTCACGTTGTAATTTAGATGAATCAATCGCATAGCGCATATCGTGTCCGGCACGGTCGGTAACATACGTAATCAAATCTAAATCAGCACCTTCCGGACGGCCTAACAAACGGTCAACGGTCTTAATTACCACCTTGATAATGTCTATATTTTTCCACTCGTTGAAACCGCCGATATTATACGTATCTGCCACATTTCCTTTGTGGAAAATCAAGTCAATAGCGCGTGCGTGATCCTCCACAAACAGCCAGTCGCGCACATTTTCGCCCTTGCCATAGACCGGTAGCGGTTTGCGATGACGGATATTATTGATGAACAACGGAATCAGTTTTTCGGGGAACTGATACGGGCCATAGTTATTGGAGCAGTTGGTGACAATAGTCGGCATACCATAGGTATCGTGGAACGCACGAACGAAATGGTCGCTGCTCGCCTTGGACGCACTATAAGGACTATGAGGCATGTACTTGAGGTCCTCTGTGAAGAACTTTTCACCATAAGCAAGGTGATGTTCAGCCGAAGAAGCGGTGGTCGTAAACGGCGGCTCAATGCCCTCCGGATGTGTCATTTCCAATGCGCCATACACCTCATCTGTAGAGATGTGGTAGAAACGTTTGCCCTCAAACTTCTCCGGCAACGACTCCCAGTAGAGTTTGGCTGCCTGCAACATACTGAGCGTGCCCATCACATTGGTGCGAGCAAAAGTGAAGGGGTCTTTGATACTGCGGTCCACATGACTCTCGGCTGCCAAGTGAATAACACCTGTCACCTGCTCCTCTTGCATCAATGCATAAATGGTATCAAAGTCACAGATGTCGGCCTTGACAAAACGATAATTCGGCTTGTCCTCTATGTCCTTCAGATTAGCCAAATTGCCGGCATAGGTCAGTTTATCTACGTTGATAATACGATACTCGGGGTACTTGTTTACAAAGAGACGTACCACATGACTTCCAATAAATCCGGCACCGCCGGTGATAATAATGCTTTTCATATTATAGGATATATTTAATTTGCTTAAAGTGATAGGTTTTCAATTCGTTATCTCGCGTTCGCAATACTAATTCACCCTGCTCGGTCAGGTCTGCCACCTCTGCCTCAAATGACTGCGTCGAACGAATACCGTTCATCGTTGGGGCTGTACTCACTTCACGTTCCTCCCACCAGTACCAGCCACGACACCTATATAAACGCGCGCGATAGAGGTCATTCAATGTCGGTCCCCACTCCACAGACGACAGTTCGTCTAAAAAAGTTTGCAAGACCGCCTGTACATCGTATTTTTGCCCTGTTATCTGCGTCAATGAAATCGGGTTCGGGGCGTCACTATGCCACTGCGTTTGGTTGAGATTGAGTCCTATTCCAACGATGGAATCGGCTATTTGGCTGCTACACAACGTGTTCTCAATCAATATGCCTGCCAACTTGCGGTCGCCATAGTACAGGTCATTGGGCCATTTAATCGTCAAGTTTATAGCCGATGGCAGATAGGATGCCACTGTTTTATGCAGTGCTAATGCCACCACTTGATTGATTTGCCACTGGTGCTGCGCCGCCAAATTGAGATTCTTCAACCGCACCGAACAAAGCAAGTTCTGCCCCCGTTCGCTCTCCCAACCATTGCCGGCTTGACCACGACCTGCCGTCTGATAATCCGTACGCACATAATCTACCTCGGGGTGCTGACGCAAGTAGTCGTTGGTGCTATTTATTTCGGCGATAAACATCTAATAAATATTGCTCGATGGCACGCTTGATTTGCTGGCTGGTGGCATTGGAATTATTCACCAAAACCGCAAACACCAATTTATCTCCGTTGGGCAAATCCATATACCCTGCATAGTTGCGCGTTCCCTTAATCGTACCCGATTTGGCATGTACCTTGCCCTCCAACTCCGTCTTTGCCAAGACTGCTTTCAGCGTACCCGTCTTGCCACTGGTTGGCAGCGATTGCATAAAAGCCGTGTAATTTTTGCTTCTTGCCATATAGGTCAGCAGATTGACGAACTGATTGGCACTCACGCCATTCTGTGGCGCCAAGCCGCAGCCATCTAAGATTTGCGCCGTAAAAATATCTACCCCATGGTTGTGCCAAAACTGCTTCACGTAATCCGCTGCATTGTGAATGGTGCAAGGCACTCGCCGTTGGGCAGCCAAATTGCGAAAAAGCATTTCGGCATTGAGGTTAACCGAATGAAGATTCGTCTGTTCCACAATAGAAGCCAACGTGGGCGAATAATGCGTATAGAGCAACGTACGCTGTTTGCGGTCCGTTTCTGTCAAATAGGAAGCACTGTCCCGCACCTCTATTCCACTTACACGCAGTCGTGCAGTCAGGTGTTGTGCCAGCAACAATGGCGGATTAGGAATATCTCCACGCACGCCAAACACCCCGTGATTAGACGGAATACTGCCGGTCAAATAGCGGCAATATTGATACGGAAGCCCGTGTACATACGCGCCATCGTAATCAATTTCGGTACAACGGATATGGTTTTCATACGTTAGTCCGGGTATGGTCGGGAAGGTACGAATAACATGCGCCACTGACCCCACTTCGGCACTCTTGAGTTGGATATTCACGGTGTTATCCAAATATGCCAATGCAAAAATCCCCGGGGCATAATAATTGCCGATATCTTCGTACACCCAACCCGGGTTAAGTGCATCGCCGTCGTAATACGAGCCATCGCCTATTACACGTCCTTCTATCCGATGAATACCGGCTTTTTGCAAGGCCTTTACCCATTGCGTCAAAAACGCATCTCCTCCCCAATCCTTGCCACCAAGTGTCGGGTCGCCTTGCCCCTCAATGTACAAATTGCCTTGCAAAACACCGTCTTTAATTTGGCCGCTATACTTCAAATAGGTGGGAATTTTATAATCCGCCCCCATCAACTCCAACGATGTAGCCGTTGTAAACAACTTCATCGTCGAGGCAGGAGGTATCAAATTGTCCGACCGATAAGCATCTATCTCTTCGCCTGTACTCAGCCGGCGCACCGACACACCAACATTGGCAAAGCGAATGGCAGAGGAAGCCACAAATCGCTCCAATGGCGTTTCGGCGCTCACCATCGTACTAAACAACAAGTATATATATATCAGTCGTTTACGCATAATTCACTATTGAATTTCTCACGGCATCAATGGCCTCGTCCATCGTGGCAAATTGGTGCAAATCCATTTCGGGTAAGATAGTCATCGTTATCGGGTGACGCGTTACCATCTTGGCATTTCGGTTCATTACCTCATAGCACCCGTCCAAACGAATAGGAATAATCGGCAATCCTACTTCCCACGCAATCTGAAAAGCACCACGTTTGAATCGGCTCACCTGACCATCTTTTGTGCGTGTGCCCTCTGGGAAAATAACCGTCGAAACACCGTTGGTCAACTGTTTCTCTATCGCCCGAATACTCTCGGCACCCGAGGAGGCACGACCTCTATCAACGCATATATGTCCGGCTGCTTTGCACGCCGTACCCACCAACGGAATACGACCTATCTCCTTCTTCATCAACCACTTAAACACTACCGGCAACCAACCATAGATGGCAAAAATATCAAAAACAGATTGATGATTACTCACAAATACATAACTCTGTCCCTGACGAATATGCTCCGTGCCCACTACTTTTACCGGAATAAAAAACAGCCAGCAATAGCACCGTGCCCAAAACGCCTGAATGCGGTTCAGCCACCAACTGTTTTTCCACGGTATAGCCACGATGGTGATGATCGCACATAAAATGGTCAGTACCACCAAAATAGGCAAGGCAATAAAGTATTGATATAAAACGCTAATTTTCGACATTATACTTCATCAGGAATCCACGATACATCGCACAAATACGCCGAATTTCATCCCATGTTTCCTCGCTGAGTTTAGTACCAATGATTTCCACCACACGACCGGCGGCTATCGTTCCTATTTCTCCGCAACGACGAATATCAAAACCGTCGCTCAAGGCATGTAGGAAACCACCGGCATACAGGTCGCCGGCACCGGTTGAGTCGGTACAAGACGTTGTAATCGCACCTATTTGGTAACGTTTATCTCCCTGCTGCACATAACTTCCGCGCTTACCAACTTTCACCACAGCAATATCACATTGCTGGGCGATATTTTGCACGGATTCTTCAGGATTGAGGTGGGTATAGGCAAAACTCTCGTCCTCGTTGGCGAAGACGATATCTACATATTTACGCACCAGATCTTTCAGGAAAGCATGGTTTTCGTTGACCACATTGTACGATGCCAAATCCAGCGAAATCATACATCCTGCCTCCTTCGCCAAGCGAATGGCTTTCTCTATCAGTTCGTGGTCTTGCACCAAATAACCCTCGATATGGAAGATATCATAACCCACAAAAGCGGCTTTTTCGATATCATCTGCATGCATATCTGCGGCGGCGCCCAAGTAGGTAGCAAAGGTACGTTCACCATCGGGGGTAATCAGCACAATAGAGCAACCGGACATCTTATCGGACTGCAACAGAACGGGTTTAACACCGTTCTTTATCAAGTCCTCACGGTAAAAATCACCCACTTCGTCATTGCCCACCTTGCCGATGAAAGCGGCCTTTCCACCCAACTGAGTGATGGTCGTAATCGTGTTGCTGGCACTACCGCCGGCCACCATTTTTTTACGTACCGATAAGAAACGAGTTTGAATCTGCTCACATTGCTCCATCGTAATCAGATTCATTGAGCCCTTGGGCAAACCCAACTCACGGAGGTCATCTTCACTGACTTGAAGCAGAATATCTGTCAGTGCATTACCCAGTCCTAATACCTTTTTCATTCTATTTTGGTCTGTTTTTTTGTCATTTTTAGCACCTTCAAATGCTCAGATTGTACTTTTTTGCAGAAAAAATGCATTTTTTTCGAAAAAAATTTGGTCATGTCCAAAAAAAGCAGTACCTTTGCACTCGCTTTCGAAAAAAAGCATGCTTCCTTAGCTCAGTCGGTTAGAGCATCTGACTGTTAATCAGGGGGTCCTAGGTTCAAGTCCTAGAGGGAGCGCAATCTCTTCAATAAAGACGAAGTTCTTTGTTAAGAAAATTCAAAATGCAAGTCTTGTAAACCAAGGACTTGCATTTTTCTTTTCTCCCATTCCCCTGTATATTAACGTACGCGTTCGCAGTAACTGCCGTCGCGCGTATCTACGCGGATGATTTCACCTTCGTTGCAGAACAGAGGAACACGAATCTCTGCGCCGGTCTCCAATTTAGCCGGTTTCAAAGTGTTCGTAGCGGTATCACCCTTCAGGCCTGGCTCCGTATATGCAATTGCCAACTCTACCTTCGTGGGCAACTCTGCGAACAAAACGGTATCCGTCGAAGCATCGCTCACTACGTCGCAAACCATACCTTCTTTCAGAAAATCAACACCCGTAATCAAGTCATGAGCGATAGGAATTTGCTCGTATGTCTCTTGGTCCATGAAGATATAGTCCGTTCCTTCTGCATACAGATATTGGTAAGGACGACGCTCTACGCGTACATCTTCCAATTTCTCACCGATATTGAAACGACGCTCCAAAACGCGGCCATCTACCACATCTTTGAACTTAACACGCATAATCGTGTTGCCTTTTCCGGGTTTAACATGCAGAAATTCAATTACGAAATACAAACGGCCGTCCATACGAATGCAAACACCGTTCTTAATGTCTTGTGAGTTAATCATATTACTTTATTTTATAAATTATGTCTAAAAACGTTGCAAAGATACAAATTTTTTTTGATATATACAAATTTTTTTGTAATTTTGCACAGGAATTTAGACCTAAATATATTTCACACGCGTATGAGTGACTTTTTTGGAACAATAAACATTTGGCAGATTATCTCTGCATTTATCTTTCTTATTGCCATCATCGACCCGTTTGGCTCGCTGCCTTTTGTCATTGACATGCGGGAAAAATCTATTCCCATTCATCCCATACGGGTATGCCTGTATTCCACCTTTATCTTGTGTGCTTTTCTCCTTTTGGGGGACGGAGTTCTGATGGTTTTTGGCGTTAAAGCGGAGTATTTTGCCATTGCAGGTGGATTTGTTATTTTCCTCATGGCGCTCGAAATGTTGTTGGATGTCGTCTTCTTCAAGATGAACAACTTAGGGGCAGACGGCGACCTGATTCCATTGGCGTTCCCCATGTATGCCGGACCGGGTGCCTTCACGGCTTTGTTGTCACTCACCACGGATTATAGCATCATTAACTTGCTGATTGCCATACTGGTATGTATGATTTTCCTCGGGGGAGTTCTGCTTGGTATCAACCAACTTATTCGTTACCTTAAGCCCGTTTCGCTGTATATTATTCGTAAATTCTTTGGCGTTATCGTTTTGGGAATAGCCGTGCAATTGATGTTCGGTAATTTGGTTAAGGTGTTCCACCACGACAATACCCAGACCGCGCCTGTCATATCTGCTACTGTTGTCGATGCTGTCTCTGGAAATACTGCAATGCCTAACTTCTAAGGTCGGCTTTGACGATTGCGGAGTCGCCCCTGCCGGATATTTGGAGCCGGAAGCCCGTTTTATGGACGAGTGGTTGAGGCAGGGTTTACATGGCAACATGTCCTACTTGGAGCGCAATCGTTCTCTCCGATATGACCCGCGTGAATTGGTAAAAAACGCCCAATCCATCGTGGTTTGTGTCCTCACTTACGAACATAGCGGACACGATTACCACCGAGCCATCAAGTCCAAACTCTACGAATTAGAGGCATTACTCCTACAGCAGGGACTAATCACCCCCTGCGACACCCAAAATAAGTTCTGCGACAGCGCCCCGTTCTTGGAACGGGCATGGGCAGTCAAAGCAGGATTGGGGCAAGTTGGCAAGAACCACCAACTCATTCACCCCACCCTCGGCAGTTACGTGCATTTAGGCGAATTGGTACTCAAAGAACCGGTGGAACAAACAACTGTGCATCGTGCATTGTCAACCGTCAACTGCTCCAACTGCTCCGATTGCACGCTCTGCATAGATGCTTGCCCGGGAGGCGCTTTGGGGCAGCCACAATGGGACGCCCGTAAATGCGTGGCATACACCACCCACAAATGTACTGTCTGTCAACAAGTTTGTCCGATGAATAAAGGAAAAAATCATGAATAATCTGCAACAAATGCGTATCGCCATGGCAAGTGACCATGCCGGATATACGCTCAAAAAACACATTGAGGTCTATCTGCTCGCACAAGGAGCAACGGTAACGGACTTTGGTTGCCCATCTACCGAATCCTGTGACTATCCCGACTTTGCCCATCCCATGGCAGCAGCCGTTGAACAGGGCACTTTCGATTTCGGTATCGCCGTCTGCTCCACCGGCAACGGCATCACCATGACCTGCAACCATCACCAAGGTATTCGGGCTGCCCTCTGTTGGGACACCCCTTTGGCTGATTTGGCACGCCGTCACAACAATGCCAATATCTTGGGACTGCCGGCCAACTTTATCTCTGCCGAAAAGGCAATAGAAATCGTTAACACCTTCTTTACCACCGACTTTGAGGGCGGTCGTCATGAGCGTCGTACCAATAAAATCCCTGTTTAATCATCTTCTTGCAGAAGGTGCGTACATTCTGTCCCGCTTCGGAATAGAGTGCGTTTCCCCTATGCCCACTTTCCTTTCTGTCGAGCCGGCTGATGTATGTCAACTTAGTTGTCCGCAATGCCCTGTTGGGTGTGCCGGTAAAAACCGGGTGCTACCCGACGGTCGACCGACAGTCGACCGACAGTCGAAGCACACGTCATCAACACATTATTTAGACCTGCAGCACTTTCAGCACATTCTTGCGCAGACCCGCGGATATGTCCACACGATTCAGTTCTTTTTTCAAGGAGAACCTCTGCTCAATCCCCAACTGCCGGAAATGATTCAGTTAGCACATCAGGCCCGTATCTACACCATCGTTTCCACCAACGCACAGGCACTTACGCCTCTTTTGGCAGAGAAAATTATCCAAGCAGGATTGGACAGAATCATTGTATCCATCGATGGTTTGAGTGAAGAATCATACACCGCCTATCGACAGGGCGGCTCGCTCAACAAGGCCCTGCAAGGACTCATCGACCTGCGAAATGCCAAAAATCAATTAGGTGCGCACACCCACATCGAACTGCAATGTCTTCGTCTCAAGAGCAACGAACACGAATGGGCGCTATTTCAACGGAGTTATCGGCAGATGGGAGCAGATTCGCTGTCCCTAAAAACGGCACAGTTCTATGATTACGAGCATGGCAATTCACTCATGCCTACCGACCAGCAATACAGCCGTTATCAGCAGATGGAGGACGGCAATTATATGTCAAAAAACCGCCTATACATCGGCAAAACACAACTTTTTCAAAAACTCCTGCATCGCCATGCGTGCAAACGGCTGCTGATGGGTTGCGTCATCACCGTACACGGCAACGTGCTGCCTTGCTGTTTTGACAAGTCCCACCAACACGTCATGGGCAATCTTTTTAACGAAACATCAGACACAGCACACAGCACCTTACGTGCCATTTGGCACAACGATGATTTTCGTCGCTTCCGTCATCAAGTACGGCTTTCGCGACAAACATTCCCCATCTGTATGAATTGTACGGAATGACGCTTACAGGCGCATTTCAATACCGGCAAAGAAGCCGTCTTGGTACCTTAGATAAAGCAACAAGTCAGAGGTTTTTCCGGTAAATAGCCCACCGATTTGGCAGGTAAACCACACGGAATCAAAGTGATACCCATTGCTCGGAAAGGGCTCTTTGGTAAAAGAATACCCATACAACAGTGGCAGGTCACGCGTCTGCTCACTCCACGAAATACGTGTCCAACTGATTTGCGGACCGGCACTCAGCAACACGGCAAAGTTAGTAAACACCGGCAAATGAACGCCCACCATCGGGATGTAGAAGAACTGAATACCTTGCGACGGAATGGCCATTTCGTACATGTATTGGGGAGCGCGATGGTCACGAGGGTGTACCAGCCATGTCGTCTGCACATGTGACACGTTTTCATAAAAAGGTGCATTAAAACCCCATTGGCAGGGCTCAAGCGAGAATAAACCGATGCGCATATCAAACAGCGAAGCATGCATCGTGGCACCTGTTCCAAGTCCTGCACCAAGGGCAAACCAACGCATTTTGAAGAAACCGTTTTCCACCTGATAATCCCACGCCATTCGATTGAAATTTGTGGTGAGTTTTACGACTTTTTCATCTTCGGGCTCCAGCCATATATTCAGCAACTGATTGACACCGTCTTGAATGGTGATGGTATCCATGTACGGACGGTAACCGTCTTTTGTAATCAGCAGCGAGTGAACACCTGCCGTTGTGGACAATGTAATTTTTCCTCCTTTCATCGGGAAAACGTCTTCTTTATCCACCACCACTTCACACCCGTTAACCGCCGTATGAATAGTCATCCAGCCCACCGCGAGACAGGGCGAAACACACATCGCCCAAGCTGCCAACAAGCCCAAAATATGTTTATGCCAACTGTTCATCGCAAAAGAGTTCACGGTGCAAAATTACTCATTTTTTTGCATATATGCAATAATTTGTGGAACAAAATGGCTATTTACTTGCATATATCGCGAAAAAAGTGTAACTTTGCAGGCAAATAAATTAAACGAACTGTATTATGATACTTGACAAATTAGAAAATGCGGATTTGTACTTCGAGGTTGTACCTCGTTTCCGCGAGTTTATGGAGTTTTACAATGCGAATGACTTAGAGGAATTACCCGCCTGCAAACTTAAGTTGCAAGGTGACGACCTGTTTGTCAATATAATGGACTTCACCGGCAAGGAAGAAAAAGACTGCAAAATGGAGTCTCACCGTGACTACATTGACATTCAAATCCCCGTCAACGGTGACGAAATGATGGGTTGGAAAGCCCAAGAGGATTGTCAACAAGTTGCCTCTGAGTATAATGAGGACAAGGATATGGCGCTCTACAATGACCCGCAAACGGCCACTATCATGGTGCCCAAAGGCCATTTCGTAGTGTTCTTCCCCAGCGATGGTCACCGCCCCGGTATTGCCCCCGGCAAGAAATACCGCAAACTGATTGTTAAGACACGCGTTGTTGAATAAGCCCGTCTCCTTATGCTGAAGATAGTTGAGCACGATAGTTTTCTGCAACCGTACGAGGGTGCCCTGCAAGCTCGGTTGGACTATGCCAAACGCAAAGAGTACGAATTGACCGGCGGACAACCACTCAAAGAGTGGGCTGACGGATATTTGTATTTTGGTCTGCACCTTGAGCAAGACGAATGGGTACTGCGCGAGTGGGCTCCCAATGCTACCGCCATCTACCTGAAGGGAGATACCAACAATTGGGAAAAACGCGAAGAGTGGCGTCTCCAACCCATCGGAAACGGTGTTTGGGAGGGACGTTGGCCCAAACAATGGCTCCAACACGGGCAATTGTTCAAGTTGCTCGTAGAGTGGCAAGGCGGTTGGGGAGAGCGTATTCCCAGTTACGCCCAACGTGTTGTTCAGGACGACAACACCAAACTCTTTTCTGCACAGGTGTGGGACCTGCCTTTGCCGACGGCGAGCCGACGGCGAACCGACGGCGAATGCTACGGTGGTGCTCCCCTCTTCATCTACGAATGCCACATCGGTATGGCAGGGGAGCAGGAGAAAGTGTCCACTTACGAAGAGTTTCGCGTGAACGTGCTGCCTCGCGTAGCCGATTTGGGGTATAACTGCATACAAATCATGGCCATTCAGGAGCACCCCTACTATGGCAGTTTCGGGTACCATGTGAGCAATTTCTTTGCTGCTAGTAGCCGTTTTGGCACACCAGAAGAACTCAAAGCCCTCATTGATGATGCCCATAGTCGCGGTATGGCGGTCATCATGGACATCGTACATAGCCACGCTGTAAAGAACGAATTGGAGGGCTTAGGCAATTTTGACGGCACACCTTATCAATATTTCCACGATGGCGCACGGCGCGAGCATCCGGCTTGGGACAGTTTATGCTTCAACTACGGAAAAAACGAGGTGATGCACTTCCTGCTCAGTAACTGCAAGTTCTGGCTGGACGTGTACGACTTTGACGGTTTCCGTTTCGATGGTGTCACCAGCATGATGTACCTCAGCCACGGATTGGGTGAGGACTTTAATGGTTATGGTTCGTACTTCAACGGCAACGAAGATGGTGATGCCATCTGCTACCTCACCCTTGCCAATAAATTGATTCATGAGGTCAAACCGTGGGCTATCACCATTGCCGAAGACATTTCGGGTATGCCGGGATTGGCACAACCGATGGAAGATGGCGGTATCGGATTTGACTATCGCTTGGCAATGGGAATACCCGATTTCTGGATTAAATACATCAAGGAAGTCAAGGACGAAGACTGGAAAGCAGGGCATATCTATTATGAGATGACCAACCGCCGTCAGGACGAAAAAACCATCTCCTATGCCGAGAGTCATGATCAGGCATTAGTGGGCGACAAGACCATCATTTTCCGTCTCATAGATTCCGATATGTACTGGCATTTTGAGCATGGGCACTCCACCTATATGGTCGATCGTGGTATTGCGCTGCACAAGATGATTCGCCTCATGACGGCCTCCACCATCAATGGCGGCTACCTCACTTTCATGGGTAACGAATTTGGGCACCCTGAGTGGATTGATTTCCCCCGTCAAGGCAACGGATGGAGTTATAAATATGCCCGTCGTCAATGGAGTTTGGTGGACCATGCCAACTACTATTTCGCCGACCTCAACCGCTTTGACAAGGCCATGGTCACACTCCTGAAAAAACACCTCAAACCCTGTAAAGACAAGTACGGCAAACACCTGCCCTACGATGAAAAACTATGGGACAACGAGGGTGACCAAGTTGTGGCATTCAGACGTGGCAAACTCATCTTTGTCTTCAACTGGAACGGACAAAAATCCTTCTCCGACTATGGCATTTTGACCAAGGAAGGCAAGTACCAAATACTGTTGGATACCGACAACCCGTCCTTTGCCGGATTTGGGTTAAACGACGATACCGTAGAACACTTTACACAACCCGACCCTCTCTACAAGAAACAAAAGAAAGGGTGGCTTAAACTCTATCTGCCGGCACGGTCTGCACTTGTGCTGAAGCAGATAAATTAATTACTGACTATTCAAAAAATCTAAAACTATGCGAGTAATTATTGAAAACAATTATGAGTTGATGTCACAATGGGCAGCCAACTATGTAGCAAAGAAAATCAACGCTTTCCAACCCAAGGAGAGTAATCCGTTTGTATTAGGTCTGCCCACGGGCTCCAGCCCTCTTGGCATGTATAAAGAGTTGATCAAACTCAATCAGGCCGGCAAGGTCAGTTTCCGCAACGTGGTAACATTCAACATGGACGAATACGTTGGTATTCCAGAAGACCATCCTGAGAGTTATCACAGTTTTATGTGGAACAATTTCTTCTCCCACATTGACATCCGCAAGGAGAACGTCAATATCCTGAACGGCAATGCCAACGATTTAGAGGCAGAATGTGCCCGTTACGAAGAGAAAATCAAGAATTACGGCGGTATTGACCTGTTCTTGGGTGGCATTGGTCCTGACGGACACATCGCCTTCAACGAGCCCGGCAGTTCGCTTACCTCGCGTACCCGCATGAAGGAACTGACTACCGACACCATCATTGCCAATAGCCGTTTCTTTGACAACGATGTCAACAAGGTGCCCAAAACAGCCCTCACCGTAGGTGTAGGTACCGTGATGGACGCCAAGGAAGTGCTTATTTTGGTGAATGGTCACAACAAAGCACGTGCCCTGCTGCATGTAATTGAGAAACCTATCTCGCACATGTGGACCGTCAGCGCTTTGCAGATGCACCAGCATGGAATTATCGTCTGCGACGACCTCGCTTGCGATGAATTGAAAGTGGGCACTTACCGCTATTTCAAAGACATAGAGAAGAACAATCTCGACCCTCAGTCACTTCTATGAACCTGAGGTTCTACATCGAGACATACGGCTGCCAGATGAACGTAGCCGACTCGGAGGTGGTGGCTGCCATCATGCAAACCACCGAAGCCGAAATGACAGACACGATTGAGGATGCTGACATTGTCATTCTCAATACGTGTTCTATTCGTGATAAAGCAGAACAGACGGTGTTGCACCGTTTGGAGGAGATATGTGCTATTCAAAAGAAACAGCGACCTCTAACCTCTAAACTCTCACCTCTAAACTCCCACCCTATCATCGGCGTCATCGGTTGTATGGCTGAGCGAATGGGCGAAGAACTGCTGAAGGAGTGGAACGTTGATTTTGTGGCAGGACCGGACGCTTATTTGGACATTCCCAATCTGTTGGCGCAAGCCCAACAGGGGCACAAGGCCATCAATGTAGAATTAAGCACCACCGAGACCTATCGCAATATCCTCCCTGCCCGTATTGGCAAGAGCATATCGGGGTTTGTCAGCATCATGCGCGGGTGCAACAATTTCTGCTCCTACTGTGTGGTCCCCTACACCCGTGGACGGGAACGCAGTCGCGATGTAGAGAGTATATTGGCAGAGGTCAAAGACCTGCAAAACAAAGGTTATAAGGAAGTTACATTACTCGGGCAGAACGTTAATTCATACCACTTTGTCTCAGAAGATGGGAAGATGGATGTAGATTTTCCACAATTGCTCGAATTAGTGGCAGAGGCCGTACCCGATATGCGTGTACGCTTTACCACCAGCCACCCCAAAGACATGTCTGACCGCACCTTGGAGGCGATTAGTCGGCACAAGAACCTGTGCCGTTTTATTCACCTTCCCGTGCAGAGTGGCAGCAATCGCATCTTGGACATTATGAATCGCAAGTACACGCGCGAGTGGTACTTGGACCGTATCGCTGCCATTCGGCGTATTCTGCCGGACGCCACCATCGGCACCGATGTGTTCTGCGGTTTTCATAGCGAGACATTGGAAGATCATGCCCAAACCCTCTCCCTCATGCGCGAGGTGGGCTTTGATACGGCGTTTATGTTCAAGTACTCCGAGCGCCCGGGCACGCGTGCCAGCAAAGTGTATCCCGACAACATACCCGAAGAGGAAAAAGTGCGCCGGTTGAACGAGATTATTGCTCTGCAAAACGAACTCTCGTTGGCGAGCAATCAGCGGATGATTGGTCAGACGGTCGAGGTATTGGTCGAGGGTTATAGCAAACGCAGCCAAGACGATATGTACGGCCGCACTGGCACCTACAAGACGGTCGTTTTCCCACGTGAAGGCAGACATATCGGCGAATTGGTGATGGTGCAAATCGAAGACGCCTCTGCTGCCACCCTCAAGGGACATATTGTTGACTGAGCATGGACACCGACTCCGAAATTATCACCCAAGGACAGCCCCCCTCGTTTTCTGCCCAATGGACCAATTGGGAATTATTAGCCACACACCGTGAGCGACAGGTTTACCGTGTGCAACGGTACAATCGGTGGTTGGTGGTCAAGACCTACCACCATCTTTCCTCCGAAAATAAAGCACACCTGCAGAAAGAATTTGCTTTGGGTGTGCAATTAGACCATCCGCACATCGTCCACACGCTGAATTATGAGACCATTCCCGAGATTGGAGAAGGCATTGTGATGGAATATGTCGATGGGGTGACGCTTTCGGATTTTCTTTTGACCAAACCCGACCGTGCCACGCGTAACCGATTGTTGATGCAATTGATAGATGCCTTGCGCTATCTGCACAGCAAACAAATCATTCATCGCGACCTCAAACCGAGCAATATTCTTGTCACCCATAACGGACACAATATCAAGCTTATAGACTTTGGATTAAGTCATGCAGACGACTATGACTCGCCCGATAATGCAGCAGGAACGATGGGATTTATCTCCCCAGAACAGTTGTCCGGGCAACCCACAGATGTCCGAACGGATATTTATTCGTTGGGCAAAATTATGCTGCTCCTGTGCCCAACGTATAAAAGGATTGCACGCAAGTGCGCACGCGAGGAAGTAGAGAAACGTTTTGCCAATTGTGAGGAGGTAAAACGGGCTATTGACCAAGCCAATCGCTGGCGCCGATGGTGGCCATTGGTGATTGGAGTGGCATGTTTGCTGGTAGCATTGGCAATGTCCCTGTGGCTCTTTTTCCGCCCCGACCCACGGGAACAGGTCATTCAGCAGGCGCATGACCTCATCAACCGACAATACCAACTCATCTGTTCTCAACCACCATCTTCGCTATTGGAGTATAATGCCACACTTTCCTATTTTTATGAACATTGTGCCGTTGTGCGTGATTCGGTGGCTGCCACGATAGAGGACGATGCCCTGCGAGCCGATTTTGTCAATGCAGCCGTCATTATGGCCGGGCAGTTGGGCACTACTTATTCCGGGTTCTTAACGGGGGTAGAACGGGAGTAGAAACTATGGTTAGTTAGTTGTCTTACGACGAAAGGACTAAAAAGGACTTTGCATATATGGAGAAAAAGCAGTACTTTTGCACTCGCAAAGCCCTGAGAAGCCGAACCAATCAAATAAGAAATGCCCAAATGACTAAAAATGCTCCGGAAATATTGCAGTTGCGGTTGGATATTGAGCACAATATCTCGCGCCGTATGCTCACACCATATGATTTTGAGTTCTTGGCAGGTGCTATTTGGGAACGTTTGCACGAAAACCTCTCTCCCACCACACTCAAACGCCTATGGGGATATATAGACGGTGCAGATACGGCACGGCACACCACGTTGTCGCTCTTGGCGCAGTTCTTGGGATTTCAAGATTGGGAGGCATATTTGGCGGACCTTTCCACCCGTACAGACATTGAGAGTCAGGACTTTATGGGTGACGGGGTGCATACTTCTGATTTAGCAGTTGGGCAACGTGTTGAAGTAACGTGGCTTCCCAATCGTAAGTGTGTTTTCCGTTATTTGGGAGATAGCCGTTTTGAGGTGATAGAGGCAGCCAATGCCAAATTAAAAGTTGGAAATCAGTTTACCTGTAGTTACTTCTTCAAGGGTCAACCAATGTACTTGGACAACCTTGTCCAAGGCACCAATCCACCTGTATCGTATGTCGCCGGCAGCAAAACTGGCCTTACGGATGTCACTTTGCTCTGATTTTACTTATTTTTCTACTATTTAATAAAAATTTACACAAATATTTGTGTATTTCGTTTTTTTATTGTAACTTTGTGAGCGAAAAGAACTCCAAAGGACTATAACTATCTTTTTAGTGAAAAAGGTAATGTCTTTTTCTTTTCAGACGTACAAACGAATCAACATTTGCTATTTATTCAAACTGATGCCTTGGAATCCTGAGAAAATTCACAACATCACTATCGCGAATAGATGACAAATGTCTGCGCAAAGCGTGGACATTTCTTATTTATAGTGATAGGCAATCTCAGGGCCTCAAGGCATGGATAAGAATAGTCCATGCTTTTTTTGTGTTGCACCGCAAATTCCTTTCGCGAAGTTTGCTTAAAACAAAAAAGGTGAAGCGCACCCCCAAGACACAACTTGTTGTGGATTGGAGAGGAGGAGCAACCGAGCGCCTAATTTGCACCGCAAATTCCTTTCGCGAGGTTTGCTTAAAACAAAAAAAGCGAAGCGCACCCCCAAGACACAACTTGTTGTGGATTGGAGAGGAGGAGCAACCGAGCACCTAATTTGCACGGCAAATTCATTTTGCGAGGTTTGCTCCGACGAAAAAGGACCAAAATGGACCAAAACAATATCAAAAAAAAGTTGTATCTTTGCACTCGATAAAATATACCAAACAACTAAAAACACAATTTATGAAAATTCCCGGACTAAGTTTCTCGCTGAAGCGGGCAGTAGGCATTACCAAAGTTAAGCAATCCGTCTCGCGCAAAACAGGCATTCCAATGACCAAACAAGGTGTGGAACGCAAAGTTGGTCGTACAGTTTTGAAATCTTTAGGTCTGAAATAATCATAGGACAACGCTCGCCGTCCTTTAAGTGGTGGGCATAAATGATCATTTAATTAAATTCTTACAACTATGGCAGAAATTGCATTAAAAGGAAACATGAAGGTGAAAACCCTCAAAGCACAGTTCAAAGAGGCATTTGGTAGCACATTGCGCGTTTACATGAGTGAATCTTGCAAAGGTCGTTATGCTGACGAAGAAGCAACATTGGCTTCTATCCGTGCAGAGGGCAAAAAAGGTGGCGAATTGGCTATCAAGGGTAACATGCAAGTTGGTAACTTCGAGAAGAAGATTGCTGAGATGTATGGTATTGGCGTACAAGTAGCCAACGCTGACGATAGCGCATTGGCAGACAATGCACTTACCCTTTGTGGTGCTGGTAAGTAATACCCATTCAGGCAGGCGGAGTTGGTTCTCTACCTGCTTGCAAACACATGTAATAAATTAAAGTTTCATTATGAACAAAAATTTGCAAAATTACAAAGATATGTTGGACTATTTCCAACACTATCTTGACAAGTCATATGTGGTGGCAGAGACATTTGGAGGACCTTCTATCTATTTCCATGAAAAGGCATTAGAATGGCAACAAAAAGACTTTTTAAGTGAAAGACATGTGGAATATATTTATGCTACCTTAGTGGCTTGGGGAATGCACCGCATGGGAGAAGGCGGAGCAAAGATGCCTGATTTTGACAAATTCAAAAAGAGTATTTTGGAAGTTAAAGAGAAACTATCTATATGGAAAGACTTAAAGATTGAACAATTGAGTGAACAAGAGTTGAACGCACTCCTTCCAAAGTTAACCGAAGTTTGTTTCTCCATAAATGCCTCTATAAGCGATTCTCATGTAGTTTCTTCTTCTAAGACACTTGCACACATCTTGCCTAACTTAGTTTGTCCAATGGATAGACACTATACCTTGGATTTCTTCAATATGTCCTTAGGAAATGAAGATAAAGAACATAAATTCTTCCAATTTGTGATGCGTCAAATGTGGGAGTTCTATCAAGATAAACATCATTTAAAATCCATAAAATTAGGAGATTCTTTCTGCAAATCTTATCCCAAAGTATTTGACAATTTGATTATAGCATATATGAAAGAACACCCACAAGCATAACCCTTTCAGCCAGTCGAGTTTGACCGCTCGACCGGTTACAAACAAAACTAACATAATTATTAACCCTTAAAAACAATTACTATTATGGGAATATTTTGCAAATCCAACCAAGGAGGTCTGTTAGATGACCGCAAGAAAAGTGTAAAGACACTAAAAACAATTGTTAAAGTGGCAACATTAGGAATAGTGGATACCACCGGAAAGAACAAAAACAAATCTATCCTAAGCAAAAAGAAATAAAATTTTCTCTACGCTAGTTAGAACAACCGCATCAAAATAGTGTAAAAATTTGAAAAAACATAAATAAAATGTTATGTTTGCCAAAAAAGTTCGTAATCAAAATAGTAGAGGGTAGAGGGAATGATGCAAATGATGAAATGATGCGAATGATAATGCCGCAAGCGGCTAATGATGCAAATGATGAAATGATGAAAAAGGGTTGTTAATAACGGTCGGTCAAGTGTCTGTCAAGTGTCGATCAACCCTCGACCCCAAAAAACGAGAATAAATGAAGTAGAAAACAAAGACTAATGAAAAGCCGAAAAACAAGACTATTCCTAAAATAGGTTGACTATTTTGACGCAGTTGTTCTCAGCCAGTCGAGTCTGACCACTCGACCGGTTACAAACAAAACTAACATAATTATTAACCAATAAAATTAAAGCACTATGGCAGTAACGAAAAAAACAGCAGCAAAGAAAACTGCAAAACCAGCTGCGAAAAAAGCAGCTCCTGCTAAAAAGGCAACGACTAAAAAGGCAACGGCTAAAACTTCGCCCGCCAAGAAGAAGACAACAGTCAAGAAAGCGACAACAGCAAAAAAAATTGCACCTACAAAGACTACCATAACAGAGATATCTGTAACAGGAAACAAGAAGATAGGAACTTTGATGAAGGATTTCAACAAAAAATTCCCCTATCTGCGTCTAAAAGTATGTTATAGTTATGCACGTGAGGCTGTGGCTAAAGGTGAAAGCATTCACGGAATTGATATAGAAAAAACTCTAGCATCCGAACGCCGTGCTGATTCTGGTGGAGATATTTCTATCTCAGGTAATAAGAAAGTCAAATCCTTAGAAAAAGAGTTCGATACCACCTTTGGATTATATGTACAAGTGTGCTACACTGCAAAAGATGGACATCGCTATTATACGAGTGGAAATTCAGACGAAATGACTCTATCTGCTTTCAATGCGAAATGCGAAGCTGATGGGTGTCAGAAAGGCATTTGGAAATAAAATGGCAGGCGGAGTTGGTTCTCCGTCTGCTTACTAAAAAGTTAATTATTAACCCACTAAAAACAATTACTACTATGGGACTATTAAACAACATCAAAGACCACTTCACGAACGCAGAGTTCACCGTGGCACCGAACAAAAAAGTTAAAACCGTTTGCGCTGATTTTAAGAAGGCGTTTGGCTGCACATTGGCTATTTACAAAGGTCAGCAATTGGCAGATGGCGACCTCACTATCAACCAATTGAATCAAAAGACCACCAAAGAGGTTGACACCCACAGCCAAGCAGAACTGAAGCTCAAGGCCTCTATGAAAGTGGGCGATGCAGAGAAACTATTTGACACCACCTATGGATTAAAAGTGCAAATCAAAGACCCCAAAGGTGATAAATGCGTAGATAACAAACTCACCATCGGTCAAGCCGCCCGTGGCGAGGAGAAATAATAACCTTTAATCGCTATTATTATGAGTTTAGAGTATTACAAAAAGCAGATGGTAGATTTGCGTGCCAAACTGCAAAAAGAGAAAGACGCAAAGAAACGCGATAACGAGCATTATGCAGGTTTAGTCAAGAGTGCTTCTTCGCCTTCCAGCAAAGCATCTTATCGCAAGTTGAAGATTGACTACGCGGCTTCTCACGACCGCAATATCGAGTCTATTAAACGCAGCATTGAGTCTTGCAAAGAATCCATCGCTCGCGAGCGCAAGCGCAAATAACTACGGTCACGGGGATTGGTTTCCCCGTGGCTGACAAAAAGCA
>JAKSNJ010000009.1 GCA_024399965.1 Paludibacteraceae bacterium
TGCACTTTTTTTGTGTCCTTTTTGTGGCTTTTTTTGTGCGCGCGGCCACTCTCCTCCCTTCGCCCGCCGCGGCCCCCCCTCCCCCCCCCCCCCCCCCCCCCCCCCCCCCCCCCCCCCATCAGCGCAGCGGTCCATACTCCATCAGCACAGCGGTCCATACTCTTTATTTCTGTTTATCGCCTTGTGCTTGATGCTAACCCGTCAGGGTGATGGTGTAGGTGGCTGAGAAGATTAGGGAACTTGCTCACTAAGATTTTTAGACACCTACAGCATCAATGGCTTGATGAGACATAGCAGCAACCCCAAGGGGTTTTATTTGTTTTTGTCAACCATCAACCGAACATTCAAACGAGGTTTACTCCGACGAAAATATGTTTTATAACATATAAAAAAATTTGCGTATATGCGCGCAAATGTGTATCTTTGCACCCGAATTTGTTCAATATGGTGCTAAATCATCTATATTATTCGTCTTCCTCCACCTCGCCAATGCGAATGGGGGGGGGTGCTATTCGACTGATTTACAGTATTTTATGTTTATGTATAATTGCTTTAGTGGTGACTGAGGCAACTGCGCTTGTGCGTTACTATGATGTGGTAGCGCATATTCCGTATTGAGCATTTGTTAAAACAAAAATAGAAAAAACACAATAAAAAACACAATTTTTACTAATTAAAATCTAATTATCATGAAAAAACATTTTCTTTTATTAGCCCTCGCCGCGATATGTTCGCTTGGTGTTTTCGGGCAAACCGTAACCGCAGGATGGGATGGTTACTCTAAAAATAATCTACCATCGAATGGTAATGCTGTGGATAATACTATTACCCTATCTACTAATTTGAGTACAGGAGGGTATTCTTTGGGAGGAAGAAGTACGAATGCGTATAATTATGAATATGCTAATTCTGATAATTATATTGACATTACCACGCCGGATAATATGGAGATAACTTCGGTAACTGCCTATATTACTTATTTAGGAGATAATAATAGTATTGCTATTCAGTTTTGTTCTGAATCACCATTCTCTAGTGCGGATTTAGGCTCAGAAACTTTAACTGGGTCAACTATACAGGACCAAGAATCTCCTTGTTCACCAACCATTCCGTCTGGCACACGCTCAGCACGTATTCATCGTGCAAATACAGGATGGGGACCATATTTGTATGCCGTCTCTGTTACTGCTGAGCCAGCGGCTGCTCCTGTCGGCCCTGTTGACCCTATTACTAAATTCGATAATGGTACCTATTATATTGGTTCCACAGGTTTGGATTTGAGTTCGTTACTGACAACCAAAAATAAAGATGGTGCTGTAACCTATACCGTAAAGAATGCTAACGGCACAGGTGCTACAATCACCGGCTCTACCTTTACCGCTACTACTGCCGGCACCGCTACTGTTACTGCTTATCAAGAGGCGGTTCCTGATAAATATAACGCTCAATCTGTAGATGCTACTATTACAGTTAAAAAGCGTGACTATGCCACTTCTGCTAACTTCTATGATTTAGCAACTTCCTATGGCTCTGGAACAAATGGAGTTAAAGCAGAATTAGATGCACATCATTACACGGTATCTAATTTAAGTGATGGTGTAGAATGGGATGCTCATGCTACGGTTTTGGGAGACCATGGACTAAAATTTGGTGGTTATGGTTATAATGAATTCTCTTTCTGGGTACCTGCTAACCAAAGTGTTACAATTCAAATGGGTTACGTAAACAACAATGGGGGCACTGGTACAACCAAATTATATATCAATGATGTTGAGTCAACTTCTTTTGTTGTTGGCACTAACGAATATCAGAGAGGTCCGGTGAATGATCCCTATATCACGACAGTGGAAACTCAGTTCAAGATTGTATTTACTAGTCCCTACTGGTCACTTATCCAAAATATCACCATCTCCGACATGTCCCCCAAGACGGTCAGCTTCAACACGCAAGGCGGTACACCGGAAACAATCGACCCGATTGCTGAAACATCCTATGGCTTAGGTATTACCTTACCATCTGTTACCAAATCGGGCTATATCTTTGATGGTTGGTACACCGCTGCCACAGGTGGTACATTTGCCGGAAATGCCGGTGCAAACTACAAACCTGCCGACAACTGCACCCTCCACGCTCATTGGGCAAAATATGCCAAATCTATTGACTTTATGCAAAAAGATACGCAAGACGTAGTCGTTGCAACAGTCTTGTCACGCAACAACTACACAATGTCTCCTATGGGCAATACACAATGGGATAATGGTGGAGGAAATTATTCCGGAGAAGACTGTGGTCTAAAGAGCGAAGATGGCGACCGAGATTTCTCTTTCTGGGTAAAAGCATATAGCAATGTCACCATCACTTTAGGCACATGGAAAGGTAATGCCACTACTCATACAGCAGATTTATATGCTAATGATGTTAAAATTGCTACCTTGCAACAGAAAACGGCTAATGGTCCGTACACTACCGATGGTGACACCAAATTTACAATTAAGATAGTCAATCCATATTGGTCTCTTATCCAAAAAATTGACATCGAAGCCATTAAATATACCATCACCTTTAATCCAGGTGAAAATGGCACATGGAAAACGACTGCTCCTACTGAGCCAAATCATGCCTATGGCGACAAATTTAACCTTCCTAAAGGGGATGTTGTTGTGCGCGATGGCTATCACTTCACCAATTGGAGCGATGGCACGAATACCTATGCTGCCGAAGCACCCTATACTATGCCGGCTTCTGATGTAACCTTTACTGCTATATGGGAAGAGGATTCTGATGTAGAATATACCGTAGAATACGCTAACGGCGGAGGTACTTGGACAGGTACTGCTCCCACAGAAGGCAATCACAAAGCAGGCGAAACCTTTGCACTTCCAGCAAGTTCGGAAGTTACTCGCGATGGTTATCAATTTGCAGGTTGGAACGATGGCACGACTACCTTTGCTGCCGAGGCAACCTACACCATGCCGGCTAAAGCTGTCACTCTTACTGCTACATGGAATCAACTCTACAACGTAACTTACGTTAAAGGTGAAGTAGATTATACTGGTGATCTGCCTACGCAAAAACCACAAATCGCGGGTGCTTCCTTCAAAGTGGCTGCCGGTATCAAGTGTCAAGGTTATGCCTTCAAGGGCTGGAAAGCAGGAGTCACTACTTACCAACCTAACGACGATTTCACCATGCCTGCTGCTGCTGTAGAGTTTGTTGCTCAATGGGAAGCCGTAACTGTTCCGACTATTACCGACCTCGCCATTACCGAACCCGTGAACGAAATTGTTCCCCTCTCTTGGAACATCCCCGGTCTTGTAGATATGAGCAAACATACCATCCCGAATCCACAGATAAATAATTCGGCAAGTAGTTTGTATGGTGAAGCAAGTGATACAAAATCCCATGAACTAACATCTGACGGAGTGGAAGTTAAATGTCAGGTCGCTCAATATGAAAATGACGGTGTGGCATTCCCAATACCTGCATCCAATGTTGAATGGGTTGATTTTGATTATTTCATTTCCTCCAGAAGCAGCAATGTTAGTTTGTTAGGTGGTGTTTGTACCGATAATGATTTTTATTGGGATCTTGAAAACAAATTGACCCAAGACAATACTTGGACGAATCATCGCTCTCCTATTACGCACAAATGTTGGGATGCTAATAAAGATGCTTCTTCTTTCAACCAAGTTGCAATAATGGCAAATGCTGGCTCTGGAGGAGGAAATGTCACTTTCTCTGTCCGCAATGTCCGCTACCACACAACGGGTATGTCTGATGTAGAGATTGCCAAAGTAACTTTGGTCCGCAAAGCAGGTGAGGCTTCTACAAGTCCTGCCGACGGTGATGTACTGATTAACCAACAGGTTGCCTTTGACTTCACCGATACACAAGCCAAAGAGCCGGGCAAATATTACTACACCGTCTTCGCTTACGATGCAGAAGGTAACTATTCTGCTGCCGTAACCGAAGAATATGAATTGGTTGTTAAACAAACCTACACCGTTACTTATGCCGCAGGTGGCGAAGATGTGATTGGCGAAGTTCCTGTAGATGAAATGCCGAAAGTAGATGGCACTAAGTTCAACTTGCTTGCTCCGGGTTCGTTGCTGAAACCCTATTGCCAATTCAACGGCTGGAAATCAAGTGACGATGGCAAAGTTTACGCTGCCGGTCAAGAATACACCATGCCAGCTAAGAATGTTACCTTCACCGCTCAATGGCAGGAACATAGTGCAATGGTTATTCCCTTGGATGCTGCCGTGTTGGACTGCAGCAATGCAACTAATTCGGTAAATAAAGAACAATGTGATTGGTTGGACAACTCAAGACAATCTATTAACTTATCTTCTGAACACGCGACAGCGCAGTGGGAGGCATATATTTATCCTGCTAAATATGAAATCAATTGCCTGTGCGGCGTCACTATGTACGGTATAGGTCTTAAAATTTCGTTGATTGATCCCGCTTCTGGTCAGGAAATCATTACGAAGGAAGTAAAAATAGCTAGACCTGGTCAGAATACTCAGTACACAACGACCATAACAGATACATGGGATTTGTCTGCATTGCAGGAAGGTAAATACTATGTCATTCAGGTACAGGAGTATTGGAATGATGGTACATGCCAACTCAAAGTTGCTTATGTTAATTTCCAAGTACAACCGACGGTCAATATTCTGCTCAAGGACAATGACGAGGACAACAATGTACAACGCTTAATCAATGCCTTTGAGAATGTTGAAGCCAACATCAGTTTACAACGCACCCTCTCTTCTGCTTCGCTCAATACTCTCTGCTTGCCGTTCAGTTTGTCGGCTGAAGATTTGATGGCAGAGGAACTATACGCTTTCACTGGTGCTGCCGTATCACAAAGCGGGGATGGCGAGACATTGCTGACGCTCCAATTTGAAGACGCTGATGAGATTGAAGCAGGTGTGCCCTATCTGATTCGCCCCTCCGAGGATGTCGTTAATCCTACGTTTAACCATGTGACTATTACGGCAACAGAACCGCAAGCCGTAGGTGACGAGAATGTCTTGTTCCGAGGAATCTATGTTCCTACTACATTGGTTGCCAATGACGAGAACAACCTCTTTGTAGGTGCCAATAGTACGCTGTTCTGGCCTGATGAAGACGCTACTATGCCGGGCTTGCGCGCATACTTCCAAATCTTGACTCCTGCTGCACAAGTAGCGACAAGAGCGCAGATGAAATTTAACCAACATGTCATTACAGACTTGAACATTGTTCGTCCTGCGCGCGCGGAACATTATAAATATATTGACCGCAACGGCCGTCTCATTATCGTCCGTGATGGAAAAGCGTATGGCATATTGGGTTCGCATTTGGCTCGCTAACCACTAATAGTGCAATATCTGTTTATTAATTAGAAATTAACACAATACAATATGAAACACATAGTTTATTCAACCCCCAAAACGCAGGTCCTTACTCTTGAAACGCCTGCGGTATGTGCAACAAAGGTAGTCAGCGGTCCTGTCGGAGATGGTGATGCGGTTCTACACGGAGCCACTAAGGCGGGAAAAGCTATCTACGCGTTCTAACCGCTGCTTTCGCCTTTTTAACAACAAGCAAACCGGCAATCACTTGTCGGTTTGTTTGTGTTTTTTTACAAAAAACTTGCATATTTCAGTTTTTTTTTGTATCTTTGCAGCGTGGTAAATTGCGTAAAATATAAAAACGTCCTTTTTGATTTGGGCGGGGTACTGATTGACTTGGATGTTAAGCGCTCCTTGGCGGCTTTTGCTGCGTTGGTGAATAGACCCTGCACGATGGACAATGCGCCCACATCAGTTAGCGAACTGGTAACCGCTGACGGACTCTTGGGCGGACACACGTCTCAACTGATAGACCGGTACCAAATAGGCGCTGTCACTACCGACCAATTCGTCTCTGCCATTCTTGCTCAATGCAAGCCGGGTACCACTCGCCAACAAATAATAGATGCGTGGTTCGCTATGCTACTGGGCATTAGAGATGAGAAAAAAGCACTATTGCGCCAACTGATAGAGCAGGGCACGAACATCTACGTCCTGAGCAACATAAACGACTTGCACGTGGAGTGGACCATGACACATTGCCCTGAACTAAAGCAGGCCAACCGCCTCTTCTTTTCCAACGAGATAGGCATCAGCAAACCTGACCCTCGTTGCTACGAATTGGTAATAAACGAAACCGGCATAAAGCCCGAAGAAACAATTTACATAGACGACTTGCTGCCCAACATAGAGGCAGGACGCCCGTTTGGCTTCCAATGCCTTCACGCAGTAGATGATAGCTGGATGGAGACAATTAAACAAAGGGCATAAAAGAATTGCCTTGTGAACTTCGTATCTTAGTGTTGGCTGCGTAAGTAGGGAGAGCCCTACCGACAAGGAGCGAAGCGGAGTGTCTATTAGGGCGAAACGCACAAAAGCAGACAATTGTGATGAAAGATAATAATTAAACAACTATAACAATGGAATTTAAGTACGAACCAATGTTTCAACTCGGAAAAGACGAAACCGAGTATTATCTGCTAACCAAGGACCATGTGTCCGTTAGCGAGTTTGAGGGGCACGAAATCCTCAAAGTAGATGCCGAAGGCCTCACTATGATGGCACAACAGGCATTTCATGATGTCAGTTTTATGCTGCGTCGCAGCCACAATGAACAAGTAGCCAAAATACTCCGCGATCCCGAAGCCAGTGCCAACGATAAATATGTGGCACTCACCTTCCTCCGCAATGCCGAAGTGGCTGCCAAAGGTCAACTGCCCCTGTGTCAAGATACCGGCACCGCCATCATTCACGGCGAAAAAGGACAACAGGTGTGGACAGGTTTTGCAGATGAAGAGGCGTTGAGTCAGGGCGTGTACAACACCTACACCCAATGCAACCTGCGCTACTCGCAAAACGCTCCTCTCAGTATGTACGAGGAGGTGAACACCAAGTGCAACTTACCCGCACAAATTGACTTGGAGGCCACCGAGGGGGCTGAATATCGTTTCCTATGCGTGACCAAAGGTGGCGGTTCTGCCAACAAGACCTACCTCTATCAGGAGACCAAAGCCCGTATCCAAAACCCGGGTACACTCATTCCTTTCTTGGTGGAGAAAATGAAATCGCTCGGCACGGCTGCTTGTCCGCCTTATCACATTGCTATCGTCATCGGTGGCACTTCGGCTGAGAAGAACCTGCTGACCGTCAAATTGGCTTCTACCCACTACTATGACAGTTTGCCCACCACAGGCAACGCTTCCGGTCGCGCTTTCCGCGATGTAGAATTGGAGAAACAACTGCTGCAAGAGGCCTACAAAATAGGTCTTGGTGCCCAGTTCGGCGGTAAATACATGGCGCACGACGTACGTGTGGTTCGTCTGCCTCGTCACGGTGCCAGTTGCCCCATCGGCTTAGGCGTTAGTTGCTCTGCCGACCGTAATATCAAGTGCAAAATCAATAAAGAGGGTATTTGGATTGAACGCATGGATGCCAATCCGGGTTCACTCATTCCTACCGAGTTGCGTCAGGCCGGTGAAGGTGACGCTGTACAGGTCAACCTCAATCAGCCCATGGCAGAGGTGTGCAAGATATTGACCCAATATCCTATTGGCACACGTCTCAGTTTGAACGGCACCATCATCGTGGGGCGTGACATAGCGCACGCCAAGATAAAGGCACGTTTGGACGCAGGTGAGCAGATGCCGGAGTACCTTAAAAATCACCCAATCTACTATGCCGGTCCTGCCAAGACTCCTGCCGGAATGCCTTGTGGCTCTATGGGTCCCACCACTGCCGGCCGTATGGACCCCTACGTAGATGAATTCCAAGACCACGGTGGCTCGCTCATCATGTTGGCAAAGGGCAACCGCTCGATTGATGTAACCAATGCCTGCCAGAAACATGGCGGCTTCTACTTGGGTAGCATAGGCGGCCCGGCTGCTATCCTTGCACAAGAGAATATCAAGTCCATCGAGTGTGTCGAATATCCCGAACTCGGTATGGAAGCCATTTGGAAAATCGAGGTAGAGAACTTCCCTGCCTTCATTCTCGTGGACGATAAAGGTAACGATTTCTTTAAGCAGTTAAAACCTTGCACGGGTTGCACGATTTTATAATGCCAAAGAATATACGATGAGTATAGGATGAGTATAGGATGAGCAAAGAATTTTGGGATAAACTGAAGACCCGCAGGCGCATAGCCGTGATGGATGACCAGAGCTTGAATGAGTTATGGTCGTTCCGCTTGTCTGCGTTGGGTTTGACCACGACGCTGGTGCTGATGTTTATTCTTACCATCATTGTGCTGTCCATCGCCATTGTCTATACTCCTGCGCGCAATATACTGCCCGGCTATAATCAAAATATGCGTGAGCAGTTATTGGACGCGTCTATGCGTTTGGACTCCTTGGAGAACATCACGACCCTGCAACGTCAGTACCTCTCCGTCGTTCGTGACATCACGGCAGGTGAAATCAGTACGGACACCCTGCCCGCACCCGATTCGCTGCAACTGGTGTTCCAAACCGAATTGTTACAGGCCAAACGCGAGGTGTCTGAGGAATTTGTGGAGCAGTACGAGCAGAAAGGTAAAGATAATCTGCAACTGTTTGATGCACAGACCACCTCGCCCGTCAACACGATGTTCAGTCCTGCTCACGGAGTCATTATTCGCCATTTCAATCTGCACCAAGGTCAGCGCGGTATTCTTATTCAAACGCCTGACAACGAGAACGTAACCGCCGTAATGGGTGGGGCAGTCGTGCTGGTGACGGCAGACACAGATGGCACATATACTGTAGTGATGCAGCACACCAACTATACAAGCGTGTACCGCCGTTTGGGCGTAGTCAGTCGTTCGGTAGGAGATGTGTTGCGGGCAGGAGAAACGTTAGGTTTGGTGCAGGATCAGGTGCCTCTGTTGTTTGAATTGTGGAAAGAGGGTTGCGCCATCAATCCCGAGGAAGTGATAGTATTTTGATGAAACGAATTGCGATATTAGGTAGTACGGGTTCTATTGGAACGCAAACCTTAGATGTGGTACGGAGCAATCCGGACCTGTTGGAGGTGTATGCCATAGTCGCCCATACCAGTGTAGATAAACTCATCGAACAGGCACGCGAGTTCCGTCCGGAAATGGTGTGCATAGCCGACGAAAGCAAGTACGAAGAGCTAAAAACAGCCCTGCAGGATATGCCTTGCAAGGTGTGGGCAGGTGCTGATGCCATCGCGGAGATGGTCACGATGCCCAGCATAGACATTGTGGTGGCAGCCATGGTGGGTTATGCCGGCTTGCGTCCCACGATGGAGGCCATCAGGGCTGGTAAGACAATAGCCCTCGCCAACAAAGAAACGATGGTGGTTGCCGGAGAGATAATATGCGACTTGGCTGCGAAATACCACGTGCCAATCTTGCCCGTAGATAGTGAACATAGTGCTATTTTCCAGAGTTTGGTTGGAGAAGATGCACGCCAGATAGAGAAAATCCTCCTTACAGCCAGTGGCGGACCGTTCCGCACCTTTACCACAGAGCAGTTACGTACCGTGACTGCCGCACAGGCACTCAAGCACCCCAATTGGGAAATGGGAGCCAAAATAACCATCGACTCTGCCAGTATGATGAACAAGGGTTTTGAGGTGATTGAGGCCAAATGGTTGTTCGGGGTACAGTACGACCAAATCGAGGTGCTGGTTCATCCGCAGAGCATCGTGCATTCGGCTGTGCAGTTCCGCGATGGCGCTATCAAGGCACAGTTGGGCGCTCCCGATATGCGGTTGCCCATTCAGTATGCGCTGACCTTCCCCGAACGCCGGCAAAGCACTTTCCCGCGAGCAGACTTGTTTGCCCTAAAAGACCTTACCTTTGAGAAGCCCGATATGCAGCGCTTCCCCAATTTGGGCTTGGCATACGAGGCCATTCGCCGAGGCGGCAATATGCCTTGTGTACTCAATGCAGCCAACGAGGTCGTCAACTTGGCTTTTCGCGAAGGACGTTGTGGATTCTTGGAAATGTCAGAACGCATAGCCACTACCATGGCTAAAGCCACCTATATACAAAAACCGACATACGAAGATTATGTAGCTTCCGATGCCGAAGCCAGACAGATAACTAATTTACAAATTGATTAATTTACAAATTGAAATGATACAAGCTCTTCAGTTAATATTAGCATTAAGCTTTTTAATACTCATTCATGAGTTAGGACATTTCACGTTTGCCCGCATCTTTGGTGTGCGAGTAGAGAAATTCTATTTGTTCTTTGATTGGAAATATGCACTACTCAAGGCCAAACGTTTCAATGGTAAGTGGCATTTTAAGTTCTTTCAACCCACTACCGACGAAAAAGATGAAAACGACGAGTGGAATCAATACCCCGATAACACGGAGTGGGGAATAGGTTGGATTCCGTTTGGCGGCTATTGTGCCATCGCCGGTATGGTGGACGAGACACACGATGCCGAACAAATGGCTAAAAGTGAACCGCAACCGTGGGAGTTCCGCAGCAAAAACGTTTGGCAACGCTTCTGCATCATCATTGGCGGTATATTGGTAAACTTTATCGCTGCTTTGATTATCTTTGGTCAACTGCTCTATGTGTGGGGAACGGATGTGTTGCCCTTGCGCAACGTGACGACAGGTTTGTACTATTCCGAGATATTGGAGCAAGAGGGATTTCAACAGCAAGATAAGATTTTGTCGGTTGATGGTCAGGAACCTCTGGAAATAGGTGATTTCGTTCAGTCGATTATTATTGAGGGCAAGCGCAATGTTACCGTGCTGCGTGGCACCGATACTGTGGCTTTGACTATGTCGGAAGATTTGGGTACACGCTATTTGGCTCTGCAAAACGAGTTTGACCGAGTGGAGCGTGTCAAGCACCATCAAGATAAATCCTACCAAAAAATGCGTTATACATTGGTTAGCGAGTATATTCCTTTTGTGGTTGATACCGCTTTAGCCGGTAGCATAGCCGAAGAGGCAGGCATTCGCAAGGGCGATACCATCGTGGCTGTAGCAGGTGTGCCCACACCTTGTTATGTGATGGTAAACCAAGAAATGCGCAAGCACCCGTGCGAGCAGATTGCCATAACGCTTGGGCGTGAGACAGGACGTGACACCATAGATGTGTTCGTGGGTGACCATTGTATGATAGGCGTGGCTCAACAGGATAGATACCACTATTTTGAGACGGAACATACCGACTATACCTTCTTGCAGTCTATCCCTGCCGGCATTCGCTATGGCTGGGGAGTATTGGAGATGTATGTCAAGCAGTTCCGCTTGGTATTTACCAAAGAAGGGGCGCAATCCTTGGGTGGCTTTGGTGCTATTGGCTCGATGTTCCCCAATATGTGGAATTGGTACAGTTTCTGGTTTATGACGGCCTTCTTAAGCATCATATTGGCGTTTATGAACTTCCTGCCTATCCCTGCCTTAGACGGCGGGTACATCTTGTTCCTAATCTTCGAGATGCTGACAGGTAAGAAACCGGGAGATAAATTCCTCGAAAAAGCCAACCAAATAGGCATGTGGCTACTATTGGCACTGCTGATTTTTGCAAACGGAAACGATATATTTAAATTATTCTTCTGACACCCCCAA
This sequence comes from Paludibacteraceae bacterium, assembly GCA_024399965.1. Lineage (GTDB taxonomy): Bacteria > Bacteroidota > Bacteroidia > Bacteroidales > Paludibacteraceae > Colicola. The sequence goes on from JAKSNJ010000009.1 coordinate 11,605, forward strand.
GCCCCCTCAATAAGGGGGATGTGAATAAGAATATGATAAACAAAATTAACTACGCCGATCCGAGGATATATACTCTACTGAAAGAAGAAGCACGTAGAATGAGGCAATTTCCTACAGAGGCAGAAAAATGTATGTGGGAATTATTGAGAGGACACAGGTTAGGTGTATTATTTAGAAGGCAATACATAATTGAGCAATATATAGTAGATTTTGTGTGTTTTTCTAAAAACTTAATTATTGAAGTAGATGGAGATTATCACTATACAGAGGTTCAAAAGATAGAAGATGCGCAGCGTACACAACAATTGGAAAAATTGGGATTTAAAGTTATCCGCTTTGACAATAAGGAAGTTGTGGCTAATTCCTGTGAAGTAGAACGTGAAATTAAAACAATTTTGTGTAATATAAATTAATGTAGGTATATGAATCAACAAAACAACAATGGAATGATTATGCACAATAACCCCCTTAATGAGGGGGTATGGGGGTGTCATGAATCATCGTACGTCGATGACAACTGCCAGATTGGCAAAGGAACGAAAATATGGCATTTCTCACATGTGATGTCTAATTGTGTCATTGGTGAGGACTGCAACATCGGTCAAAACGTAGTCATATCACCGGATGTGGTGTTAGGCCGTAATTGCAAGATACAAAACAATGTGTCTGTCTATACCGGCGTGCGCTGTGAGGACAATGTTTTTTTGGGACCGAGCATGGTGTTTACCAACGTCATTAATCCTCGTGCAGCCGTATCACGCAAATCGGAGTACAGGGAAACACTTATTCATGAGGGAGCTTCAGTAGGTGCCAACGCCACAATCGTATGTGGTCATCAGTTGGGTAAATACTGCTTGATAGGTGCTGGGTCGGTGGTGACGAAAGATGTGCCCGATTTCGCCCTGATGGTGGGTAACCCTGCCCGTCGTATAGGGTGGGTGAGCCGAAACGGAGAGAAACTGACTTTCAATGCCGAAGGTATGGCTACTTGCCCTGCTACCGGAGAAAAATACCAATTAATCAACGATAAAGTTATTCTGCTATGATTCAACGCCGTCAAACTTTGTACCTGCTGACGATAGTCATTTTGGGTATTGTTCTTTGTTTCTGTTCTGTACTGCAGTTCACTACACCGGAATATAGTTCCGTGCAGCGTATGTTCTATTTGAGTTCGCTTGGTATAGAAGAAGTTTCTCCTGAGATGTCATATATGGACCTGCCCGTACTGCATTTCCCAAGTCCGATGTGGCTGTTCATTACGAATATCTTGATATCGTTGTTCGCGTTGATTGATATTTTCCTCTATAAGAAACGTATCATTCAGGCACGCCTTAATATCTTCTTGGCTGTGTTGTGCTTGGGGTATTATGGCATGTTGGCGGTCTATGTATGGTTTGCTCACCGTATGTTGGTATCGTTGGATCAAGTCGTGATTACGTGGGATATCTGCTTTGGAGCTTGTATTCCGTTGGTTTGCTTTGTGCTGACCTTGGGTGCCACCCGTTTGATACTGCAGGATGAGATGAAAGTACAAGCAGCGGATCGGCTACGCTAAATGGACAAACTGTTAGGTAAAACATTGTCCGAATTGCAAACCGTTGCCTTGGAGGCAGGTTTGCCTAAATATACCGGTCAGCAACTGGCCAAGTGGCTGTATGTGCAGCGTGTGAGCACATTTGAGGAGATGACCAATATATCCCTGCACGGGCGCGCGTACCTGCAGGCGCATTATATAATAGGTCGCCAAGCACCTGTGGCACATGCTGAGTCGATAGACGGTACCAAAAAATATCTCTTTCAGGTAGGGGACCAATTTATTGAGACGGTGTATATTCCTGAGGAGGACCGTGCTACGCTGTGTGTCTCTACGCAAGCGGGCTGCAAGATGGGTTGTAAGTTCTGCATGACAGGTACGCTGGGTTTTCATGGTCACCTCACGGCGGCGGATATACTCAATCAGGTGCTCTCTGTGCCCGAAAGTGCCCAACTGACGAATATCGTGCTGATGGGAGAGGGCGAACCGATGGATAACATTGACCAAGTGCTACGTTTCTTAGACATCATGACAGCGGATTATGGGTTGGCATGGTCGCCTAAACGGTTGACGGTCAGTTCGGTTGGCTTGATACCCGGGCTGCGGCGTTTGTTAAATGAGAGTGATTGCCACGTGGCTATATCGTTGCACAACCCCTTCCATGTCGAGCGTGCAGAGATGATGCCGGCTGAACGTGCGTACGCTATCCAACAGGTCATTGCCCTGCTCAAACAATACGATTTCTCCCACCAACGGCGGGTTAGCTTTGAATACATCTGCTTTGGTGGTGTGAATGATACACCTAAACATGCCAACGAATTGCTTCGGCTCTTACGTGGATTGGAGTGTCGTGTTAATCTGATTCGCTACCACGATGGCGGTCAAGCCGACTTCCCTGCTTCGGTAGAAGCCAATATGGAATGGCTAAGAGATTACCTCACGCAGCATGGTCTGACTACCACTATCCGCCGTTCACGGGGTGAAGATATACTTGCTGCTTGTGGCATGTTAGTCAATGCTTTACAAAAGAAATAATAACTAATCATCATAGTGCTATGAAACTCTTTAATGTTTACAACTTGTACGATGTGACACCCGTATCTGCCAAGGGTTGCACCATCACGGATGTCAAAGGTCAGGAATACCTCGATATGTTCGGAGGACACGCTGTCGTGAATATCGGTCATGCCAATCCTCATTATATCAAGGCAGTAACCGAACAATTGCAGCAATTGCCTTTCTACAACAATTCGGTTCAAAATCCTTTGCAAGTCGAATACGCTAAGCGTTTGGGACAAATATCCGGCTATGAGGATTATTCGCTTTTCTTGTGCTCGACGGGTGCAGAGGCCGTGGAGAATGCACTGAAGATAGCGTCCTTTCAGAATGGTCGTCAGCGTGTGATTGCGCTCAAACGCGGCTACCATGGTCGTACATCGGGTGCGAGTGCCGTAACGGACAATCCTGCTATTCAGTCGCTTTACAATAGGGTGCATAAGGTCATCTTTGTTGATGTGAATGATACGGCTACTATGTCGCGCGAATTGGAAACACAGAAAGTGGCTGCCGTGATAGCAGAACCCATACAGGGTACGGGTGGTGTGCATACACCTAATCCGGAATTTCTGAAAACGATTGAAGATATGTGCCATCAGACAGGTACAGTGTTTATATTAGATGAGGTGCAGACCGGTTTTGGCAGAACGGGTAAATTCTTTGCACATCAATGGGTTGGCTTGCACCCTGATATTATTTGTATCGGTAAGCCGATGGCTAACGGACTGCCTTGTGCCGGTGTGATGATAGCTCCTCAGTTTGACGCTGTTAAGGGACGTTTAGGCACTACGTTTGGTGGTGGTCATTTGGAGATGGCTGCGGCGTTGAGCGTATTAGATGTGTTGGTTGATGATAAGTTGATGGAAAATGCCAAAGCAATGGGCGATTTCCTAAAAGAACATATTCCTGCTTCGCCTCGTATTAAGGAAGTGCGTGGTAGGGGCTTGATGATTGGCATAGAGTTCCGTGAACCGATTGCGCCAATTCGTCAAAAACTATTGTATGACAAGCATATCATTACGGGTGCCGCCGGTATGAATGTGATGCGCCTGTTACCTCCGTTGTGTATCACACAAGCGGAGTGCTACACCTTTATTAATGCTCTTAAATCGCTACTATAATGACGGTACAGGATTATATTCAAAGCAACCGTTCTCGGTTTATAGATGAGTGGGCATCGTTGATACGTATTCCCTCGATTAGTTGTCAACCTGAGCATCAGCCCGATATGGTGCGTTGTGCAGAGCGTTGGGTAGAACTGCTATTGGCTGCCGGTTGCCAGCAGGCCCGTGTTATGCCAAGTGATGGTAATCCCTTTGTATATGCCGAATATCGTTGCGCTAATCCTAATGCCAAAACGGTGCTGGTATATGCCCACTATGATGTGATGCCCGTGGAACCGTTGGAGTTGTGGCACAGCAATCCTTGGGAGCCCTCTATTCGAGATGGCCGTCTTTACGCACGTGGTGCCGATGACGACAAGGGACAAGCCATGATTCAGGTGAAGGCCTTTGAGTATATGGTGCAAAACGGATTGATGCAATGTAATGTCAAATTCATTTTTGAGGGCGAAGAAGAGATTGGTTCTCCGTCGTTGGAGAAATTCATTACGGTGCATAAGGACCTCTTGCAATCGGATATTATCTTGGTGAGCGATACAACGATGGTGGACAAGGATATCCCATCTATCACTACCGGTTTACGTGGTTTGGCCTATTGGCAAATCGAAGTGACAGGCCCTAATCGTGATTTACATAGTGGTCACTTTGGCGGTGCAGTCAAGAATCCTGCTATTGCTCTCTGCGAGATGTTGGCTAAACTGATTGACGACAAGGGGCATGTTACTATCCCCGGTTTCTATGATAAGGTGTTGCCTATTCCGGCTGAGGAACGGCGTATGATAGCAGATATTCCTTTCTCGGAAGAGAACTATAGGCAGGCGATTGATGTAGATGCCCTGTGTGGTGAGGAAGGTTATTCCACCTTGGAGCGCAATTCGTGCCGTCCAAGTTTTGATATATGTGGTATGTGGAGCGGTTATACGGGCGAGGGTAGCAAGACCATCTTGCCCTCAAAAGCGTATGCTAAAGTCAGTTGCCGCTTAGTGCCTAATCAGGACAACGAGGAAATAGCGGCCTTGTTTGTTCAGTATATCAAAGAATTAGCTCCGGCCGGTGTGCGCGTAGAAGTTACGCCGTTACATGGTGGTCAGGGCTATGTATGCCCCATAGATATACCTGCCTATCGAGCAGCGGAAAAGGGTTTTGAAGTTGCATTTGGTAAACGCCCCTTGGCTGCACGCCGTGGCGGAAGCATACCCATCATATCCGATTTTGAACGGGTATTAGGGCAAAAGACTATCTTAATGGGTTTCGGCTTAGAGCAAAACGCCATTCATTCTCCGAACGAGAGTATGGATTTGGATGTTTGGGAAAAAGGCATCGTGGCAGTGTCTGAATTCTACCGCCACTTTGCCTGAATATTTTTATTCCATTTCTGCTTTGAGGTCTGCTACAAAGCGGTCGATGGCTGCGTGATCAACGTGTTGCATAACAACAACGTGCGCCAAGTCGCCACCGAATAAGTCGTTGTGTCCGCAAGCCAAGCTATACTTGTTGATAATGGCTTGTGAGGGACGACGGAAGAAAATGGTGTTACTGTACTCATTGCACCAGCAGGGCCAACCTATTTTGTCCATTTCGGCTTTCATATATTGGGTGCATTCCAACATTGCTGTGGCTTGCTCCGACCATTTTTCGGTACCGATATGCTTGATGAGCCACCAGAACTTCAGGGCTTGTACCGCATCGCGTGAGCAACTAATCATTTTCATATCTGCATTCAGATAGGGAATATCGTAACTGGATTGGTTGTTGTAAATCTCACGTGTCGTGATGAATAATCCTGTGGGACTATCTATGCCAAAGAACTTATGTCCGCTGACCGAGATGGATTGGAAACGCATCTTTTTGCAATTCACCATGTCCTTGTATTGCGTGAAAGGCAGGTAACCGCCAAATAAAGCAGCGTCAACGTGGCGATAAACAGCCATTTCAGGATATTTATCCAGTACGGCATTGAGGGCGTCCATATCGTCAATGGCACCTCTGAATGTAGAGCCCATCGCATAAACTATCAGGCAGGGGCGTTTGGGGTCTAATTGTTTCTCCAAGTCCTCAGGTAGCATACGTCCCATTGTGTCGGTTTTGATGAGGCGCAGGTCAAGGTTTTGCAAGTCACATAAACGGGCATTGGAGTAGTGTGCCTCATCGGATACATACACTATCGGCAGTTGACCTGTCTGCATTTGCAATACATTGGTGCCAAAATAGATGCCGTGGTTATTGCCATCGGTACCGCTGTTGGTAATAATGCCCCAAAGGTTGTCCTTGTCAAATCCGTACATAGGACCAAAGTATTCCATCACTTCCACTTCAAACGGATGGGTACTCAATAGGTACGAACTTTCAGCCCAAGGGTCACCCACATTGTTCATATTAATGGTGTCCATACCGGTGCTGACATACCACTTGTAAAACTCGTGCAAGGCACTACGCTGATTGACCGGATAGCCAAAAGCATTAGGATGCAGTTGGTGGCAGTCCGCCACTAATTGGTCTAATTCGGGACATGACTCTGCGCTTTCTGAGGTAGCTTGTTTACCACAACCGCACAGCATAACGGCTGTGGCGGTTAAAAGAAAAAATACCTTTTTCATTGCTTAAATTCTTATGAAAACATTGCAAAGTTACAATAAATAATTGAATTGTGCAAATTTTTCTTGCTTTTGTCAAAAAAAAGCAGTACTTTTGTACTCGTAAAAAAATTAACTATATGAAAAAAGCACTTGTTTGCAGTTTGGCAGCTATGATGCTGCTCTGCTCGTTTAGTTTGAAGAACCTGTTTGGTTCGAAGTCGACCACCACAACCACCACTGCCGCTGAGCCACAAACGACGGCTGTAGTTGCTACCAGCACCGATGGTGCAGCTGCAGGTAAAGCCCTGCGCGCGCTGTACACTAACTACAAGGCAGCCGGTAAATACGACGCATCGAATGTGTCGAATATCCTCAACACCATCAGCTTGATTAACAGCTGCAAGGAGTTGAAAACCAACGCAAAAGACAAAACCTATTGGTCTGATTTCGCCAAAGGTTTGGTATTGGGTTCTGAGAACTTGGTTACTGACCAAATATCCGGTGCTGTAACGTCTAAGTTAAACGAGATTGCCTCCAGCATTGATACGGAGAAATTGGAATCAACTGCACAAAAGGCATCGGCCGTAAAGACTGTAGCCAGCGATGTAACTACGCTGTTGCAGATGTTCAAATAAGCGAACTGAGCGTCTTATAGAGCGAACGCAATTCGTCGTTTGCCAATAAGGAAATATGATGCTGCATGACCTGTTCGTCCTTGCGACGGGCAGGTCCTGTTTGTGCCTCTGCCGGACTCATAGTGTGTACTTTGCGAGCAGTCTCGTCGATTAGTGGCAGTAGGGCAGAGAAGGGAATGTGGGTATCCTTGAGTTGCTCACCGGCAAGGCGGTACATTAGGTTGGTAAAGTTATTGCAGAACACACCGGCCACGTGTAGTCGTTCGCGGTCATGCTGTCCTGCCTCATATACATGTTTGGTCAGCTGAAGTGCCAGCGAGTAAATGGCACTGATGTCGTCTATGGCATTGGCCTCAAAGAAAACAGGTATCTCCGAAAAGTCCTCTATGGGTTTGGCTTTGCTAAAGGTCATAAAGGGATAGAATATACCGCAGTGGGGTTTGTCTTCGCCAAACACGCTGATGGGCATAGTGCCTGAGGTATGCAGGTGCAGGCAGCGACGCTCAACGTGTACTTGGTCTATCACTTGCTGCAAGGCCTCGTCCCGTACGGCATAGATATAGCAGTCGGCAGCAGGTAGTTGGTCTAACCCTTCGCGTGACGATACGGTTTGCGCATCAATATGTTTAACGGTAAACGCCGCCAGCAATGAGGTGGCGACGTTCCCTTGTCCGATAATTACTATTTTCATTAGCGATATTTTTTAGCTTGTGCTTTGGCGTTTTCACGTGCCATACGCATTTGCTCTTGTTGCATCTTTTCCAAGCGTGCCATAAAACCGGATTTGGGCTTGCCGGCTTTTTTCTTGGCGTTGGCTTCCATCTGTGCCAAGAGTTTGGCATCGTCGGTTGTCCAACGGAAAATCATAGTTTGCAGAATGGTGAAGCCCAACGAAATGGTATAGTAGAAACTCAAACCGGCTGCATAGTCGTTAAATATGAACAGGAACATAATCGGCATGAAGTACATCATGTATTTCATAAACTTCATGTTCGGGTCGGTGGCTTGACTTTGCATTGTAATAATCGTGTAGCCGAGGTTGGCAACGGTCATAATCAAGCAGAAGAGGGACAAGTGGTCGCCCAATAGGGGTATATGGTGCCCCCACGTCAAGATGGCATCGTAAGCGGATAGGTCTTCTGCCCACCAAAGAGATTGTCCACGCAACTCAATAGCCGTTGGGAAGAACCAGAACATAGCCATCAAGATAGGCATTTGGAACAGCATAGGCAGGCAGCCGGACATAGGACTGACACCTGCTTTCTGATAGAGTGCCATAGTAGCTTGCTGGCGCTCCTGCATCTTCTCCATCGGGTATTTGGCATTGATTTCGTCAATTTGCGGTTTCAGTACACGCATCTTGGCACTCGATTTATAGGAGGCAAAGACGAAGGGCAGAATAATGAGCTTGATAATCAATGTCATCAGCAAAATGACGAGTCCGATAGGCAACCCGAAGTTGAGCAACCAGTCAAATACGGGGAAGGAGAAGATTTGGTTAATCCAAATAATGACACGCCAACCTTGCAGCACCAATTCCTTCAAGTGTAGTTTTTGGGTCTCGTCCGGTGCATCGTTGTCGTACGCTTTTAGGAGGTTGTAGTTATTCGGACCCATGAAATAGCGGAAGGAGGTAGCCGTTTGTCCGGTTATATCCAAACCGACATTGGTTTTGGTGCTGTAGTGCTTGATATAGTTGGAATATGCCTCACCCGGGGTGGATTCAAATTCCGAAGAGGTGAAAGCGTCTTTGGCAATCATGACGGTGGAGAAGAACTGGTCTTTATAGCCAATCCAACGCACTTTGGCACTTTCGCGTTTGCTGTCGTGCTTGGCTTCGGACATGCGTTCCTGCTCCAAACCGACAGTCATGTATTGCAGGCGTGCGTAGCGTTCCTCAAATTTACGTCCGCGCTCCTGTTGAGGAATAGATTGACTCCACTGCATCTCCAAACTGTTCGCATTTTGTGCCAATACCATTTGTGCATTGTGAGGAATGATTTGGAAATCAAACATATACTCGTCTTCCGGCAAGGTATAAACGAAGTCGATGTACGCATCTTCTACATCTGTTTTGAGGCGCATAATCACATTCTGCGGATTGGGTTGCAGTGCCTCAAAATAAAGATTGCGTGTAGAGAGAATACGGTTGTTGGCTGTGATAAGAGTGAAACTCAAGTCGCTTTCGTCGCCTTGAAAGAGGGTAAGCGGATTAACGGTGTCGCCGTATGCCTTGTATTCTTTCAGTTCTGCTTTGGCAATACGACCGCCTTTGGAGGCGATATAGAGACGCAGTTTATTGTTCTCTAATACGGTTTCGTTATCAGCACCTTGTGCAGCAGGGGCAAAAGGACCATAGACGGCAGCCAACTGGGCTGCTACTTCTTCCTGCGAAGGAATAACCATTGTGGTCCCCTCAGGAGCTGTGTTGAGGGTAGCATTGATAGAATCGGATAGTTGTTGTGCTTCCAATTCCATTTCTTGTGCAACACGAATACTGTCATTGATACGTTGACGCTCTGCCAACTCCTCCTTGCTGGGGCGGTTGAGCATAGAGAATCCTACAATAATTGCGGCTATCAAAAGAAAGCCAATCCAAGTGTTTTTATCCATTATTACTTAATTTTGCAATTTATATAAGTTTGATGAAATCCACCAATTTAATCACTTCTACTTTGGGCCAAGGAATTTGTTTTAGTGGATTAAAATGATGGTCATTAGATACAATATATTCTGCATTTGCGGCTACGGCACAATCTACAAATTTATTATCGTCTGAATCAGCGGGTAATAGTTCAAAGTGAAGGTAAGTATCTTGAAATGTAGTTGTAGATAGATTTGCAATAGCTTCAACTACATTATGAGCAATCTCAGAAGAAGATTTTTCTGCGATTTTCTCCTCATATTCATCTAAAATATCGGTATTGACACAAAGACTTATCTTACCAATCAATACATCTGCCCAAACTTGGTGGTATGGGCTTTTGGTTGGCAATGCTTGCAGCAGGCAATTGGTATCAAGAACGATGTACCGCATAGCGATAAGGGGTGCGCATACGTTCATTACCCCATTGTTCGACGACTTGCTCGTTGATTTTGCCATTGTCCCACATAGCATCAATAGCTGTTTGGGCTTTTTCTGCAAAATAGTGTGCTAACATATCACGAAAACTGATGTAATCAGCTTCATTATTTATGCCTTTAACAAGGTGAAGTACATCTAATTGTGCCATCTGTGTGTAACTCATACTTGATGTGATTTGCGTTTCGCGACGCAAAAGTACATTTTTTTTTTGATATACGCAAATAAAATAACAAAAATGCTCCCTGATGTTGCATTTTTAGTGATTTTTTTGAGTCGACACTCATTCGAGGGTCATTCGACACTCATTCGACACTCATTCGACACTCATTCTACCCTCCTGTCTCCTCCTCTAATCTTTAAACTATAGGCGCTTTGCTCCGTCCTCTAAACAGTCCTCCTCTACTATTCTGATTACGAACTTTTTGGGCAAACATTACATCAATTTATGCTTTTTCTTCATTTTATGTCTTTCTTACTATCTCTTTTTCGGGGTCGGTTAAGCCGTAGAGGGCATAGACGAGGAAGTTGATTTGGTTCTACAAGTGCAAAGATTAAATTTCGGTGGTATTTGTTTTGTTAAGGGAGTGGTACTTGTTTATCTCTTGTGTAAAACGGTCATGGAAGTTGTCATAGGATAATGCCGTGTGAAAGTGGCAAACTCCTTTTCAGACAGATTGGGGTCGGTAGAGAGTATCTCGTATGTGCAATGCCCCAAGTCGGTTTCACAATCTTGATTGAGGTGCGTATCATAAAAGCCGTTTCTCAAATAAAATGCCTTGCGTCGTACACGCATATTATGGTTGTCGCACTCCTCATCAAGACTTTCAATAAAGAGCACCAATTTCTTGTCGCGGTATATCTCTTTGAGCATGGCCAATATGTCAGAGCCATATTGTTTGTTGCGCTGTTTCTCGTCCACAGCCAAATATAGGATATAGGCGATTTTGCGATACAGCACCACATACACCATACCGATAAAGGTTGTACCATCAAGGACAGCGTACCAAAAACACCTGTTTTTTAAGGCACAACGGTGCAAGTCCTCAATAGGACGCTGCTCTATCTCAGGAAAGGCAGACGTATAAAGCGTTTCAGCCAAATCAGCGTCTTTATATCCTGCGTGGATAGTATGCAAAGAAATTTGGTGTTTCATAAATGTGGGCATTTTTATCCCTTTTGGGAAGATGTTTTGTGGCTTCAGGTATTTTTTTTCATTAATCTCTTGTGGTTTGGTTGCAGTTGTTTCAATCTCCTCAAGGTAAGGATGCCATCTCATAAAGTTATCGCTATCAAAGTTGTGACCATTAAATTTCACAATCTGTACATCACCATCGTTAACATGGTAGACTATTTTCTTCTCCGTGTCAATAATATATTGATTTTCGGTTTCCTTACACCTAATATACATATTTACTTTTTCCTCTGAAAATGATTAACCATATACACATCCCCTTCAATCTTAATTCAATTGTATTGGTCTTTTACGTTTCGTTAAAATAAGTCATCCAAGGATAAAAATCTACATTTATCCATAAAATTAATTCCACGAGTTATTTCCTCTATCACTTCTACAATAGACATTGTTTCTGTCATCTCTTCTCCAAACCAATAAATGAATATTTTGTGTTCGTAATCCGTATGTGCAGATAGATAATATTGGAAGTCTTTCAACTCCGTATTGGCTTCGTTTTTATATGATGGTAGCACAACCCAACCGTCAAACTTCTGTGCGTTATTTGTCAAATGTTCTAGAATATATTGAGAATTAGATTCATACGAACCCTCTAATTGTCCATCGTAAGTTCCTTTGTACTTAAACTCACGAACCTCTGCGACAACATCTGCAAAATGTACTTTCATAGTTGTTAGTTAACTTTCATCTTGTACTCACATATTATATATTAGATCCAAATTCCTTTATTATTTCTTCGCTGTCACGTCCATCAACGGCTTTCCCCATTGCTTTTTCTATGCGGTCAAGCAGTTGTGTCGCACGATTTTTAGTATATGCAAAGAAATCATCTGAACATAATAATTCTGGATTAATTTTATGCGAATGTAATATTTCTGCTATTTTCTCATCAGATAATCCTTTATTTGCCATTACGCGTGTATATTGGCTTGGCAAACGTCCACCGATTGAACGATTAGAACTTGCATAAATGGGTGTTTTATTGATGACAGTATTCCATCTATTTATCGGATATTTAGCGGTAATACATTGTGATTCAGGATAGATATGATGAATATCTGTTGATTCATCCAAATAGGAAGCAATATTCATATCTTGACCCGTCATAAAGTCAAGCGGTTTATCCATTGTGATAAGTGCCATTACACCTTTATACGCAGCACTATTACGAGTATAGAGTGATAGTAAACGTGTAGCATTGAAACTTGCTCGGACTACAGTATCTGGTTGTGCACCACCGCTGAACCAACGGAATATATTGGCCATATCATTTGCAAAACGCGTTTCGTTGGCACCACCATAAAGTTCTCCAAACACCCCACACCAATACCATTGTGCCAATAATCCTTTGGAATTTGGCAAATTAAGCAATTTATCATGACTATTGTCGTATGCAAAAATAGAGGCAAGAGGTATCAATTGAGTTTCATATGGAATATTGCGAGTTGAATATATTCCTAAGTGAACGATAAAATTAGCAGCATCTTTGAAACCTTGCACTAAAATATCCCTATTCTGTTTATAATCTAAATACTCCATTTTTAAGATATCACGTTTTTTGCACGTAACTGTTACCCCCTTTTGATAAGACACCAATAGGGACATCGCCATCAAGAAATAATGAGGTTCTAGATTTTTTAATAGATTCACTTTTAATTGTTTGAAATCTGCTTTAATGTCCTCCCAATCTTTGCGAAGATCATGTCCCTCTGAAGCATAAATGGCAGTAACTAATTCAAACACCGTCAATGGCACACCACCAGTATTTACATTCTCAAATATTTGGCAAACGGCCTCTTTTTTTGTGTCCTTACTTAATTGAATGACTGGCAGTTTATAATTTTGTAAAGGATTTAAGAACCGAAGCATAAAAGTGAAATACATCTGTTGCATAGTAGAATCAGAATAATATTTCATATATTCCATCTGCCACAAATTGGTTTCCATGGGGTCATAGATTAAATTAACAGGGAAATAGCAATTTTCTATTTCTAATGCTCTTGTACTTAAATCCAATTTAATATCTCGCCCTATATTTTCTTTGAGTTTCTTATCGGCTGGAATAGAAAGAATGCAATCGAGAACATCGGAGTCGTCTGCAACAATATCTCGCATGTTGATATAGTAATAACGCTCTATTTTACTATCACGATTAGTTGGTAGGCATGTTTGGACAGGAGATTGACAACATAATGCTTGATATAACGTAGTTAATCGTTGTTGCCCATCTAAAATTAGACCGTTAGGTACAACCGTTTCGTATTGTTTATTTACTCCCGTAAAAAGACGATACTTAAAATGGATGTCTTCTCCGCCATGTTCAAGATTGAGAACAGCTCCCATTGGAAAACTAGAAAGGAGACTTTCCAATAGTTTACAGATGCGTGTATCATCCCACACCCAACTACGTTGAAACTCTGGAAGTTGTAATTTACCACATCCTACATCTTTAAGTAAATCTTTTAAATCTGTATCATTTGATTTGGCTGTCATATTGGTTTTATATTAATTAGTTCTTCAATTTTACTTACAAAAGTACAACTTTTTTTCGGATATTTGCAAATTCCGACTGCAAAGATACTACTTCAAAGTGTCATTTTGGTGTCACTTGATATGTTTTTTTCGTTTTTTATTCACTTTTCTTCTATTTCGTCTATCCATTCTTTTAACTTTGCTTGGAGCAAATGCTTATCAGGAAGGCAAAGAGCATATTGTTGTGCATAAATATTGGCATCTTTTGGTAATGTCAATTCAACTAACGCATCACTTTTTTCTTTACAAAGCAGAATACCAATCGTCGGCTTTTCCCATTCTTGGCGTTCATAGCGGTCATAGTAATTTACATACATTTGCATTTGCCCCAAATCCTGATGAGTGAGTTTTTTCGTTTTTAAGTCAATTAACACGTAACACTGCAACAAACGATTATAAAATACCAAATCTACGTAAAAATTGTCCTCATCAAAACTAAAGCGTTTTTGTCTCGCTTCAAATAGAAAACCTTTGCCTAACTCTAACAAGAATTGCTGCATTTTATCAATAATGGCTTGTTCCAATTTGGTTTCACTATAAGCAGATTCTGTTTTAAGACCTAAAAATTCCAGTGTTAAGGGGTTCTTGATTATATCAGATGATTTTTCCACTATTTGCCCTTCATTAGCCAAACGCATCACTTCGTTTTTATCTCTACTCAAAGCAAGACGTTCATATAAAGAACTCGCAACTTGTCGCTGGAGTTGACGAACACTCCAATTCTGCGCCACACTTTCTATTTCATAGAAATGTCGCTCGGCAGGATTGTCAATACGCATAAGGATTTGTAAATGATTCCAACTGAGACGAGGCAACTGAATTTGGTCTACACTGTGGACCAAATTCGATTCGGTCTGCGTTGTAGACCCAATTTCAACAGAATATGTATTAAAGAATGTACGACATTTCTTGAGAGTTTCTACACTCCAACCCTTACCAAATTGCTCTGTTAACCGAGAAGACAATTCTTTTAGCACCTGTTTACCATATTGTGCACGCTGTTGACCTTGCTGTTCATCTTCAACGATATAGCGACCAATCTCGTAGTATGTTGTCACCATTGCCGTATTAACATTCTGTGCCACATACATACGCGCTTGTTCAATCAATGCTACGCAGCGTTGCAATAATACGTAATCCTTTGTGTCTCGCTCCTTAATTTCCATATTTTTCTTTTCTTTGGGTTCTTCAAACTGAATTTCCAATGTTTGTAGTAGTTCCATAATGCAGTAAATGGTGGTCGTTTTTCAATTCCGACAGCAAAGATACTACTTCAAAGTGTCATTTTGGTGTCACTTGGTGTGTTTTTTTCGTTAACAACACGATTGTTATTGTGGTTTATTTTCTTGTTGCTTCTCGCGAGCAATGGCAATGGCGCGTTGCAATTTATCAGCCAATAATTTTTGGTCAGGCAACTGCGTAAAGTATTGCGCCACACGGATATCGCTCTTTTCATCCATCATTAGATATTGGATATGCTCCGTATTGCCTTCACTACACAAAATCAAGCCGATTGGTTCTTCTTCCCATTCCTTGCGCTCATTGGCATTGAGGTAACGAAGATATAGACGCATCTGCCCCTCGTATGCGGGTTTGAACTTGCCTAATTTGAGGTCAATGGCTACCAAACGGCGGAGACTACGATGGAAAAAAAGTAGGTCAATATAGTAATCCTCAGAATCTACTGTAATCCGCTTCTGACGATCCACAAAAGTAAAATCCGAACCTAACTCATGAATGAACTCCACCAAACTATTCAAGATGGAATCTTCCAAATCTTTCTCTGTGTATATATCCGGTAGTCCCAACATATCAAGAATATATGTGCTGCGAAAAACTACGTCAGGATGCAACATGTTGGTTTGCTCTAAATTCGCCAATTCGCGACGAATAACCTCCTCTGGACGTTGGCTAATAGCGGTCCGCTGAAAGAGTTGACCATCTATTTTTTCTGCCAAGGTGCGCGTATCCCAATGTTCTACGCGACACATCTCCATATAAAACTTGCGTTCTAACTCATTGCTGATAGACATTATAGTTCGTAGATGTGTCCAAGTCAATTGGGTACGCGCTGCGTACCGAATCTCATCTTCTGAAAAAAGGTACGCACTGCGTACACATTGTTTTAGTTTTTCGTGTCCCCAACCCATACCAAACTGCTCTGTAAGACGTTTGGCAAGATTAATTAGCACTTGCTTACCATACTCTGCACGTTTATTGAGGAGAATTTCTTCCTTGATGCGCTTACCTACACGCCAATTCATTAGACATGCTTCTTCGTTGACATACGTAGCCACATGACGACGTGCCTCGCTAATGATGGCGCACACATCAGTATAGAGTTGCTGTTCCTCTTGAAAGGTTATGAGTTTATTTGAGTCCATTTGTTTTTTCAATTTTGCAACACAAGATTACTAAAAATTTTTGGAATAAGCAAATTTCTATGCGTTTCGACTGCAAAGATACTACTTCAAAGTGTCATTTTGGTGTCAATTGATAGCATGACCAACCTTTATCTTACATATTCTGTGAAGGTGTAGTCAAAGGGGTTATTTTCGTCTGCGAAGTGGTGTTCGGCAGACAAAACTTTCCATTCGTCGGATTTAATTTCAGGGAAGAAAGTGTCGGCATCAGGGAAAGTGTGGTGGATATGCGTGATATACAACTTATCCGCCAAATGGAAAAACTGACGATAAACCATACCGCCACCGATGATAAAGACTTCGTCGGTGGACGATGGACAATGCGCAATGCACGCACGCTGGGCCTCCTCAATAGAGTGGACTACCTCAACGCCGTCGGCGTGGAAATCGGGATTGTCGGTCAGCACGATGTTAACGCGGTTGGGTAGGGGTCTCTTGGGTAACGAATAGAACGTGCGTTCTCCCATTAAAACAGGGTGTCCTGTGGTGATGGCCTTAAAATGCTTGAGGTCAGCAGGCATGTGGCACAAGAGGTCGCCCTTTTGACCGATGGCATTGTTTTCTGATACGGCTACGATGATGCTTATCATATTAGTTTAGAGGACGGCGACAAAGTCGCCTACAGTTTAGAGTTTAGAGTTTAGACTGCGACGACACCGGCGATGTGGGGGTGGGGGTCGTAGTTGAGTAATTCAAAGTCCTCATATTGGAACGAGAAGAGGTCTTTTACATTGGGGTTAATCTGCATAGTGGGCAGTGGACGAGGGTCGCGCGTGAGTTGCAAACGCACTTGGTCCAAGTGATTGAGGTAGATGTGCGCATCACCTAAAGTGTGTACAAAGTCGCCACATTGCAGACCTGTTACCTGTGCCATCATCTGCAAGAGCAGGGCATAACTGGCGATGTTGAAAGGTACGCCAAGGAAGATGTCGGCACTGCGTTGGTAGAGTTGCAAACTGAGTTTTCCATCTGCCACATAGAACTGGAACAGACAGTGGCAGGGGGGTAATGCCATCTGGTCCACCTCCGCCACATTCCACGCACTGACCATCAGACGGCGACTGTCCGGATTGTGCTTGATTTGCTCCACCAGATTGGCTATCTGGTCAATGGTACCGCCCTGATAATCAGGCCAACTGCGCCATTGGTGCCCATAAACAGGACCTAATTCACCATTCTCGTCTGCCCACTCGTTCCAAATACGGACTCCGTGCTCTTGGAGATAATGCACATTGGTGTTGCCCTGCAAGAACCACAGCAGTTCATAGATGATAGACTTGAGGTGGAGTTTCTTCGTGGTTAGAAGAGGGAAACCATCCTCCATGTGAAAACGCATTTGGTGACCAAAGACGGACTTGGTGCCTGTACCTGTACGGTCGTGTTTCTCGACACCCTCGTCCAAGACGCGCTGTATGAGGTCTAAGTATTGCTTCATAGGTTGACGATTGACAATGCACGATGCACGATTAATATAGTTTATATGTTGTTTTGAGTACTTTGAATTCAGTCCGGCGGTTAACTTGATTGCAGACATCACGCTGCTGTGGGGACTCCAACTTGGTGATAAACGCTTCGTCCAAAACCTGTTCGATAGGGATATACGGATACTGCTTGTGCAGGGCTTGGTCTGCCACGACAGGTTTATTTTCTCCGTAACCAACAGGCGTAAGACGCTCTTTCTCGATGCCTTTTTTGATGAGGTAATCCACACAAGACTGGGCACGTTTCTCGGAAAGCGTCTTGTTGGACAACGAGTCACCCACCATATCGGTATGAGCCGATAGTTCGATGGTGATATTGGGGTTATCGTTCAGGAGTTTGACCAAACTGTTGAGGGAGGTCTCGCTCTCAGGTGTGAGGTCCCATTTGCCCGTTTCGTAGAAGACATTGTCCATCTTGACAGGTTTGGAAAGGGGCGCCAAAGTGAAGTTCTGCGTATAAGTGTGTGAGTCCTTAAGTCCCTCAGTAGTAAGCGATTCCTTGCTGTTTAGATACCCACGTGAGGTGGCCAGCATAGCATACTTGACGTCCTTGTTGAGTTTGAGATGGTAGGTACCGTCCTTGCGAACTTGCAGTTTTTGGTTGGTACCGTCGTTGCCGACCAAACGAAGTACGCCGTTGACGATGGGGTCGCCGTTCGGGTCGGTTATTTTGCCCTCAACGGAGTAAACCAGTTCAGGCAAGACGAAACTGTAAATCTGGTCATAACCCTTTTTCTGACCACGGTTGGAGGAAAGTAAACCATTTTCAGACTCGCCGTCAAAGGTGATACCAAAATCGTCGCCGGACGAGTTGAAGGGTGTTGCCATATTGGCTATGTCCCAAAGGCGAATATCGTTGCTGTCTTTTTCCCCTGTGGGAATGGCACGGAAGATGTCCAATCCACCATAACCCGGGTGTCCGTTGGAGGAAAAATAGAGTTGTCCATCGTAGCGAATACAGGGAAACATCTCGTCAGCGGATGTGTTGATTTGCGGACCAAGGTTCTGCACGTTAATCCATGTATCTCCCTCTAATTCAGCCATGTATAGGTCTTTGCCACCATATCCGTCCGGAGCATCGGAGGCAAAGTAGATGGTGTCGCCGGCAGGATTGACAGAGGGGTGCCCCACCGTGATGGAACTATCCAAGAAAAACTTGATTTCCTCGGGTTCGCTCCACTCTCCGCCCGTGCGATTAGAACGGTAGATTTTCGTACCAAGGTCTTGCCCGTTAATGGGTTGTGAGAAGGTGAAGTACATCGTTTTGCCGTCTCCCGTGAAGGTACATGCTCCTAATTCTTGGGAACCCGTCTTTTGGGCAGTGGAGTCGTTTTCTGCTTCGGTCTCTGCCTCGTCGCCACCATACAGCCCTTCGGGCAACTCAATCTCCCCCCATTTCATATTGACATCTCGCCGTGAGGTGTAGAGGTTGAAAGTCAAGGCGCCCGTTACAGGCGAGACACGTTTGCTTTTCTTGTTGCCACTGCTCTTTTCCTGCCGATTGGAGGTGAACATGACGGCTCCTGCATCTGTTCCAATGAAAGCCGGACAGAAGTTGGAGGTACGTTTGGCATTAAACTCCTTGACCAAGGTCAGTTTATGCCGAGACGGCTCTTTCTTCCACGTGTTGGCCTGTTGGCACGCATACAGACCTGCTTGCGCTACATAATCCTCCGGATGGCGGTCAATGAATTGCCGATACGCTTTCTCTGCTTGGGAGTATTTGCCTTGATAATGAAGCGATTGCGCGTGGCGCAGGAAAACTGTATCGTTGGTCTGTTGGTACTTCTGACTGATGGCATGTTGGTACGACGAGACGGCCTTGCTGCTGTTGAGAATACGGTAGCATTCGCCTTGGTTGAAAGCAATGCGCCCTTTGAGGGCTTTGTCGTTTTTGGAAACCCGCGGATAAATCTGCCGATACAATTCAGCAGCATCGTAATACTCTCCGATGGCAAATTTGCGGTCAGCGCGTTTGATTTTGGTTTTGATGCCACATGAGGGCAACCAAAGCAGAACAATCAGTCCTAAAAATATGTATGAAAGGTGTTTCACCCTATTGTTGTGTTTATTTTTTGTCTCAATAACGTCTCTATTATCTCAAGTTCGACCGTCGGTCGACCGTCGGCAAAACCCCGGTCTAACCCGGGACGAAAAAGTGACTAATTTGTGAGCGAATGAATGACTAATCCGGAACGGAGTTTGGGCTCAAACCAAGTTGTCTTGGGCGGCATGATGTTACCGCTGTCGGCAATGTCAATAATCTGCTGCATAGTGACAGGGTAGAGCGCCAATGCCATACGCATTTCTCCTGAATCGACACGGCGTTTGAGTTCGCCCAAGCCACGAATACCGCCAACAAAGTCAATGCGCTTGTCCGAACGCAAGTCCTTGATACCCAGTATTTTGTCCAAAATGAGATTGGAGGAAATGGTAACATCCAATACGCCAATGGGGTCTGCGTCGTTGTAACGACCGGGCTTGGCGCTAAGCGAGTACCATTGACCGGAGAGGTAAAGTGAGAAATTGTGCAGTTGGTCGGGCTTGTAGATGTCCGTGCCTTTGCACTCAACCGTGAAATTCTCAGCGAGGGCAGCCAGAAAATCTGCGTCGGACAGTCCGTTAAGGTCACGCACCACGCGGTTGTAGTCAATGATATTGAGTTGATTATCAGGGAAGCAGACGGCAAGGAAATAGTTGTATTCCTCGTTGCCAGTGTGGTGGGGATTGGCTTGTTTTCGCTCATTGCCAACAAGGGCTGCGGCTGCCGAACGGTGGTGACCATCGGCGATATACATAGCCGGAATGGCAGAGACAAGTTCGGTGATGCGGGCAATGTCGTCATCGTTGTCGATGAGCCACAGTTTATGCCCGAAACCGTCAATGGCAGCCACGAAATCGTATTCGGGTGTGGTGGCTGTATAGCGTGCGATGATGGCATCTAACTCAGGCACGTGCTTGTATGCAAAAAAGACGGGTTCGATGTTGGCATCGTTGACACGGACGTGCTTCATACGGTCCTCTTCTTTGTCGCGACGGGTCAGTTCGTGCTTTTTGATTTTACCGGACATGTAGTCCTCAAAGTTGGCAGCCAAGACGAGTCCGTACTGGGTACGTGTGCCCATGGTTTGGGCGTATATGTAGTACATCGGCTTGTCGTCCTGTACCAGCCAGCCGTTTTGGCGGAAGAGGTCAAACTGCTGACGTGCAGAGGCATAGACCTTGGGGTCGTGCTCATCAGTACCGGGCTCGAAATTGATTTCGGGCTTGATGATGTGATAAAGCGACTTGTCGTTGCCGGCTGCTTCGGCACGCGCTTCATCGGAATTGAGGACATCGTACGGACGCGAGTTGACGTCGAGTAAATATTGCTTGGGCGGACGAATACCGCGGAAAGGACGAACGTTCATAACGAATTACTTTTTGGAGGGTTGAGCGGGGGCAGGTTGCTGGGCCATGGCGCAGGTGCCATTGAAGGTGGCGTTGGCCTCGATGATGATGGTTTGCGTCTTGATGTCGCCCAACATGATGCCTGTGGCACGGAGAGCAAACGTGTTTTCTACCGTGGCCTTGCCCTCTAATTTACCCATTATTTCTGCATTTTGGCAAGTGATAGAGCCCTTGATGACACCCTTTTCTCCAATAACGACTTTGCCTTTACATTGCAAATCGCCTTCTAAAGTGCCGTCAATACGAATGTCAGAATCGGCAATGACTGTACCGATAATTTTACTCCCCATGGTCAAACTGTTGAAGAGCGTGCCGGATTGTTGTTGTGTTTGTGCCATAATATAGTTGATAATTGATAGTTGATAATTGATAGTTGACAGTTGATATTAAAAAGCGTACAAAGATACAAAATTTCTCGCGCTCACGCAAGCGTGCGAACATTTATTTATAATAAAAGCAGATTTTTTTTGCATAAATCATTTTTTTTTACTATCTTTGCACGTTAAAATGCTTATATTGCTCTCCATATTGCTCGTTGGACTGGCCATGATAGGTCTGTGTATTCGCGTGATTGTGAAAAAGAACGGTCGTTTCGGCAGTCAGCATATCGGGGGCAGTAAACCAATGCGCGAGCGAGGCATACATTGCGTAAATACGCAAGATTATGAGATGCGCCACGTGAAGAAAATAAATGTTAAACAATTATAAATTAAAGTATTATGAAAAAGATTCAAATTATTGTTGATGGAGTTTTGGCAGCTGCTGTGGTTGCTTTGTTCGTGTTATTTTTTACGGTTAAACCCGGTTGCTGCAAGAAACAGGGCGGCGAAGGTGTGCCCGTAGCAGAAGTGCAAGAAGGTAATTTGCCGGTTGCGTATCTGAATGTGGACAGTTTGTTGCAAGGATATGTGTTTGCCCAAGAAGCCCAAGAAAAACTGATGTCGAAGCAAGAAGACGCTCGTTTGAAACTGAATACGAAAGGTCGTACGCTGCAACAGGAAATGGCTGATTTTCAACGCAAATATGAGAATAATGCCTTCTTGAGTCAGGAGCGTGCCCAAAGCGAGTACCAACGTTTGCAACGCAAACAACAGGAGTTGGAAGAACTGGAACAGAAACTGACCAACGATATTTTGATGGAAAACCAAACGCTGAATATGCAGTTGGCTGACAGTTTGACCGCTTTCTTGGCAGAGTATAATGCAGACGGCCGTTTCCAAATGATTCTGAGCAATCAGGGCAAAGATAACGTGCTGATGGCAGCCGACGGCATGGATATTACGGCTGATGTAATTGCAGGAATGAATGCGCGCTACGAGAAGTAAGTTGACAGTTGATAGTTGATAGTTGACAGGTGATAGTTGACAGGTGAAAAGGTTTAGAGGTATAGTATTTTTGCTCCTTTTTGGTGCGTTGACCTCGGTAGCACAGAATATCCCCGTGAGTATGGAATATACACGGGTGTATGACTATTTGGACGAATTGGCCACCGATGGCATTATTCACTCTATGACGGAGGCAGTCCGCCCGTTCACTCGTGTGCAGATTGCTCACCTGTTAATGGAGGCGCAAGCGGCTGATTCGCTGATGAATAAACGGCAAAAAGATGATTTGGCGTTTTATCTGAACGAGTTCAGTTTGGAGCGTGATACGATGCGCAACGGGTATGTGCAATACACAGACCATCAGACATTTAACCTGAGTCTGGCAGACCCGCAATTCTCGTATATGACCAAGAATAAGCAATTCAAGATGCAGATTAAACCCATCTTGGGTGCTGAGGTGATTGGCGGCAAGAAGGGGGCTGTGGTCAAACGCTGGTATGGTGCTGAATTGCAAATGGATATCGCTCACCATGTGAGTATTTGGGGGTCGTTGCGGGACATCAGTTACAACGGAGAATGGTTCTTAAGGGACAAGTATTTCCCCAACCAATCTGCCAAAATAGATGGCGCCAAATTGACCAAGCCGATGTATCTGAATAACCGACAAGGTGTGCAGTACAAGGAGGCCAATTATGGCGGCGACTTCTCCGATAGCAAGGGAGGAATTAACCTCTATGCGTGGTGGGGTAGTATAGGACTAAGTCGTGAGAATATCCGTTGGGGCGATGCCTATCACAGTTCGAATATCTTGAGCGGACGCACTCCTGCCGTGCCTCAATTGACCTTGCAACTGACCCCTGTTTGGTGGTTCCAATTCGACTATTTCCACGCGTGGCTGGTGAGCAACGTAAAGGACTCGACGGATTATTATATCGAAAATACCACCAAAGGTGTGGACCGCGAATATCGTCCTCACAGCAAGTACATGGCTGCCAATATGTTTACTTTTAAGCCGTGTAAGTGGGTACATTTCAGTGTGGGAAATTCGATTGTTTATGCCGAACGTAATCCCCAAGCGGCCTATTTTATTCCGATAGCATTTTATAAGTCGCTGGACCACTTGCTGACGAAGGGAATCAGTTCGGAGAACCAAAATTCGCAAGTGTTTGCTACTCTGACCGTTCGGCCGGTAGATCACTTGAAATTGTACGGCTCGTTTTATGTAGATGAGTTTAAGTTCGACCGCCTAAAAAAGAGCAATAAGCAGAAAAATCCCGTGTCGTATTTGGTGGGCTTTGACTGGACAGGTTGGCCGGTTAAGGGGCTGAGTTTGAAAGGTGAATTTATGCGGTCGTATATTGCGTGCTACACCCATTCGATTGATGTTCTGGAGTTTACGAGCAACAGTTACAACTTGGGTCACTATATGGGCGACAATGCGCAGAGTGTGTTTGTGGAACTGAGTTACCGTCCGTATAAGGGTATGTGGCTGGCATTGAGTTATACCAATGATACCAAGTATAACCAATATTACTACGTGCGAGACGTGGTAGGTACCACCATATCGCAAAAGCCGTTTGGCAAGAAGATTTACCAAAATGACCAAGTGGACTTGAAATTTACGTATGAGGTGCACCCCAATATGTATTTGGTGGCAGGCGTAAGTTATAACTATGCACGGGCATACGACAATACCGGCGGTAAAGATAAACCTTATGTAGATGGCACAACGGCAGAACAAATGGGCGATGCAGCATATTATATGCAAAAGTTCTGCCCCTCGCTGTATCAAGGAAAAAACATTACCGCTAATGTGGGCTTCTCATTTGGCTTCTAAATCTAATAATACCATACATGAAACAAATCTACTACTATTTACTTTTATTCACATTTGCCCTAACGGCTTGTCAAGCGCCAGATGGGGATATTTATATTCTGTACGACAACGACGTGCATTGTGCAATAGACGGATACGAGAAAATGGCTGCCTTGAAAGCAGACTATTTACACCAATCTATCTATGTCAATGTGGTGAGTTGTGGTGACTTTGTACAAGGCAATAAAGTGGGAAGTATTTCTAAGGGCCGGTATCCAGTTGCCATTATGAATGCGGTGCCGTATGACTATGTGACGTTGGGTAATCACGAGTTTGATTACGGTATTCCGCAGATGAAAAAACTGATGTGGTGGTTGCGTGCCAAGTGCGTGTGCTGTAATGTGGATTACGAGCCAACGGGCAAACCGCTGTATCCGGCGTATGACATTCGGACCTACGGAACGACCGATGTGGCTTTTGTGGGTGTGGCTACGCCAACAACTCTCACTACCTCTGTGCCTACTAATTTTCAGAACGAGAAAGGGGAGATACTCTATAATTTTCACCGAGACGATTTAATGGAAGTTGTGCAAAAGGCGGTGAATGCTGCCCGTGCCGACGGTGCTGATTATGTGGTGGTGTTGTCCCATTTGGGTGATAATACGCCAGAAGTTTCGTCCATGGATTTGATTGCCAACACGACAGGAATAGATGTTGTGTTAGATGGTCATGCTCATCACCTATTTAACATGAAAGTGACGAATGCAGTAGGTGATTCGGTTATTGTGGCCAGTACGGGACATGATTTCAGTTCGATAGGGCGACTACTGATTACCAAAGAAGGGCAATTGTCAAACGAGTTGATTGATATGGCGTCGTATGAAGGAACCCACTCACGGTTGCATACTCGCATCGCATCGGTGATGAAACGCGTCAATGCCAAAACAGACCGTTATGTGGGCTTTGCCCAAATGCCGTTGGTAGATAGCGATGCAGATGGTAATCGTTTAGTTCGTTTGGGGGAAACTAATTTAGGTGATTTTGTGGCCGATGCAATGCGCGTAGTAAGTAAGTCGGATATCGGTATTGCCAATGCCGGCGGATTGCGTGCCAGTTTGAAAGCAGGGAATATTACATACGGCGATGTGCTGCAAGTGCTGCCATTCAATAACACTCTATACAAGATTGAAGTGAGCGGTCAGCGCTTGATAGACGCTTTGGAAATAGGTGTTGCCGCCTATCCAAAGGAGAATGGTGATTTGCTGCATGTAAGTGGCATACGTTATTCATTCGACCCAAGCATTCCCAGTTCGATACATTTAGATGTCGAGGGCTTTTGTGACAGTATAGGTGACAGTCGCCGTGTGCAAACCGTAGAAATAGAGCGCAACGGGGAGTGGCTGCCGATACACCCGGACTCGATGTACACCGTCGGTGGACAGAGTTATAATTTGGTGTTTGACGGTTCGTCGGGCATGTTTAGGAACACTCAATTAGTGGACGACATTGAGCATATCAGCGATGTTGATGTGGTGATACGGTATATGGGCCTTTTGGGCGACACCATTCGCGTCTCCCAATATGGTAAAAGCCAAGAACGTATAAGAATACTCTAAAACCAAATAAGTGATGAAGAAAATAGTACTGATAATGAGTGTGTTGGCATTGGTGGCTTGCGGTAAGCAATCCACAGATAACACTCAAGAAATTACAGAACGAAAGGTGCTTGTGACCAAGACACAAGTGTGTGAGTTACCCTTCCGTATTCCGGCTCAACTGCGTGGTAAACAGGATATTGCTATTTTACCACAGGTCAGTGGTGCATTGGTAGAGGTGCTGGTGGAAGAAGGTCAGCGCGTGAAGAAAGGACAACCCCTGTTCCGAATAGACGCGACGGCATATCAAGCAGCGTACGACAATGCACGTGGAGCAGTATTGCGTGCCGAAGTAGCGGTGAATACAGAGCAATTAGAAGTAGAGGCAAAGAAAGTGCTGCTGGACAAGAACATCATTTCCGAGCATGAATATAAAGTGCAAGAGAATAATCTCCGTATTGCTCAAGCCACGTTGGAAGAAGCCAAGGGGGCACTTAGTCATGCCCAAAATGACCTTAATCATACTACGGTGGTAGCACCTAATACCGGTGTGGTAGGTACGATAACGTATAAACAAGGTAGTTTGGTTAGTCCTGATATGGCGCAACCACTCACAATCGTATCAGATAACAGTATGATTTACGCCTATGCTTCGTTGGCAGAACAATCCTATATGGTTCTGCTCAAGGAGTATGGCAGTAAGGACAGCATTATTGCGCAACTGCCTGATATGCACTTGATATTGGCAGAAGGTTCTACGTTCCCTCATTCGGGGCGCTTAGAGACTATTTCGGGCGTAATAGACAAGACGACGGGCGCGATTTCTATTCGTATCGCTTTCCCCAATCCGGAAGGAAAGTTATCTGCAGGCGGCAGTGCTCAAGTGGAGTTTGTGTATTCGTTTGACGGTATCGTTATTCCTCGTAAGGCGACTTTTGACATTCAGGACAAAACCTATTGCTACGTAGCAACACAGCAGGATTCGGTTTATACTGTTTCTTCCAAGATGATAGATGTGATGCGCCTTAATGAGACGGAATTTGCTGTTGATGGTCTGAACGACGGTGAAGTGGTAGTCATAGAAGGCGTGAAGAAACTGGTTAACGGTCAACAAATAGAGCCAATATGGAACTAAAAACATTCATTAAGAGGCCGGTACTGAGTTCGGTAGTCAGTATTCTGATTGTTTTGTTGGGTTTATTCGGCTTGTTGTCGTTGCCTGTAGAACAATATCCCGATATCGCTCCGCCAACGGTTTATGTGACCACCTATTTCACAGGAGCATCGGCATCTACGATACAGAAATCTGTGATTGTACCCTTGGAGGAGGCCATCAATGGTGTGGAAGATATGATGTATATGTCCTCTACAGCCAGTAATTCCGGTGAGGCGGAGATTGTGATTTATTTCAAGCAGGGTACAGACCCCGATATGGCGACGGTAAATGTGCAGAACCGCGTCAATCAGGCGCAGTCGCAGTTGCCTGCAGAGGTAAAACAATACGGTGTAGAGGTTACTAAAAAACAGAACTCTATCTTGCAGTTTATTGCGATTTCATCTCCCGACGACACCTACGATGAGAAATTTCTGAATAACTATCTGGCTATCAACCTCAAACCGAAGATTCTGCGTATCAATGGTGTGGGCAAGATGGATATGTTCGGTTCGAATTACTCTATGCGTGTGTGGTTGCACCCTGCCGTGATGGAGGCCCACCATATTACTCCTACCGATGTATTAGCCGCCCTTTCGGAACAGAATATAGAGGCAGCAACGGGTTCCATCGGTGATAACAGTGAAGAACAGACACAGTTTGCAATGGTTTACTCGGGTCGCTTGACCAGTATAGAGGAGTTTGAAGATATTATCATTAAGACGACTGATAACGGTGAAACACTTTATTTAAGAGATATAGCCGATATCGAGTTGGGTAGTGAGTTCTACTCCTTTATTTCAGAGATTAACGAGCACCCCGGTGCCATTTGTGCCATTTATCAGACGGCAGGAAGTAATGCGAGTCAGGTAAATAACCAAATAACGCAACTGCTGGAGGAAGAGGCCAAATTGATGCCACAAGGCATGAAGTTTGATGTGCTGATGAACACAAATGACTTCCTGAATGCCTCTATGCACGAGGTAATAAAGACGTTGATAGAGGCATTGATATTGGTGGTGCTGATTGTGCTGTTGTTCTTGCATGACTGGCAATCTACCGTTATCCCGTTTGTGGGCATTATGGTCAGTTTGGTCGGCACGTTTGCCTTTATGCAGGCGGTGGGCTTTTCTATTAACCTGATTTCGCTGTTTGCCCTTGTGTTAGTGATAGGAACGGTGGTAGATGACAGTATTGTGGTGGTGGAGGCGGTGCATGAGAAATTAGATGCCGGTTACACGTCTTCGATGAAGGCATCTATCGATGCCATGTCCGAGATAACAATGGCGGTCATCACGTCCTCGTTGGTCTTTATGGCGGTGTTCATTCCTGTCAGTATGATGTCCGGTACCAGTGGTACTTTCTTCCGCCAATTCGGTTTGACGATGGCGGTGGCCGTAGGTATATCGGCATTGAATGCCCTGACTCTCTCACCTGCCTTGTGTGCGATTATGCTCAAGCCCAAACAAGGAGCGAAGAAACAGAATTTCTATCATCGTTTCTCGACTGCCTTTGATGAGGCGTTTAACAAGTGGAGTGAGAAATACAAGAACGGTTTGAAGCCGATTATTAAACGTCCGTGGATAGCATTTGTGGTGGTGGCTGCTTCTGCCTTGATTATGGCGTGGTCCATGTGGGTTACTCCCAGTGGCTTTGTACCTCAAGAGGATAGGGGTATGTTCATGTGTGAGGTGATGATGCCTGCCGGAACGAGTTTGCACGTTACATCCGATGTGATGCGTGAGATAGAGGCGGATATTATGCAAATGCCTGATGTAGAGACGGTTGGTAAGATTGCGGGTTATGGTTTTATGTCAGGTCGTTGCACCAATGCCGGTTTTATTGTGGTCGATCTTAAACCGTGGGAAGAACGTGGATTCTACTCCATAGCCAGTGTGATGGAAAAAGTTTATGCGCTGGGTGATAAATATAAAGATGCCGTTATTATACCATTCCAAATGCCAATGATTCCCGGATATGGCTCAAGTGCCGATGCCGAGATTTATCTGCAAGATAAAGTAGGAGGCGATATAGAGGAAATGGTGGCCCAATGTGAAGAGTTTTTGGCAGCCCTTAATCAGCACCCAGATATTCAAGCTGCGTACACCAGTTTTAATATTGACAATCCGCAGTATTTGGTGCAAGTCGATGTGCCCCGTTGCCATCAGGCAGGATTGAAATCCACCGATGTGCTCAATTCGTTGGCAGTCTTTATGGGTGGCGCCTACAGCGGCGATATCAATTTGTATGGTAAGGTATATAAGGTGATGGTACAAGGTACGCCGAACAGTCACAATAAACTGACGGACCTCAATACCAATTATATTCGTACCAAATCCGGAGAAATGGCACCTCTGTCCAACTTCCTGAAACTGCGTCCAATAAAAGGTTCGGCTTCGCTGACACGCTTTAACCTGTTGAATTCCATTCAGTTTAATGCCTCTCCTGCAGCAGGTAAGTCCACCGGTGAGTTAATTGCTGCAGTAAAAGAGACAGCAGACAAAGTGCTGAGTCGTGACTACACGTACGAATACGGCGGTATGACCCGTGAGCAGAGCAACAGCGGTTCTATCGGTGTGATGTTTGCCATTTCTGCTATCCTGATTTACCTGATTTTAGCTTGTTTGTATGAGAGTTATGTGATTCCGCTGTCTATTATTTTGGCCGTTCCGATGGGTTTGATGGGGGCATTCCTCTTTACCAAGTTGTTCGGAATGGACAATAATATCTATTTGCAGACAGGTGTTGTGATGTTGATAGGTCTGCTCAGTAAGACCGGTATTTTGATTGTGGAATTTGCCTTGCAAAAACGCAAAGAAGAGGGGCTGAGTATCAAAGATGCTGCTTTGGAGGCCGCCAAAGCCCGTTTGCGTCCGATTATGATGACCGCAGGAACGATGGTAATCGGTTTGTTGCCGTTGCTGACCTCCCGTGGAGTAGGTGCGATGGGCAATATTAGTTTGGGTATTGGAACGGTGTTCGGTATGCTGATAGGTTGCATAGGACTGCTGTTCTTGATACCGGCACTGTTTGTGGTGTTCCAAACTCTGCAAGAGAAAATTAAGCCCTTGGAAAAAGAGAAAGAAGAGGAAATGTACTAAGTATGTGTGTCTCTTCCTTAAAACAGCGGTAGGGTCTCGCCTACCACATAGTTGCTGCCGCCGATGAAGATGATGTCTTGGTCGGTGGCTGCTTTTTGTGCAGCATGTATAGCAGCAGTGACCGTGGAATAGATGTTGCCTTGCAGACCATGTGCAGCACCTAATGCCTGCATCTTGGTAGCAGGTATAGCACGATGTGTTTGTGCTTGAGTCCAGTAGTAAATGGCGTTAGCAGGCAGTAGGGACATAACAACATCTACGTCTTTGTCATCCACCATGCCGAATACCATGTGGATATTCGATTGTGGATTTTGAATTTTCACTAGTTGCTGTGCGACATATTTAATTCCGTGTGAGTTGTGCCCTGTGTCGCAGATAGTGAGGGGGGTAGAGGACAGAGTTTCCCAGCGGCCACGTAAGCCGGTGAGGGTGCAAACTTGGGCAAAGCCCTGTTGATAGGCGGTAGGTGGTAGGTGGTAGGTAGTAGGTGATAGGTGGTAGGTAGTAGGTGGTAGGTGGTGGGTGAGGACACGGAGGGCGACGTAGGCGGTTTGCATGTTGTGCTCCTGATAGATGCCATGTAATTGACAATCAGGTATATCGCGTGTGCGGCAACGGCGCAAGTATTCGCATTGGTCGGCAAAGTAAAGACGGCAATCAGTCGTTTCCAATCCGTGACCGAGTATGCCGCATTCGGCTGCTTTTGCCATGAAAACGGGTGCTGTCTCAGTGTCTGTTTCTCCGATGACGCAAGGGACGTTGTTTTTCATAATTCCTGCCTTTTCACCGGCAATTTGTGCCAAAGTGTTGCCCAAAAATTCGGTGTGGTCAAGTCCTATGTTGGTGATGACGGACAGCAGAACGCCCGTTTGTGTGGCAGGGTTGAAGGGTGGCAGGATATTGGTGGAATCGAGACGACCTCCTAATCCCACTTCAATGACGGCTATATCCACCTGTTGCTCGACAAAGTACCAAAATGCCATCGCCATGGCTGTCTCAAAGAACGAAGGGTGGAGTTGGTCGAGGAAAGTTTTGTTCTCTTCCACGAACCGGACAACCGCCTCTTGGGGTATCATTGTGTCTTGTGCATGGTAGCATAAAGTGTCGGTCACGTATGCTTCGACTGTCGGTCGACCGTCGGTCGACTGTCGGTCGACTGTCGGCTCGCTGTCGGTTCGCCGTCGGTTCGCCGTCGGTTCGCCGTCGGCAAAAACCCGTATTCGTTCGCGAAAATCCACGAGGTGTGGAGATGTGTATAAACCGACCTTGAGTCCGGCACATCGCAGCGAGGCAGCAATGAGGTGCGAGGTGGAGCCCTTGCCATTGGTTCCAGCTATGTGTACGGCACGCAATTGAGTGTGCGGATTGCCCAAATGACGCATGAGGGCGAGGGTGTTGTCCAAGCCCGGCTTATAGGCAGAAGCACCGACCAAATGGAATGCCGGCGTCGAAGCATAGAGGTATGTGATGGCGTCTTGGTAAGTCATATTGTAGAAAAAAGAGTGACCGAAGCCACTCTTTTTGTAGATGAGATTCTAAAAGATTAGAAACGATAACCAACGGTAACAGCCAAAGCGTCAGAGTTCATATACAACTTTTTGTCAAGCTCTTTGGCTCTTTTCTGAGCATTGGTAGTAGCAAGATTCAGCATACCGAGGTCATAGCTGATGTTGAGAGAGAGGTTCTTCCAAGCGCAACCTACGCCGAAGCCCCAACTCATGTCAAACCATTGCATGAGGTTATCTTTGCCGTCTTTGTCAATGTCCATTTCATTGGTCTCTTTTTCGCCGTCTATAATGGTGATGACTTTGGCAGTACCTTTGCTGAAGTTAGGAATATATTCTTCACTAGCTTGTTTGCCATCTGCCCATTCAACCATTTTCTCTCTGCCGCTGATGTAATCAGCCATTTCTTTCGCACCGGTTTTTTTACCATCGTATTTCATGCTTTCTTCACGGCTTTGAGTCATAGCAATATGGAAACGGAGTTGAGGACCGGTGTAAGCAAACACACGCCAATCACTATTGATTTGGTAAGCGTATTGTGCGCGGATAGGCATTTGGATTGTGTGCATCGTGAGGTCTGCTTTCAATACAAGATCAGACAACTTACCATCTGCTTCCTCTTGCAACTTCTCAAATGCTGCTACGGCTTCTTCTTTTGCCTTTTTCATGTCATCATTGGTGTTGTAGAGGTTGTTGTTCAAGAACTGGTAGTTCAAACCAATAATCAAACTGGGAATGTGAGGACCGTCCATGAAGTCCAATTGAACATTGCCACCAACATGGAAACCATCCATCTTGTACATGTCAATTTCTTCTTGCAAGAGTTCTGCCGGAACATCCTCTTCAACGGCACGAATACTTCCGTGGTCGTAACCAAACTCCAAACCAAAGTTAGGAGTAACACCTGCAGACATACCCATTGCAAGAGCAGCTGCAAACACTGTCATAAATACTTTTTTCATAATGTTTAATAATTTTAGTTAATAATGTTTATGTGATAGTCTTTTGACTATGTTCTTATTTTTCCATCAATTTGCGATAGAGATTCTTGGGGTCAACGGCCTTTTGAATCAGGGCGTGCAGGTCCTCAATCTTGACGCGGTCCTGCTCCATCGTGTCGCGGTAACGCACGGTAACACAGCCATCGTTGAGCGTGTCATGGTCCACCGTTACGCAGAAAGGCGTACCGATGGCGTCCTGACGGCGATAACGCTTGCCGATAGAGTCTTTTTCATCGTATTGGGTTTTGAAATCAAACTTGAGCATATCCATGATTTCGCGTGCTTTCTCGGGCAGCCCGTCCTTCTTAACAAGAGGCATCACGCACACCTTGACAGGCGCGAGTACGGGAGGCAAGTTGAGCACGACGCGCGTGTCACCGCCGTCAAGGGCTTCCTCCTTGTAAGCAGCGCACATGATAGACAAGAACATACGGTCCACACCAATAGACGTCTCAATGACATAGGGAGTATAGGACTCGTTGGTCTCAGGATCAAAGTACTCGATTTTCTTGCCGGAGAACTTAGCATGTTGCGACAAGTCGAAGTTGGTACGGCTGTGAATACCCTCCACCTCCTTGAAGCCGAAAGGCATAAGGAACTCGATGTCGGTAGCGGCATTGGCGTAGTGGGCAAGTTTCTCGTGGTCGTGGAAACGGTATTTTTCATCGCCCAAGCCGAGGGCTTTGTGCCACTTAAGACGGAACTCCTTCCAATGTTTGAACCAGTCCATCTCGGTGCCGGGCTTGATGAAGAACTGCATCTCCATCTGCTCGAACTCACGCATACGGAAGACGAATTGGCGGGCTACTATCTCGTTACGGAACGCCTTACCTATTTGGGCGATACCGAAAGGAAACTTCATACGGCCTGTTTTCTGCACGTTCAGGTAATTGACAAATATACCTTGTGCCGTCTCGGGACGGAGGTAAATACGCATATTGCTGTCGGCAGTCGAACCCATTTCGGTTTGGAACATAAGGTTGAACTGACGGACGTCGGTCCAGTTGCGTGTGCCGGAGATGGGACAAACTATTTCTTCGTCGAGAATGATCTGCTTGAGTTCAGCCAAGTCGTTGTCGTTCATGGCTTTAGCAAAACGCTCGTGGAGGGCGTTCCACTTGGCTTGGTGCTCCAAAACGCGCGGATTGGTCTGACGGAACATCGCTTCATCAAACGAATCACCGAACCGCTTGGCCGCTTTCTCGACCTCCTTGTTCATCTTATCCTCTATCTTGGCGAGCTGCTCCTCAATGAGCACGTCAGCACGATAGCGCTTCTTGGAATCCTTATTATCAATTAACGGGTCATTGAACGCATCTACGTGTCCGGACGCTTTCCAGACGGTGGGGTGCATAAAAATGGAGGCGTCAATACCAACGATATTCTCGTGCAAAAGGGTCATTGAATCCCACCAATACCGCTTAATGTTGTTCTTGAGCTCTACGCCATTTTGCCCATAGTCGTAAACCGCTCCAAGACCATCGTAAATCTCGCTGGAAGGGAAAACAAAACCATATTCCTTGCAGTGAGCAACAAGTTTTTTGAATGTTTCTTCTTGAGTTGCCATATCAATTATTTTAAGTCAAAAGTCGAAAATTTTCTTTTCGGCTGCAAAGTTACAACTTTTTTCGCAAATATGCAAATAAAATTTGCAGATGTAGATTTTTTTTTGTATTTTTGCACAAAATTTATAATGCGGTATTGCACCATGTTGGAAACAAAAGATATTCAATCGTTTTACTTTTTGGGAATAGGGGGCATTGGTATGTCCGCTTTGGCGCGGTATTTCAAGCATTTGGGCTATGACGTTCGCGGTTACGACCGTACACCATCGCCCTTGACACGCGAATTGGAAGCAGAGCAGATTTCCATTATATATGATGTACAATGCACAATTCACAATGCGCAATGGAATTTGGAAAAGATGAGTCCCGAGAATACACTCGTGGTACGGACACCTGCCGTTCCTGAGGACCAAGACATATATACATATCTGCGCGAACAAGGGTACACCATTCTTAAACGTTCCGAAATGTTGGGTATGGTGACTCGTCAGAAAAAGGCACTTTGTGTGGCAGGAACTCACGGCAAAACGACTACCAGCACGATGTTGGCGTATATCTTAAGCGAAAGCCATTTGGGGACGAATGCCTTTTTAGGCGGTATCAGCAATAATTTCCAAAGCAACCTTTTAATCGATGAAAACAGCGATTTTGTGGTGGTAGAGGCCGATGAATATGACCGCAGTTTCCATCATTTGCAGCCGTATATGTCCGTGATTACGAGTATAGACCCCGACCATTTGGATATCTACGGTACTGCCGAAGAGTACCAAAAAGGTTTTGATGTCTATGCCGGATTGGTAGAGCATACGGTTTTGCTGAAGGCAGGGTATCATGTGCAAACAACAGCCAACCTAATGACCTACTGTGGCGCAAAGTCCGATGAACAAGCAGATTTTTATGCAGATAATGTGGAGGTGAACGATGGGGACATCTACTTTGACTTTGTGGGACCGAACGTGCGTATCAAGCATGTGCGTTTAGGTGTGCCTGTGTGGGTGAACATCGAAAATAGTGTAGCAGCGATGGCGATGGCATGGCTGAATGGGGCTACGGAAGAGGAAATAAGACGGGGAGTAGAGCGTTTTGCAGGTGTTTATCGGCGGTTTAATATTCATGTCAAGACTGACAAGGTGGTGTATGTAGATGATTACGCCCATCACCCAACCGAGCTAAATGCCTCGATTCAATCCATTCGCAAATTGTATAAAAATCGTCATTTCATCGTGATTTTCCAGCCACACCTCTATACCCGTACTCGAGACTTTGCTGCAGATTTCAAGCGCGTTCTGTCGCAAGCCGATGAATTGGTGCTGCTACCTATCTATCCTGCACGTGAACTGCCGATAGAGGGAGTGACGAGTGAGATGCTTTTGACGGTGGGTGCGTCCGCGCACTCCGATATAGGCACGATGCGCGGTGTAGTTGTGGAGAAGAAAGACCTTATTACATATATACGCGAGCGCGTGCGAGTGACAGAGGGTCCGGTAGTCGTATTAAGTTTGGGTGCCGGTGATATAGACCGATTGGTACCTGCCTTGACGGAAGCATTGCAATGAAAGAAATTATACGATATAGTTTGATAAGCGTGTGTGCCGTGTTGGTGGCAGCATATTTGGTAGCAGGAGTGGTGCTAAGTCGCCAACAAATGCCATCGCCGGACTGTTCACGAGTGGTGGTGTGCATCCGCGACAGCGCACAAAGGTCCTATCTGCAGCCAGAGGAAGTACACCGTGTATTGCGCCAAAATATGTTGTACCCGGTAGGCAAATCTATGAACGATGTGGAGACGCAACGCATTGAAGAACAGATGTTAAAACATGATTTGGTGCGCACATGCGAGTGTTATACCATACAAAACGGGCGTCTGTGCGTCGAACTGACGCAACGTGTACCGTTGCTGCGTGTGGTAACAGGTGGAGAGACGTATTTTATAGATACCGACCGTAAGATGATGCCCGTTCGTGCAGATGTGCGTGTAAGCGTGCTGCTGGCTACGGGTGATGTGAGTCGTCGAATGGCCGCGGAACAACTGAGCGATTTCGCCGAGTGGTTGCGACAAGATGCTTTCTGGCGTGCGCGAATAGCTCGTGTGCATGTGTCAGGTCCACATTCGATCATACTCAAACAAGCCAACAATAATGCCGAAATCCTTTTGGGAGATTGGAATGATTATGCTCAAAAACTGAATAAATTACGTTTGTGGTACGAGCGAAGTGAGGCAATGGAAATGCCGACGTATCAACAGTTAGATGTGCGGTTTAAGGGGCAGGTAATAGGTGTTCAACAAGCATTAAGCAGTAGATAAGATATGCCGAGAAAAGTACGAAAATTATTGGCGGAAGTATTGCCGTTAGTTGCCATTGAATTGGGTAGTCATTCCGTCCGTGCCATGGCGGCTAAAAAATTAGGCCCCAATCGTTTGCAGGTATTGGGATACGAACAAAGCCAAAAGCACCCCTGTGTGGAAAAGGGAGTGGTGGTGCAAACAACCAACGCAGGATATATGATAGCGAGCGTGCTCAAGTTGCTGGCTAATCGTATTCAGCAGCCGGAGTTACCAGCCGCTTTTGTGGTGTTAGGTGGCGCTTCGATGCAGGTAGTGCCGGTGCATAGCAAACGCGATTTGGCTCGCAGACATGCTATTTCCGAAGATTTATTGGCGGATATGGAAGAGGAGTGTAAGATGAAGATTGAACGTCGTAATCAAGGTGTGGCAGTACTGGACTTGGTGCCGTCCTATTTCGTGTTGGACGGAACAACGCAGGAAGATATACCTACCGAAGAGCAGCGTGCGCGTGAGATAGAAGCACATTATATCGCGTTTGTGGGCAAGCAGGATTTGGAGGAAAAAGTGGTGGCAAGTTTTGACCGTGCAGCCAAGTCGATAGAGAAAACATTTACTCGTCCTGAGGCCTTGTTCTCGGCTTTCTCGTTTGAAGACCAAGAGGTGCTGAATGAAGGTTGTGCTATCTTGGACATGGGTGCGCAAACAACCACGTTGTCAATCTATAAAGGCAATAAATACCTAAAAAACAAGGTTGTTCCGAAGGGTGGATATCACATTACGCGCCTACTGGAGCAACAGGGGATTTCTTTCCCTGTGGCAGAGCAACTCAAAATACAGTATGGAATGGCTTCGCCCGATTTGGTTCAGAAAAATATCAGCATGAAAATGCCCGGTTCGGCAGAAATAGGTGGCGTCTGGCAGACCGATGCCAAGGAGGTGGCCACTCTGATACGACAGGAATTGGACGAGATGATTGACCCCTTGATGGAGACGCTGAATGAGTGTGACTCAACTATCAGTCGCCTCTATTTGACCGGTGGTGCCAGTATGCTGCACGGCATAGAGGATTATATCAGCAGCAAAACGAATATAGAGGTGATGTATGGTAGTCACGCCGGTTTGCTTGAAATACAAAATGACGAGCAAGAAGAGTTTTGCAAACCTCAATATGCCAGTTTGGTGGGCACACTCATTTTGGGTAGTGACTACCGTGATGCCAATCCCGGCAAGTTGTTGCCGACACCGAAGATACAGCGCAGTGATAATCTGGGCAATCGTCTCTTTGAATTATTTACCGAACAATAAGAAAACAATAATATGAATGACGATTTACTCCCCTTGGAGGTTCCTATTCAAGAAGATTCTATTATTAAAGTGATGGGCGTTGGTGGCGGTGGCTGCAATGCTGTCAATCACATGTACCAACAAGGTATAAAGGGCGTTTCGTTCCTTGTATGTAATACAGACAGACAGGCCTTGAGTGGCGGTTCTGTTCCTGCCAAGTTGCAATTAGGGCCCGGTTTGGGCGCAGGTGGCGACCCCAATAAAGCGCGCAAATATGCAGAAGAAAACAGAGACCGTATTCATGAGGCGTTAGATGACGGAACACAAATGCTTTTCTTGGCAGCCGGAATGGGTGGAGGTACCGGAACGGGTGCTTCGTCTATCGTGGCAGAAGTGGCGCAGGAAATGAATATTCTGACGGTGGGCATTGTTACTATTCCGTTTGCGTTTGAGGGGAAACCTAAGATTCGCAAGGCGCTGACAGGTGTGGCTACTTTGGCTGAACATGTGGACGCTATCTTGGTGATTAACAACGAGAAACTGAAACAGATATACCCCGATTTGAATATATTGAATGCCTTTAGTAAGTCCAATGACGTGATGGGAAATGCTGCCAAATCAATAGCAGAGATTATTACCATTCCGGGACTTATCAATACCGACTTTGCCGATGTGTATAACACGCTAAAGGACGGTAAAGTGGCCATTATGAATGTGGGTCAGGCAGGAGGTGAACGTCGTGTAACCGATGCCATCAATAATGCGCTTCATTCTCCCCTTGTGAACACCAGCGATGTGCATGGTGCTAAGCGTGTGCTACTGCAATTCTACTGCTCTACTGAGTATGCCCTTCAAACGCAAGAGACCGACCAAATACACGAGTTCGTGCAAGAGGTGGGTGATGAGGTGGAGGTTCAGTGGGGTGTTTCTATCGATGAATCCTTGGAAAAAGAGGTGCGCGTGACGTTAATTGCTACCGGTTATGAGGTAAGCGATATACCGTCCTTGAAAGATGAGTTTGGTCAGCCAACGATAGAAGATGCCATCAAGGCCAATTATGACGATATTGCCGTGTCCAATCAAAAGAAGGATGATGAGGTGGCGCAAGTGATTGACTTGCAAATTGATCAACCGTTAGTAGAAGATACGCCGGCTGAGGATACGACTCCTGAAGTACCTGAAGAGACACCGGTGCCCGTACCCGAACAGCCCGTCCAACCGAAAGATGTGTCTGCTGATGACATTATCATTACCTTTGACGAGGAGCAGGAGAAAGATGTGCCTGCTCAACCTGTTCAACAGCAGGAGCAACCTCGACGCGGTTTGGCCGGTTGGATGCGCACACGCAGATAAAAACAATACGTACAACATTAAAATGAAAATACTATGAAAGGAATTATTCTTGCCGGAGGATCGGCAACGCGGTTGTATCCGTTGAGTAAGGCAATCTCTAAACAGATAATGCCGGTATATGACAAACCGATGATTTACTACCCCTTGTCCAGTTTGATGCTGGCAGGTATTCGCGAAGTGCTGATTATCTCCACGCCTCGTGATTTGCCGATGTTTGAGGAATTATTGGGCGATGGTAGCCGTATTGGTATGCGTCTGAGTTACAAGGTGCAACTCGTTCCCAATGGTTTGGCACAGGCCTTCGTATTAGGTGCAGAGTTCTTGAATGGCGAACCGGGTTGCCTCATCTTGGGCGATAATATGTTCTATGGTCAGGGTTTCCGTCAGATGTTGCAAGATGCTGTGGCTCAGACAGAACAGGGAAAAGGTGCTTGCATCTTTGGTTACGAAGTAGCCGACCCGCGTGCGTATGGTGTGGTAGAGTTTGACAAGGATGGCAAGGTGCTATCACTGGAGGAAAAGCCGGCACAGCCGAAGAGTAATTATGCCGTTCCGGGTTTGTATTTCTACGATAAGACCGTTTGCGAAAAGGCAGCAGCTTTGCAACCATCTGCTCGTGGCGAATATGAGATAACTGACCTGAATAAACTCTATCTGGCCGAAGGAACGCTGAAAGTTAAACTCTTTGGTCGTGGCTTTGCATGGCTGGATACGGGTAATTGCGACAGTTTGTTAGAGGCAGGCAATTTCATTGCTACTATTCAAAACCGTCAGGGATTTTATGTGGCATGCATTGAGGAGATTGCTTGGCGGAACGGTTGGATTAACTCCGACCAATTGCGTGCTCTTGGTAAGGAGATGAAAACAGCATACGGCCGTTATTTAGAGCACTTGGCAAAGTAAGTGAAAGGTAGAACGTCATATTGGTTGATGTTGCTTGTCCTACTGGTGGACTCGCTGCCTGTGGTGGCATCTGTTCCGCACTATATGGTGCAGCACTATTCGGTGGAGGACGGACTGAGTCAGAACACGGTGAGTTGTATCCTGCAGGATGCAGAGGGTTATATGTGGTTCGGCACGTGGGACGGACTCAACCGTTTTGACGGTTACAAGTTTGTGGTGTCTCGTCCGGATTCGGTAGATGGCGGTATATCGTATAGCAACCGTATTGATGCCCTCCGGTTGGAGGACGGCAAGGTCTATCCGATGGCAGCTACCAAGGGCGATTCTATCTATGTGGACCGACACGGAATCATTTGGCAAGTAGATGATAAACAGGGAATTTCACGTTATCGGGACGGAGCGTGGAAGCGTTTCTGTCCTCCTTTGGATCCGCGTTATGCCGGTCAGTTGAGGCGCAATTTCTTTGTGGTGGAGGACCAGAGTGGGGCACTATGGGTGAACCCGACCGGAGGCGGTTTTTCGCGTTATAATTACGAAGAAGATGTTTTGGAATGGCCCTTCCACGGTCTGACTAATATGGTGCATACTGCCTATGTTGACCGGCAGGGTTTGTTGTGGCTCTCTACCTATGATGGCGGTTTGGATTGTGTCAACTTATCTATGCAGCCATTTAACCTGCAAGACCTTCGTACCGGCCGTGACCCTGTGGGAGAGGTGCGTGCTATGATGTTGGAAGGCAACGACTTGCATATTTACCAACGTGATTACCGCATGGTGTATTGCGCAGCGCAAACCAGTTATGGACTGCTGTTGGGTACCAAGGGTTATGGGGTAATCGGCTTGCCCTTTACGTGTGATTATGCCGATGTATATAGCATATTGGAGGTTGGGGAAACGCTCTATGTCGGCACGTACGGTAATGGCATAGTGACTTATACCAACGGTCAGCGCAAGGACTACGGTGCAGGGCTAAAAGTGCGTGATTTATTGTGGGCTGACTCCACGCTGTGGGCTGCCACGACTTCCGGACTATTGGTTGGGGACAGTTTGATTGATTTTTATGATGTGCGGTGCTTACTGCAAGACCGAAAAGGTCGTATCTGGTGTGGTACGTTTGGTGGCGGTTTGTACCAAGT
Source organism: Paludibacteraceae bacterium (assembly GCA_024399965.1). Lineage (GTDB taxonomy): Bacteria > Bacteroidota > Bacteroidia > Bacteroidales > Paludibacteraceae > Colicola. Next base: position 52,714 of record JAKSNJ010000009.1, read on the forward strand.
GGTGAAAGATGTTGAAGGTGTCCATCTTTTGCACCAAAATACGTATTCTACGATTGTTTTAGCGATAGTAGAAGATTTTGAGGGCAATATATGGTACACCGGCGAAACGGATATTACCTGCTACCAAGCAGACCAAGGCACCTTCCAACGGTATAAAGTGTTTAACGGTGAAACGGGTGCTTGTTTCAACGAAGCCAAAGCGTTGTCTATGGGTGAGGAGGTTGTGTTTGGCTATAACCACGGTTATTGCCGTTTCCGTCCGTCCGATATCCATCAGTCGTCGTTTGTCCCTCCTTTGATGATAACGGACATCGAGTATCGCAATCGCAGTTCGGTTTCAGTGGCTTTTGCTGCGTTGGACTATGCTGCCCCCAGCAAGATATTGTATAGTTGGCAGTTGAGCGGTGTAGATGACGATTGGGTGGAACCAACATCGGAGCGCAAAGCGTATTATACTAATCTCAAGCCGGGTAAGTATATTTTCCAACTCCGTTCCACCAATAGCGAAGGTGTTTGGGTGGACAATGTGCGCCAAGTGACCATTACGGTTGAGCGTGCTTTTTGGCAGACCGGCTGGATGGTGCTGCTCATATTGATTTTGTTGGGCATCATCGGTTGGGTCGTGTTGCGTTTCTTGCGCGCCAATAATGCCCTGAAACAGGAGGTGGAGGTGGAGCAAAAAGTGACGGACATTAAGTTGCGCTTCTTCACCAATATCAGCCATGAATTGCGTACGCCCCTGACGCTCATATTGGGTCCTGTAGATAACCTGTTGACGAAGGAAAACTTGTCGCCGTCTGTGCGTGAGCAGTTGGAAATAGTGTCCGGCAACGCGCGGCGTATGTTACGTATGATTAATATGCTGTTGGACTTCCGCAAGTTGCAGCAAAATCAGTTGAAGATGAAGGTGAGCCCGATTCATTTCTGGAACTTGGTGGAAGATACCTGCAATAACTTCAACAAGGAGGCGCAGAAGAAATCTATCACTTTCCAAAAGCAACTGCTGACGGGCGATGACCTTGTTTGGGTGGACCACGAAAAGATGGAAACGGTGCTGTTTAACCTGTTGAGCAATGCCTTTAAGTACACGCCCGATGGCGGTACGATTACCGTCCAACTGACGGACAAGGACGATTTCCTTATCTTGGCGGTTAAGGACACGGGTTGCGGTATTCCCAAGGAGAAGCGCAGTGTGCTATTTGAGCGCTTCCGTAGCAATAACGAGTTGAAAGGTACGGGTACGGGTATCGGACTGAACTTGACCAAAGAGTTGGTCGATATGCACCACGCTTATATTGAGGTAACCAGTGAGGTGGGTAAGGGTTCTGTCTTTACGGTACTGATTCGTAAGGGTAATGAACACTTTGGCACGGATGTGGAGATAGTGGTCGGAGATGCCGTGCCTGCTACAGCCAAAGTCAAAGCCGGTGCTCACCGTTGGGTGGTGCCCGAGCATAAACCTGTTATGCTAATCGTAGATGATAACGAAGATATGCGTTCTTTCATTGAGTCTATTTTCTCTGACTTATTCACGATACACACGGCGGCGGACGGCATAGAGGCATTGGATTTGATTCAGCAGACGATGCCACAAATCGTGTTGTCAGACTTAATGATGCCTAATATGGACGGTATAGAATTGCTGAAGCGTTTGCGCCAAAACGACGCTACTGCGTCCTTACCGATTGTCTTATTGACTGCCAAAACGGCTATTGAAAGTCAGTTGGAGGGCTTGGAACACGGGGCAGACGATTATATCACCAAACCTTTCTCGCCGGCTTATATCAAGGCGCGTGTGCTGAATCTCTTGCAGCAACGAGAGAAACTGAAGCATACCTACCACCAGCAACTCATTTCGATGGATACGCACAAGCAGGAAAAGACACCCGATGACCTGTTCTTAGCGCGCTTGATGGCGTTTATGGATCAGCAGATGGATAATAATAACTTGTCTGTGGACGAGATGGTGGAGTATATGAACATGGGTCGCACCGTCTTCTTTAACCGCCTCAAACAATTGACGGGCTTAAGTCCGGTTGAGTTCATTCGTGAGGTGCGTATCAAGCGTGCCGTGCAACTGTTGGAGATGAAGAGTTACAACATCACAGAGATAACCTATATGGTGGGCATGAGCGATAGCCGCTATTTCAGTAAATGCTTCAAGCAGGTGATGGGACTGACGCCCTCGGAGTATAAACGTAGTTTACAAGGAGCAAAATGAGTATGCAAAAACTGTTGATAGGTATATGTGTCGGTATGCTGGTAGCCGGTTGTGGCCGTACGCAACCGCAACGGCCTACTTTCCTGCACGAGGAGCCGGCTACGGACACGACGGTGCTACAAACCATTACGATGAACCAGCGTATGGCAGAGGAGGCCGACCGCCAACTGATACGCTATGCAGAGGGATATGTATTGTTGGAGGAGAATGTGTGGGTAAAAGGATTGGACGAAGCAACTCAACCTTTGACGGAAAACGAGTTGGTGTCGCTACATGCGCGCTTTTATTCGTTGGATAGCGTGCTATTAGAGGACCACCAGCACGAGGTCACTGTTGGTCGCATTGAGGATATACAGGGGATTGTATCGGTGGTGAATAAGATGGAACGAGGCGACTCGGTGTCCCTTCTCGTGCCGTGGTACGAGGCATTTGGCAGTGCCGGTAACGGGCAAGTGCCGCCTTATGAAAACCTGCGTGTTGAATTAACAATACAATAAGATATGAAGAACTATTTATCCGTAATGGTAGTGCTGGCGTTGTTGCTGACCGGCTGTCAAGCCACAAACACCTATTCCAAACTGCTGAAGAAAGAGAAAGCGCTCATCGAGGAATATATCGCTCGTGAGGGCATCAACGTGGTAGATGAGAAACCGACGGTGTGGGGCGAAAAGGATTACTATGCCGTGCCCGGATATGACAACTTGTATATTCACATTATCGAGGAAGATACGACTGCCCGCAAGGCGGAGGCAGGGCAAACGATACTGATGCGCTACAAGAAATACGGTCTCACTGCCTATTCTGACACCACGCGCTATTGGACCACCGATGATGGTGGCTATCCTATTTCGTTTACTTTGGGTGATGTGTCCGACAATTACTATTGCGCCGGCTGGACGGTCGCTATCGGAGTGCTGCCCTATAGTGGGGGGCACTGCCGTATCATTTGCCCAAGCAAAATGGGCTTTACGGAGGACAATAATAGTGTCACTCCCTACGGATATGAATTAACATATAAAATCAAACCATAAAGAATAAGAACCATGAGTTTAGTTAAAAGTATTTCCGGTATTCGCGGTACGATAGGTGGCCGTGTTGGAGAGGGTTTAAGCCCCGTTGATGTAGTTCGTTTTACGGCAGCGTATGCCACGCAAAGACGGCGTATGATGCCCGATAATAATACCATTGTAGTCGGGCGCGATGCGCGTATCTCCGGCAGTATGGTCAATCTGCTGGTCAGTGGTACTCTGATGGGAATGGGGTATAATGTGGTCAACATTGGCTTGGCTTCTACTCCGACCACCGAAGTGGCTGTTACGGGCGAACACGCCGCCGGAGGTATCATCCTCACCGCCAGCCACAATCCCAAGCAGTGGAATGCCCTCAAACTGCTCAACGAAAAGGGCGAGTTCCTCAACGATGCCGAGGGTAAGGATGTGCTTGCTATTGCAGAGCGTGAGGACTTTACTTTTGCGGAAGTTGATGCTTTGGGCACGATGGTTGAGAAGGATTATCTGCCCTACCACGTGCAGAAAGTGCTGGGCCTGCAGCTGGTCAATCAGGCTGCTATTGAGAAAAAGAACTTCACCGTGGCAATTGATTGCGTCAATTCGGTGGGTGGTCTGGCTATTCCAGCCATCTTGAAGGCATTAGGTGTCAAGAACATCATTGAGTTGAACTGCGAACCGACAGGCCATTTTGCACACAATCCGGAACCGCTACCGCAGCACCTGACCGAGATAAGCGAACTGCTTAAGTCCGGCAAAGCCGATGTTGGTTTTGTGGTGGACCCTGATGTTGACCGCTTGGCTATTATTTGCGAGAATGGGGATATGTTCGGTGAGGAATATACTTTGGTCAGTGTGGCTGACTATATCTTAGGGCATACGTCCGGCAATACGTGTTCGAATATGTCATCCACACGTGCTTTGAGCGATGTAACGCGTCTGCACGGTGGGCAATACACGGCTTCGGCGGTGGGCGAAGTCAATGTCGTGACCGAGATGAAGCGCGTCAATGCCGTGATAGGTGGTGAGGGCAATGGTGGCGTTATTTATCCTGCTGCTCATTATGGCCGTGATGCCCTCGTGGGTATTGCATTGTTCCTCAGCTCGTTGTGCGAGAAGAATATGAAGGTGAGCGAATTGCGCAAGACCTTCCCCAATTACTGCATTTCCAAGAACCGTATCGACTTGACTCCAACCACCGATGTAGATGCTATCTTGGCAGCCGTTAAAGAGGCATACAAGAACGAGCGTATCAACGATAAAGACGGTGTCAAAATAGACTTTGCGGAGGGTTGGGTACATTTGCGCAAGAGTAACACGGAACCCATCATTCGTGTCTATAGCGAGGCGGAGACGATGACCAAGGCCAACGAACTCGCCCAACGTATTATAGATAAGGTTAACGCTATCCTCTAACCTCTATGAACATCCTCCTCGTAAACGACGATGGTTGGGGAGCCAAAGGGTTAATGACTATTTTGCCCCACTTGCGCCGAATGGGCAACGTCACGGTGCTGGTGCCTGATGGCCCGCGTAGCGGTATGAGCAATGCCGTTACTGCCACGCGCCCTGTGTCGCTACGTCAAATAGAAGACCATGTGTATGTTACTGACGGTACGCCCAGCGACTGCGTCAAACTGGCTATCAACGTGCTATTCAAGGGCGATGTCGGTCAAATCGACTTAGTGATTAGTGGTATCAACCACGGCTCCAATGCATCGGTCAATCTGATTTATTCCGGTACGATGGGGGCGTGCTTTGTCGCTGCCGAACATCATATACCGGCTATTGGCTTTTCCATAGATGATATGTCCGAGAACCCTGATTTCTCCTACATGGAACCCTATTTAGACCAATTACTCAATCGTGCATCGTGCATTGTACAACCGTCAACCCTATTAAATATCAACGCCCCCAAGGGAGTGATTAAGGGCGTTAAGTGGACGCGGCAAAGTCGCTCACATTGGACCGATGAGATGGCACCTCTTACGATGCCTGACGGACGGGTAGGGTATCGCTTGGCGGGATATATGGTCAACGATGAACCCGAAGCCACGGACACCGACCTGTGGGCGTTGGAACACGGCTATGTGTCTGTGCAACCGTGTACGATAGATATGACGAACTATGCAGCGCTTTGATAAATATTGGATAGGCATTGTGCTGGGACTCTTACTGCCACTGGCGTTTATTCTTATCTATTTGGACCACTTTAATCTGTGGTTCTTGTTGGACGTAGGCAAGGCGGCTTTCCCAACTTTCTCTAAGTTGTGTATGCTGGGTGTCTTCCCCAACTTGGCGCTTATCTTTGTCTTTTATACCACGGATACTTGGAACTTGAGTAAAGGGGTGCTTATTGGTGCCTTCCCCTATATGATTGCTGCTATTGGTCTAACTATATGAAATATTTCCTCCTTGCCGGTGAGGCGTCCGGCGACTTACATGCTTCCAATCTAATGCGTGCTCTCAAAAACGAGGACGCTGACGCTGTCTTTGTCGGTTTGGGTGGAGATAAAATGCGTGAGGCAGGGTGTCGCTTGCTGCAGGATTATCGCAAAATGGCATATATGGGCGTGATTGCTGTACTGGCTAATTTGCGTAAGATACGGCAGAATTTCCAGATTGCCGAGCAGGGACTCTTATGCGAGCAACCCGATGTGGTGGTACTCATTGACTATCCCTCGTTTAATCTCAAGATAGCCAAGTTCTGTAAGAAGAACTTGCCAGCCACCAAGGTGGTATATTATATTCCGCCTAAGGTGTGGGCGTGGAAGGCGTTCCGTGTACATCAGATTGCGCGTTTGTCGGATCTTATTTTGGGTATTTTCCCCTTTGAACCGGCTTTTTATGCCAAGTACGGCTATAAATGCGAGTACGTCGGCAATCCGACGATGGACTCCATCCGCGAATATCAATCCTCTCATCTACAACCTACAACTTACAACCTACAACCTACCACCCCCTTATTGAGGGGGTCGAGGGGTGTCCCCATTATTGCCCTATTGCCGGGTAGCAGAAAGGGCGAGATAAAAAACTGTTTGCCCAAGATGCTAAAAGCGGCACGCCAAGTTCGTCAATTCATCTCCTCTCACCCCCTTACTGAGGGGGGCGAGGGGTGTCAGATTGTCGTCGCCGCCTCCCCTGGCATAGACGATTCGTTCTATGCCCCGTATTTGCAAGGAGAGGAACTGACGCGTGACACGTATGATTTGGTGACGAAGGCGAGTGCAGCGGTAGTTAATTCGGGTACGGCGACCTTGGAGACGGCTTTACTTGGTTGTCCGCAGACGGCGGTGTATCATATTGCTTGTTCGCGTTGGTTGGGATGGATTAAACCGTTTATTTTTAGGATACCTTTCTTTACGTTGGTTAATATCATTCCGGCGCGTGAGGTGATTAAGGAATTGATTGCGTTTTATTTTACGGAGGACCGTATTGTGCAGGAACTGACGCGTTTGCTCACGGACGAACCCTATCGGCAACGGATTTTGGCGGATTATGATGATATTCGTTCTATCTTAGGCAACCACCCCGCTGCCACCACCGCCGCAAAGCAAATCGTATCGTTGCAATAGCAATATCCAGTTTGGTCATTCTGGTCAAAAAATGGCAGACATAGCGATTTGAAAGATAATCGCGCAAAAAGCGTTTATTGACGCTTGTTTTGGCAAATAGAAAATCTGGTAAATTTTGTACCCAAAACAAGGTGACGATAAATGTCTGTTGTTGGTATGTATTACGCCCAAAATTAGGTGTATATGTATGCCAGCGTGGAGACATTATAGTCTATTCTTGTACAAGGGTTTACCAGAGCCTCTATTTGGAGAATAGGCAAATATGGTTCCACGCTTTTTTGTTGTAATATTATTCGGGTTGGTCGGAACCACCGCCCACAAACAACAAAAAGACAATGAGTTTATCATCTATTCGTTCTTGGTTTAGTTCAAGTAAAACAAAGTTGTTTTATGCATGTAGCCTATTTATGTTACTTCTGATTCTTGTTTATCCGTGTTGTATATACATGTGTAAACAGAATACAGGATTGAGTTATCTGTTAACTAGCGTTATTTTTGCACTACCTATTGTTGGTTTGTCATCTTTGATTCATCGTAAATGGATATATTGGGTTGTAATCGCTGTACTTACTATATTTTCAATTGCAGAATTAACGATGGTTGATTTGTATGGTGAATACCTTTTGCCAGGTTCTATATATTCTTTTATTCGAACCAATTCACAAGAAGCATCAGAATTTTATAAAACAAATTTGGGAGAAGTAATAAATTGGATACCTGTAGTGATGCTATGTGTGATTAGTGGATTGCTATATTCGATTCCAAAATACCTGAAGTGGTTGGAAGGGGTAATGTTGTTATTAACCATACTACTTCCAACAGGTTTTGTATTCTATAAAATGGTGGGGTTTTATAATAACCAACTGACATTGCGTTACTATGTAGATAAACGGATTTTGAATAGACCTCCGTATAATATTGTATATCAAAGTTTACAAACATATAATGAAATAAAAAAGCGAAAGGCGGTAGAACATGCTAAAGATATAAACTTTGGAGCAAAACAAGTAACCAAAATCGACAAAAAACAAGTTTATGTTTTAGCAATAGGAGAATCTCTTAGGTATGACAATATTTCTCTTAATGGGAAATATCCACGCTCTACAACACCACGGCTAGAAGCATTAGATAATCTTGTGCTATTTGATGATTATTATTCCCAAGCGTGTCTCACAATGTATTCTATTCCCCAATTAGTTACAAGAGCTACTCCTGATAATTATCAATTAAATTTTGCTGAACGGTCTATCATAGAGCCATTTCGTGAGGCAGGTTTTCATACATATACTATAGTTAATAACAATTTGTTGTCGTATGAAAAATATCTTAGTGATGGAGTGGATTCTTTAATTATTATTCATAATGTTGTGAAAGATGGTGAAATACTATCTGGTGATAAAACGATTGTACATATTATTGATTCATTAGTTCAAGAACATGATAAATTGTTTATTCTTATCCAATTCTATGGTAATCATAGTTTTTTTACAAATTATGAAAAAGAGTTTGATGTGTATCAACCAAATTCTAATGACGAAGAAGCAATGCGCGACAGTATTTTATTAATTAATGCCTATGACAATAGCATATTATATACCGATTACATTTTGTCTTCAATTATAAATGTTATAGACCAACCAAATACTGTGTCAGGTTTTATGTTTATGTCCGACCATGGTGAGTTTATTGGGAATGGCGGTGCGGGTCATGGAGGAAATTGCACACCACTCAGAACCGAATATCATGTGCCGTATATATTTTGGTGGTCGAAAGGTTATGAGGATATATTCCCTGAAAAAGTTGCAATGGCAAAGAAAAACAAACAAGCAAAGATTAATGGTGATTGCGTTTTCTACTCGGTTTGTGATATGGCGGATATTCAATTAGATTCTGCATACAATCAACCAACATGGAGTGTCGTGTCTCCAAAATTTAAGGAGCATCAACGATTGATTTTAGTACCAGACGGAGTGACGACAATTAATCCTGACATATAATCCAATATAATTCTGATATCAGTTTTCGTTATTATTGTTACGATACGTGGACGAAACGTTGACGAAGGGTGAAGCAACCGTCAAGGAGCCGATTTGCAACTGCATTTCGGCTCCTTGATAAAAAGAGGTACATACAAGACAAATCCTCCGAGGGCTACGGTGGTGCTACGGAAAAGAACAGGGAGGGGAGTGAGGCAGGGGTGTATCCTATGTATATCATACGTATATCCAATGTATAACCCATTTGTGTCCTGTCAAATTGCACACGGATAGGCGCCAAGAGGGGGCAGGTGGCGCATGAGAGAGGGGAGACTGTCGAGAGAGTGTCGGCCGACACTCAACAAAAAAAACTGCCTGACGATTGCCAAGCAGTTTTTCTATTAGCAAGCTTTGCTGCCGTTCTATTAGGGCTCTGCCCGTTCTATTAGCGAAGCGTTCTATTAGGCGCTCCGCGCCGTTCAATTCTCCGGGGTCATAACCACCTCAAAGACATTACCGGATTCTACCAGCTGTTTAAGCATATTCTGCACCTTATCTGCCGTGATGCCGTTGACAACCGACTCGTAGTCGCTGATGAGGTTGATGCCATACTTGTCGTAAGTCTCCAAGGCCTCCAACCACCAGTCGTTTTGTTCTAAGTTCTCTTTATGACTCTTGAGCAGTATCTCCTTGTCTTTTTGCAGGTCTTCTGCCAAAGGACCATTCTGAACGATTGTCTTCACTTCTTCGTGAATAATCTCCATCAGGCGTGCCTGCTTGGCAGGGTCGGTATCAAACTGCATCAGCAGGAACGCTTTGCTGACCGGCAACGCCTGCACGCGGGCATACGTGCCTACACCGTACGAACCACCTTCACGCTCACGAATACTCTCCATATAACGACGGTCGAGAATCATACCAATCAGTTCCATCGTAAGGGCATTCTCCAGTGTATAAGGAATGTCATACGACGTGTATTGAATGCGGTTGCTGGCGGTCGTTGTTTGCATTGCACGGGAGAAATAATTCTTAACCTGTCCCTGCGGTACACGCACACCATCGTCCGTCAGTGTTTCTGTTTTCTTGCTCGTCTTCAGTCCGCCCAAGTAGGTGCAAATCAACTCTTGCGTGATTTGGTCATCCGGGTCGATATTGCCCACAAAGAAGAAGGTAAAGTCAGCTGCGTTCTTAAAGCGATTCTTGTAAATAGCCAAGCACTGCTTCATATTCAGTTGGTTGAGCGTCTGCTCGTTCCAAAGAACAGTGCGCGGACTATGATTGGTAGCCATCAAACGTACCGAATCCGAGAAGATGGCTTTGGGATTGCTCTCCTTGTGCTTGAGTTGATTGGCCATGATGGTCTTCAACGAGGCAAACGCTTCGGCATCTTCACGAGGTGCGGTAAAGCCCAAGTAAACCAACTGTAACATCGTCTCCAAGTCCTTGATGCTGGAGTTACCCTCAATGACCTCGGTATAGTTGGCAATGTCGCATGCTACATTGACGGTCTTGCCCACCAATGCCTTTTGCAAGTCATTCATCGAGAAACTGCCCAAGCCCATAAATTGAATCACATTGCCTGTCAATTCGGCATTGACCAACTCTGTTTGCTTGAGTACGCTCTTGCCGCCCCACGAGTAGGCAGAAAGCAATATCTCGTCTTGCTTGAACTGTGTCGGACGAATGACTACCTTCACACCGTTGCTCAGTATCCACTCAATCGTGCCCAATTCGAGGTTGGTCTTATAGGACTTAATCGTACCTTTCTTTGGCATCTTCTTCACAAGGTCTTTATCTACTTGTGTAGCTTTGGGGGCCTCGATGGTGAGTTCTGTACGATGTGCGAGCGCATTCTTGATTTCTTCTTCGGTAGGTAAACTATCGGCTACTTTGTCCGGAGCAGTAACCACCACAATGGTGTTGTTGTCGGTCACATATTCCGCAGCCAACATATTGAGTTGGGCTGTTTGGATATTCGGCAAGATGGCTTTGACCATTTCCAATTCGGCAGCGATGCCGGGAATGGGCTCGTTGTCTAAGAAATGACCGATGTATTCCTGCACAAAATCGTTGCTTTCAGTGGCATTGCGCTCATTGTACATTTGCTCGTAGTCGTTGAGCATTTGTGACTTGGCACGCTCTAATTCGTCGTCGGTAAAGCCATAACGGCGCATTTTCTCTACTTCGTTCAGCAGCAAGGCAAAGGTCTCTTTGGCTTTGCCGTCTTTGGCAATGAAACGGCAGTAAAAACCATCGCAAGTAGGCACAAGGTCCGTGTATGCCATTAGACCGTTTACAAAAGGTGCGTTGGGCTTGACAACCTGTTCCTGCAAACGCTCGGACAAGATGGAATAAACCAGTTCGTCGCAGATGTTCTTCGTATAGCCGAATATGCTGCCTTTGGCTTCTGCAGGCATCGGCTCATGTTTGCAAATCAGGGTGATGGTCGTTTGCTGTGCCTCGGGGTCGGTAAGTATGCCTACGTGGGGCTCTTGGTTGTCAGGAATGAGCTCGTATGGGCGTTCGCCATAGTTGGCACGACGGGGAACATTGGCCCAAAGGGTCTTGATTTTCTGCTCCATCTGATCGACATCTATATCGCCCACGATGACGATGGCTTGGTTGTCCGGACCGTACCACCTTTTATAATACGCGCGCAAGGCGTCGTACGAGAAATTGTTAATGACTGCCGTATCTCCAATCACATCGCGAATGGCATATTTGGTGCCGGGGAACATGACGGCTTGGCTGCGTGCCCATATACGGCGGGAAGCGGTGCGACCCGTGCGCCACTCCTCACGAATGACACCACGTTCGGCATCTATCTCCTCAGACAGCAGCGATACGGCGCAACTCCAATCGTGCAACACGAGTAATGCACTATCTACAATGCCCTCACGATAGGTGGGCACGTTGCTCAGGCGATAAACGGTCTGGTCAAGCGACGTATAGGCGTTGATGTCGCCACCGAAGTTAACACCTTGACTCTCAAAATACTCGATGATACCTTTGCCCTGAAAGTGCTCCGTGCCGTTGAAACACATGTGCTCCAAGAAGTGAGCCAAACCGTTTTGGTTGTCTTCCTCCAAAATAGCACCTACGCGCTGGGCAATGTGGAACTCACACCGCTGTTTGGGCAATTCGTTGTGACGGATGTAATAGGTTAGTCCGTTGTCTAAATGACCTACTCGCACCGCCGAATCAATTGGCAGTTGCGGAATCTGTTGCTGTGCTGACAGCAGCGTTGTCGCCATCAGCAGGCATAGAAATAGCGTTTTCTTCATTATCGTTTTTGTTTTGGTTTGCTTCTATTATTTCGTCTCCGCGACTCTTCCAAGGACGCGGACCCAATATGCGCTCAACATCGTCGGACGTAATTACTTCTTTTTCCACCAATAACTGTGCCAAAGCGTTGTGTCCTTCGCTGTTTTTAGTCAAAATATCTTTGGCGCGGTTCATTTGTTCCTCGATGAGGGCGTGAACCTCTTGGTCAATGGTCTCTGCGGTTTTGTCGGAATAGGGTTTGTGCAAACTATATTCGCTTTGACCGGTCGAGTCGTAGAACGATATATCTTTCAGTTGTTCGGACATACCGTAATATGCCACCATAGCGTATGCCTGTTTGGTGGCGCGCTCTAAGTCGTTGAGAGCGCCGGTAGAGGTTTGACTAAGGAAGACCTGTTCGGCTGCACGACCGCCTAAGAGGGAACACATCTCGTCCAATAGGTGCTCTTTGTTGGTCAGTTGCCGTTCTTCAGGCAGGTACCACGCAGCGCCTAAGGCCATGCCACGTGGCACAATCGTTACTTTCACCAGCGGATTGCCCCAGCGCAACAGCCACGAGATAGTGGCGTGCCCTGCTTCGTGGTAGGCGATACTGCGTTTCTCGTCCTCGGTCATTATCTTGTTCTTGCGCTCCAAACCGCCAATTATGCGATCTACAGCGTCCATGAAGTCCTGTTTACCCACCTTGGTGTGGTTGTTGCGTGCAGCAATCAGCGCTGCCTCGTTGCAGACATTGGCAATGTCGGCACCGGAGAAACCCGGTGTTTGTTTGCTCAGGAAGGACACATCAACCGTTTCGTCCAACTTGAGGGGCTTGAGGTGTACGTTAAAAATCTCCTGCCGTTCTTTCAGGTCAGGCAGTTCAACGTGTATTTGTCGGTCAAAGCGTCCGGCACGGAGTAGGGCGCTGTCCAAAATCTCGGCACGGTTGGTGGCAGCGAGAATGATAACACCTGAGCTGGTATCAAAACCGTCCATTTCAGTAAGTAACTGATTAAGAGTGCTTTCGCGCTCGTCGTTACCGCCTGTCATAGCGTTCTTGCCACGTGCACGACCGATAGCGTCTATCTCGTCAATGAAGATGATAGCAGGGGCTTTCTCCTTGGCTTGGCGGAAGAGGTCACGCACACGGCTGGCACCTACGCCCACAAACATCTCGACGAAATCACTACCGGACATACTGAAGAAAGGTACATCGGCTTCGCCGGCTACGGCCTTGGCGAGTAGTGTCTTACCTGTGCCCGGAGGGCCTACCAGTAGTGCCCCCTTGGGTATCTTACCGCCAAGGGCGGTGTATTTCTTGGGGTTCTTGAGGAAGGCCACTATTTCCTGTATTTCCTCTTTGGCGCCTTCCAAACCGGCCACGTCTTTAAAGGTAACTTTGTCTTTTTTGTCTTTATCAAACAGTTGGGCTTTGGCTTTGCCTACACCGAATATACCTCCTGCCACACCGGCTGCGCCACGTCCGATTAACATGAAGAAAACTATCAACAATAAAAACGGAGCGACATTGACCAACAGTAGATACCATATATCGTGCGAATCCTTGTAGGTAACGTCTATAGCCGGCTGTTTATTGGTGGCACGCTCGGCGTTTTGGGCGTCAATCCATTTACTAAATTCCTCGACGGAAGGTACTTGCGTTTGCAGTTTTCCCTTGACTTGTTCGCCTGCCTCCTGTGTACCAAAGACGTACACATAACTCTGTGGACGAATGACGGCTTCGGCTTTGCAATCGTTGCTAACCTCTATCTTGGCGACCATGTCGTTTTGCACGTAGGCAGTAAACTGGGTGTAACTCAGTTTCTTATCTATTTGTTTTTCCTTGTTAGGGGAATATAAGAACCACGCTAAAATGCCAAATAGCAGTACATAATACACCCACCGCCAGTTGCGTTTAGGTGATGGTTGCCCCTGTGAAGCGGGCTTTAATTCTTGTTGTGCTTTACTCATTTTCTCTAAACTCTACTCTCTAAACTATTTCTCCCAACCGTCAAAGATTTCGGGACCGTAAACATTATCTTCGTTAGCGTCATGCAGGGGTGCCCACAGTTGGGCGAAGAATGGATTGCGTCTTGCCTCTTGGTCCCAAGCCCACGGACGACTGTTGGGTTCGTCTTTATAGGGGTAAGGGAAGCAGTCGGGGCACCAGTGTCCGCCCAGCAAAATCAGTCGCGGTGTGGCGGTAAAGATGTGTCCTTGAGCACATTGCCACTGCAGAGGGGTATCCCAATCGCCTTTGACCATGTTGGTAGATAGACATTTACCGCCACGGAAGGCAGCCGCTTGTTGCATGTCTTCGATGGTAAACTCGGACATCGGTTTGTTCTCGTCGTAACCGTGATTGAGCAGTACGGCTTCGTTGCTGTTGTGACTAAGGTCCATTTTGTCCCAAGGCAGGATAGCGTTGTATGCCTCCAAACTGCCGTAGTAGGCACGGATACGTTTATTGGCTTTCTCCCATTGTGCATTGTGCATTGTGCATTGTGCATTCTTTATCCACCATTGGGTGCCGTGTTCGGGGCTGTAGGCCATGTGCTTCATGGCAAGTTTGACGATATGCGGCACGAGGTGACTCAGATAGACCAACTTAGACCGAACGGCGAATTTGAGCGAAGCGGGCAGTGTGTCGCTCTTAGCCATCTGACGGAAATACTCTTTAACGGGTACATTAGCACGGAAGTGGAGGTAATTCTCCAATACGTCGCCGTCGATATACCACATACCGTGGAAGTTGCGTGTGGTGAACCATTTGCTGTCAAATATCTTTTCGGGTTTGGGGCAACCGATGGCGTCCAATAACAGGCACTCAAATTCGTAGTTGCTGAGGCGGTATTGCTCGCCCGAACCGATGTTGTAATAGCGTTTCCAAAACTCCTCCGGCACCTCGTCACGGCATACGCGCTCCAACAGACGACCGCTGTCCTCTACGGTTGCCCACTCCAGCACGCCACGTACGGGAACGTGAAACATAATTGGGTCGTAGTTTTTGAGAATAGCTGGGTAAAGAATACCCGACTGGCGCAAACTGACCCAGTGTTTGATAGGTGAGTTGGTGATGATACGTTCTGCAAGGGCTTTGGTGATACCGTAGTGGTCGTACGCGCTGACGCAGATTGGGTCGCCGGCACGTCCCCAATGAAGGGGCTCACGGCGGTCGCCCATTTGCGCTACGCTACCGATATAGACCACTTTGGGCTGTTGGTCTTGTGGCTGCGCGAGTACGGCATCGCGTATGTTGCGTGCAGCAGTAAGATTGGTTTTGCGGGTTACGGTGGGGCGATAGTCGGCCTGTGGCGATACCATACCGCCTACGTGCAGCACGACATCGCTGCCGGTGACGCCACGTAACACGTCTTCGTATTTGGTGAGGTCACCCCAAACGACCTCTACGCGGTCAAGATAAGGGGCTAATTGTTGCTTGTTCTTTTGGCTGGGACGAGCCAAAACACGCACTTTGTAACGGTCGGGGTACTGTAGTAATTCGTGCATACCGGCCGAACCCATTGTGCCGGTTGCTCCGGTTAGAAAAATTGTTTTCATATTTTATCTGTTATCTGTTACCTGTTATCTGTTACCTGTTATCTATTACTTAAACTCTACTTTACCAACTTGTTCCACTTGTTCCTGAAGAAACGTTTGGTGTCATGTGTCATTTGCAGCCACCAGTGGGTGAGTATTTGTTCCTCTTCGTCCTCCATCTCTTGAACGACTTGTGCAGCGTTTTGGTCGGAGATGACGAGTAGTTGGTCACCTATTTGCAATTCGGTGTCGCCTGTAGGTACGAAGAAACTCTCTCCGCGTCGTGCCATGATGACGAGGGTGTGCTCGGGTACGTGAATATCTTGCAGGCAATGTCCCTGCTTCATGAGTTCGGCGGTTACTTCGGTCTCGTGTGCCGAACCGGCGATGTCTTCGGGCAGATCGATGTCAAAGAAGTTCAGTTTATGCTCCGCTTGCTGCGGCATAGCCAATTTGAGTCGTCGTGCAATAGTGCTTAAACTGGTTCCCTGCGCCAACATGCTGACGATGGTACACATAAAGACAATATTAAAAATCAGGCGTGCGCTCGGTACGTCGCTTGCCTCGCACAGAATAGCGAATATAATAGGTACAGCGCCCTTTAGACCTACCCAACTAACCAATAGTTGGTCGCGTTGCGAGAACTGTTTTTTCCAAGGCGACAGGCAGAGAAATATACTCAGTGGGCGTGAAATGAAAATCATCACGATAGAGATAATCAGGCAGGGCAGCCAAACCTCTAATTGCAGGAAGTCGCTGGGCGTAACCATCAAACCCAACATAAGGAACATAGCCAATTGGCTGAGCCACGTCAGTCCGTCAAAGAACGATTTGGTTTGGCGTTTCTTGGTGAACTTGCTGTTGCCGATGATTAGTCCGCCTATGTAAACGGCCAAATAGGGATTACCCTTGAGGTAGTAGGTGACGGAGAAGATGAAGATACATGCCGTCAGTACCATAATAGGGTAAAGGGACTCGTTGTTGAGTTTGGCGCGTTTGAGTAGTTCAACCACAACCTTACCGAACGCGAAGCCCATGACGGCGCCCATAACCAGTTGCACGAGAATGTTTTGTATTATTTCCAATATACTAACTTCGGTGTTTCCGCTGGTAACGATGCCGATTAGGGTGATGGTAAGAATATATGCCATCGGGTCGTTGGCACCGCTCTCTAATTCCAATAGTGGGCGCAGGTTATGTTTGAGTTTGACGCCGTTGGTGCGCAAGATAGAGAAGACGCTGGCGCTGTCGGTTGAGGACATAGTGGCTGCCATAAGTAGTGCCAACCATATACTGACGCTGGTAACGGCTTGAAAAGCACCGAACAGGTAGTAAATGAGTACGCCTGTGACGATACAGGTGATGAGTACGCCAATGGTGGCCAAGGTTACCCCCGGTGCAATGACGGGTTGTATCTCGCTCAGTTTGGTGTCCATACCGCCGGAGAACAGTATGACGCACAGTGCGACGGTGCCGATGGCTTGGGCGGTACTGGTGGCTATTTTGTAGTTAATGCCTTCGCTTCCAAACCAAGAAGGGATACCTTCAGGACCGAACAACATACCTACTACAAGGAAAAGGAGTAGGGCCGGGACACCGTATTTAAAACCGATTTTATCTGTAAATATGCTGGCAAAGAAGAGCAGTGACAGCACCAATAATACAAATTCTACTTGCATAATTCTCTAAACTCTAAACTGTAGGCAGCGTCGCTGCCGTCCTCTAAACTCATTTTCCCAGTAGGTGTTCATCAATTATTTTGACTATTTCTTCTTTGGGGTATAGCCCTTTTAGGAGGATAGGTTTGCCCTTGACTGGAATGTACAGCACCTGTGGAATGCTGCTGATTTGGAATACGTACGCGAGTTCGCGTTCCTGTTCGGTGTCGGCTTTGTAGAAGATAACTTTGTTTTTGTAGGTGTTGCTCAGTTCGTCCATAATGGGTGCGAGTCGTTTGCACGGTCCGCACCACGTGGTGTAGAAGTCGATGACGCAAGGTTTTTTGCCTTTGTATTTCCACTCTTTTTCTACGGTGTAGTCCATGATGTTGCTTTTGAACATGTCGGTGGTCATATACTTCACTTCGGCCTTCATACTACATGCCCAAATGGCAGCCACAATAATCAAAATAGTCTTTTTCATATCTATTCTTTTTTATCAGTTATCTAAATACACTACAAATAGCGTGCAAATATACAACAAAAATTTGGCATACGCAAACTATTTGGACACAAAATAGATTTTTAATCTATAAATATACGATTTTAGGTGGTTTGTAGGTGCTTGCACATAAAGAATCACCTAAAAACGGATAATGGAAGACTTAGGTCTTGTGCCCAAATGTGCGCGTATGTTAATAAAGGTGAGGACTACCATTGGGGGGGAAAGACGCTTTGCGTCTGGCAGCTTGCCCAATATAATAAAAATTTTGCAAATATGCAAATCTTTTTGTAAAATGATGTATTTAACCGCCACTTTGTGGCTAAATGATATTTCTTCCCCTCTCTATATACGCCTTTTTTCTGAAAAAGATAACATTTATTTGCATATTCCAAAAATTCTTTGTAATTTTGCAAGCAAAACGGTGCTTGGAGCACTCCATAAAATTACCCCTCCCGCAGGGCATAACCCTGCAAAGACATTAAAAATTACGCATAGTGGACGAATTACAAAGTATATTTACATTGATTGCAAATCAGGGCTTTAGTGCGTCCACTTTGGCATATATTGATCAATTTTCTAACGATATACTCAATGGAAGAACAAATCTTACTCGATTCAATTTACAAGAGCATGCAGGTCTCTGCTCTGCAGATTCGGTGCTCATTGGGGCGTACGCCGTCGCATGCTACGCGAGAGCAAGCATTGGCACAAGTAGCGATGCTACAGCAAGCCAAGCAAGCCCAACAAATTGGGAGATAGATGCTAAACAAGAAGAATTGGTACAACAATGGGCAGAAAAGAAAGGATGTTGGTTCCCTAATTTTGAATCTTTATCTATCTCTACATTTGGTCCAAAAATTGCTCAAGGTG